>NZ_SMKR01000063.1 GCF_004348725.1 Kribbella turkmenica
GGGTGCTGGTCTCCTTCACCGCCACCCGGGTCTTGCCGGCGGTCGTCGTAGGCCGGGTGGTGGAGGATCTGGCGGGTGGCGGAGGGACGAGGAGTTTCTGGCCGTCCGGCTCCTCGCCCAGGTGGGCGATCGCCCAGTCCAGGGCCTTGGTGACGGCGGCGCGTGATTCTTCGGTGTGGTCGAGCATGTCGAACCCGTGGTGCCCTTTCGGTACGTCGATGATGTCCAGCGCGGTACCACCGGCGGAGACGAACTCCGCGACCGGACCGGCGAGCTCCTCGGGCTCGAGTCCGGCTCTGGTCAGCAGCACCGGCAGATCCTTGTGTTTGCCGATCACTTCGGCGGCATGAACCAGTTCGTCGACACCGGGCGGGGTGGCGAGCAGGGGGTAGGTCAGGGCGACACAGCGCAGCCAGTCGGGGCGGCTGTCCAGCCACTCCCCTGCCAGCAGGCCGGCGCCGGAGAAGAACCACAGGGCGACCCGGTCGGGGTCGACGCGTGGATCGGATCGCAGAACGCCGACCGCGGCCTCCACCTCGTCCGCGGCGGTGACCAGGTGGTCGAGGCCGTGGATCAGGCTGTGGTCGACGACAGCGGCCACGACGCCCCGGCGGGCGGCCGCGGTCGCGTATCCCCGGAACACCGGCCAGTCACGAGGCATCACCTCGAGCCCGGCGGGCCCAGGACCCCCGTGCACAAAGAGAATCGCGCCGGTCCGGGCGGACCCGGCCGGGCGGTGGAAGTCGATCTCCCCGAGCCGGTCGACCCGGACGTCGGGACCGTCCAGAACCCCGAGGACGAAGGGCCGCAGATGGGCCGGGAGATCCGTCATGGACCAATCTTGGCGCATCCCGCGGACACTTTCAGCCGCCACCCCGCGTGTGCTGCACACTCCGCTTCGCAAGCTCGGCCAGGACGGCGGAATCCACGTCAGACAAGCGTTTGACGTAGAGACAGCCGACGCCGGTCGTATGCGGCCCGAGGCGCCCGAGCAGCTCGTCGTACCCCTCGAATCCCTCGGTGAGGTAGAGCGTCAGCGCCTGTTTGCGGGCGGCGAAGCCGATCTGGAACCAGTCGAGCTCACGGCCGCTGTCGTACACCAGGTGGCGGTCGCCGAACCCGACGATGGACGAGCCCCACAGGGCCGGCCGGAGGCCGGTCGCCTCGGTCAGCAAGTCGTTGAGCTCGCGGGCGTCGTCACCGCGGGAGCCGGCGATGCCGGCGAGGTAGTCGTCGACCGACGCGTCGGTCCTCACGGTCTTGTTTCCGGCCATGGGCCATCCTGCACCCGAACGCCGCGAGGGCGGCACCCCCTGAGTGGGAGTGCCGCCCTCGCTACTCGTTCCCCGCCCCGGTCAGGGCGGTGACTCGAATCAGTTCTGGTACGAACCGAGGTCGAAGTCGTCGAGCGGGACCGACTGCCCGGTGGACGGGCCGAAGTCGTAGTCGTACGACTCGTAGCCGACCATCGAGTACATCGCGGCCTTCGCCTCCTCGGTGGGCTCCACCCGGATGTTGCGGTACCGGTCCATGCCCGTACCGGCCGGGATCAGCTTGCCGATGATGACGTTCTCCTTCAGACCGACCAGCGAGTCGGACTTGCCGTGGATCGCGGCCTCGGTGAGGACGCGGGTCGTCTCCTGGAAGGAGGCGGCCGACAGCCACGACTCGGTCGCCAGCGAGGCCTTGGTGATCCCCATCAGCACCGGACGACCCGAGGCCGGCGTACCGCCCTCGGCGACCACCCGGCGGTTCTCCGCCTCGAAGGTGATCCGGTCCGCGAGCTCACCCGGCAGCAGCTGGGCGTCGCCCGACTCGATCACCGTGACCCGGCGCAGCATCTGCCGGACGATGATCTCGATGTGCTTGTCGTGGATGGCCACACCCTGCGACCGGTACACCTCCTGGACCTCGTCCACCAGGTGCTCCTGCGCCTTGCGGACACCCAGGATCCGCAGGACCTCCTGCGGGTCCGGCGTCCCCTGCGTCAGCTGCTGGCCGACCTCGACGTGCTGACCCTCCTCGATCAGCAGGCGGCCACGCTTCGACACCGGGTAGGCGACCTCCTCGGACCCGTCGTCCGGGGTGAGCACCAGCTTGCGGGTCTTGTCGGTGTCCTCGATCGAGATCCGGCCGGCCGCCTCGGAGATCGGCGCCTTGCCCTTGGGCTGCCGGGCCTCGAACAGCTCGACGACACGCGGCAGACCGTGGGTGATGTCATCACCCGCGACACCACCGGTGTGGAAGGTACGCATGGTCAGCTGCGTACCCGGCTCACCGATGGACTGGGCCGCGATGATGCCGACCGCCTCGCCGATGTCGACCGGCTTGCCGGTCGCCAGCGAACGGCCGTAGCACTTCGCGCAGGTACCGGTCTTGGCGTCGCAGGTCAGCACGGAGCGGACCTTGACCTCCTCGAGCCCGGCCTCGACCAGCATGGCGATCGAGACGTCGCCCAGGTCGCTGCCGGCCTCCAGTACGACGTTGCCGTCCGGGCTGATCGCGTCGGTGGCCAGCGTCCGTGCGTAGGCGCTGGTCTCGACGTTCTCCGCGTGCACGACCTTGCCGTCCGGACCGGGCTCGCCGATCTTCTTCGGCAGGCCCCGCTCGGTGCCGCAGTCCTCCTCGCGGATGATCACGTCCTGCGACACGTCCACCAGACGACGGGTCAGGTAGCCCGAGTCGGCGGTCCGCAGCGCGGTGTCGGCCAGACCCTTCCGGGCACCGTGGGTGGCGATGAAGTACTCGACCACCGACAGACCCTCGCGGAAGTTGGACTTGATCGGCCGGGCGATGATCTCACCCTTCGGGTTGGCCACCAGGCCACGCATACCGGCGATCTGCCGGATCTGCATCATGTTGCCCCGGGCACCCGAGTGGACCATCATCCAGATCGGGTTGGCCTTCTCGAAGTTCTCCTCCATCGCCTTGCCGACCTCGGCGTTGGCGCCGGTCCAGATCTCGATCAGCTCCTGCCGCCGCTCGGACGAGGTGATCAGGCCTCGCTCGAACTGCTTCTGGACCTTCTCGGCCTGCGACTCGTACCGGGCCATGATCTCCGGCTTGGACGGCGGCGTGCTGAAGTCGTCGATGGACACGGTCACGCCGGACCGGGTGGCCCAGCGGAAACCGAGGTCCTTCAGCGCGTCGAGGGCGTTGGCGACCTCGACCTTCGAGTACCGCTCGGCCAGGTCGTTGACGATCCCGCCCAGCTGCTTCTTGCCGACCTCGACGTCGACGAACGGGTAGTCCGCCGGCAGCGCCTCGTTGAACAGGGCCCGGCCCAGCGTGGTCTCCAGCGCGAACCCGCCGTCAGCGAGCTCGGTCGCACCGGCCGGTACGCCGGACTCGTCCAGGCGCAGCGTGACCTTTGCCTGCAGCGACAGCTCGTTGCGGTCGAAGGCCATCAGCGCCTCGGCCACCGAGCTGAACGCACGGCCCTCGCCGAGCGCACCCTCCTTCATCATGGTGAGGAAGTAGATGCCGATGATCATGTCCTGCGTCGGCATCGTCACCGGCCGGCCGTCGGCCGGCTTGAGGATGTTGTTCGTCGACAGCATCAGGATCCGCGCCTCGGCCTGCGCCTCGGCCGACAGCGGCAGGTGCACCGCCATCTGGTCACCGTCGAAGTCCGCGTTGAACGCGGAACAGACGAGCGGGTGGATCTGGATCGCCTTGCCCTCGATCAGCTGCGGCTCGAACGCCTGGATGCCCAGCCGGTGCAGCGTAGGTGCACGGTTGAGCAGGACCGGGTGCTCGGTGATGACCTCTTCCAGCACGTCCCAGACCTGGGCACGCTGGCGCTCGACCATCCGCTTGGCGGACTTGATGTTCTGCGCGTGGTTGAGGTCGACCAGCCGCTTCATCACGAACGGCTTGAACAGCTCCAGCGCCATCGCCTTCGGCAGACCGCACTGGTGCAGCTTCAGCTGCGGACCGACGACGATCACCGAACGACCGGAGTAGTCGACGCGCTTGCCGAGCAGGTTCTGCCGGAAGCGGCCCTGCTTGCCCTTGAGCATGTCGGACAGCGACTTCAGCGGCCGGTTGCCCGGGCCGGTGACCGGACGGCCGCGGCGGCCGTTGTCGAACAGCGCGTCGACGGCCTCCTGCAGCATCCGCTTCTCGTTGTTGACGATGATCTCCGGCGCGCCCAGGTCGAGCAGTCGCTTGAGCCGGTTGTTCCGGTTGATCACCCGGCGGTACAGGTCGTTCAGGTCGGAGGTGGCGAACCGGCCACCGTCGAGCTGGACCATCGGCCGCAGGTCCGGCGGGATGACCGGGACGCAGTCCAGGACCATGCCCATCGGGCTGTTGTTGGTGGCCAGGAACGCGGTGACGACCTTGAGCCGCTTCAGGGCGCGGGTCTTGCGCTGGCCCTTGCCGGTCTTGATCGTCTCGCGCAGGTTGTCCGCCTCGGCCTTCAGGTCGAAGGTCTCCAGCCGGCGCTGGATCGCGGCGGCACCCATGGCGCCCTCGAAGTACTTGCCGAACCGCTCCTTCATGGCGCGGTAGAGGATCTCGTCGCCCTCCAGGTCCTGGACCTTCAGGTTCTTGAACCGGGTCCAGACCTCGTCGAGGCGGTCGATCTCGCGCTGCGCACGGTCGCGCAGCTGCTTGACCTCACGCTCGGCACCTTCCTTGACCTTGCGGCGGACGTCGGCCTTGGCGCCCTCGGCCTCGAGCTGTGCCAGGTCCTCCTCGAGCTTCTTCATCCGCGTCTCGATGTCGTTGTCGCGCCGGTTCTCGAGCTGCTTGCGCTCGACGTCGGTCCGGCCCTCCAGCGATGAGAGGTCGCGGTGGCGCGCCTCCTCGTCGACGTCGGTGATCATGTACGCCGCGAAGTAGATGACCTTCTCCAGGTCCTTCGGGGCGAGGTCGAGCAGGTAGCCGAGTCGCGACGGGACACCCTTGAAGTACCAGATGTGGGTGACCGGCGCGGCCAGCTCGATGTGGCCCATCCGCTCCCGGCGCACCTTGGAACGGGTGACCTCGACGCCACACCGCTCGCAGATGATGCCCTTGAAGCGAACGCGCTTGTACTTGCCGCAGTAGCACTCCCAGTCCCGGGTGGGACCGAAGATCTTCTCGCAGAAGAGACCGTCCCGCTCGGGCTTGAGGGTCCGGTAGTTGATCGTCTCGGGCTTCTTGACCTCACCGTGCGACCACTGGCGGATCTCATCCGCGGTCGCCAGGCCGATCCGAAGCTCGTCGAAGAAGTTCACGTCGAGCACGATGTGTTATCTCCCGATAGTAAAAGTGGTCTGAGTGAGTTGTGTGTTGATCTCAAGCGGCAACCCGCTCAGACCTCCTCGACGCTGTTCGGCTCCCGCCGGGACAGGTCGATGCCCAGTTCCTCCGCGGCACGGAAGACGTCCTCCTCGCTGTCGCGCATCTCGACCCGGCTTCCGTCGGACGAGAGCACTTCCACGTTCAGGCACAGGGACTGCATTTCCTTGACCAGAACCTTGAACGACTCCGGGATGCCCGGCTCCGGGATGTTCTCGCCCTTGACGATCGCCTCGTACACCTTGACCCGGCCGACCACGTCGTCGGACTTGATCGTCAGCAGTTCCTGCAGCGCGAAGGCGGCACCGTAGGCCTCCAGGGCCCACACCTCCATCTCGCCGAACCGCTGACCGCCGAACTGGGCCTTACCACCCAGCGGCTGCTGGGTGATCATCGAGTACGGACCGGTCGACCGCGCGTGGATCTTGTCGTCGACCAGGTGGTGCAGCTTCAGCATGTACATGTAGCCGACACCGACCGGCTCCGGGAACGGCTCACCCGAGCGGCCGTCGAACAGCCGGGCCTTGCCGGTGTCGTCGACCATCCGGACGCCGTCGCGGTTCGGCAGCGTGGAGCCGAGCAGGCCGGTGACCTCCTCCTCCTTGGCGCCGTCGAAGACCGGGGTGGCGACGTTCGTCATCGCGGGGGCGGACCCGGCGCCGATCTTGATCAGCCGCTGGGCCCACTCCTCCTTGTTGCCCTCGTCGATCTCCCAACCGCGGCTGGCGACCCAGCCGAGGTGGGTCTCGAGCACCTGACCGACGTTCATCCGGCCGGGCACGCCCAGCGGGTTCAGGATGATGTCGACCTGGGTGCCGTCCTCGAGGAACGGCATGTCCTCGACCGGCAGGATCTTCGAGATGACGCCCTTGTTCCCGTGGCGGCCGGCCAGCTTGTCGCCGACCGAGATCTTCCGCTTCTGGGCGACGTACACGCGGACCAGCTGGTTCACGCCCGGCGGCAGCTCGTCGCCGTTGTCGCGGTCGAAGACGCGGACGCCGATGACGGTCCCGTTCTCGCCGTGCGGCACCTTCAGCGAGGTGTCGCGGACCTCACGGGCCTTCTCACCGAAGATCGCGCGCAGCAGCCGCTCCTCCGGGGTCAGCTCGGTCTCGCCCTTCGGGGTGACCTTGCCGACCAGGATGTCACCGGTGGTGACCTCGGCGCCGATCCGGATGATGCCCCGCTCGTCCAGGTCGGCCAGCATCTCGTCGGAGACGTTCGGGATGTCCCGGGTGATCTCCTCCGGACCCAGCTTGGTGTCGCGGGCGTCGACCTCGTGCTCCTCGATGTGGATCGAGGTCAGCAGGTCCTGCTGCACGACGCGCTGGCTGAGGATGATCGCGTCCTCGTAGTTGTGGCCCTCCCACGGCATGAACGCGACCAGGAGGTTGCGGCCGAGCGCCATCTCGCCCTCGTCGGTGCACGGACCGTCGGCGAGCGGGCTGTTCACCTCGACCCGCTGCCCAGCGTCGACCAGCGGGCGCTGGTTGATGCAGGTGCCCTGGTTCGACCGGCGGAACTTCGCCAGCCGGTAGGTCTGATACGTGCCGTCGTCGGCGGCGACCTCGATCAGGTCGGCCGAGACCTCCTTGACCACACCGGCCTTGTCGGCCACCAGCACGTCACCGGCGTCGACCGCACCGCGGTACTCCATCCCGGTGCCGACCAGCGGCGCGTCGGCGGTGATCAGCGGAACCGCCTGCCGCTGCATGTTCGAGCCCATCAGCGCCCGGTTGGCGTCGTCGTGCTCGAGGAACGGGATCATCGCGGTCGCCACCGACACCATCTGGCGCGGCGAGACGTCCATGTAGTCCACGTCGTCGACCAGCACGAGCTCGACCTCACCGTGGCGCCGGCGGACCAGCACCCGGTCCTCGGCGAACCGGTTGTCGTCGGTCAGCACGGCATTGGCCTGCGCGATGACGAACCGGTCCTCCTCGTCCGCGGTCAGGTAGTCGACCTGGTCGGTGACCTGACCGTCGACGACCTTGCGGTACGGCGTCTCGACGAAGCCGAACGGGTTCACCCGGCCGTACGTCGCGAGTGAGCCGATCAGACCGATGTTCGGGCCTTCCGGGGTCTCGATCGGGCACATCCGGCCGTAGTGGGACGGGTGCACGTCACGAACCTCGAAGCCGGCCCGCTCACGGCTCAGACCACCCGGGCCGAGCGCCGACAGGCGGCGCTTGTGGGTCAGACCCGCGATCGGGTTGGTCTGGTCCATGAACTGCGACAGCTGGGAGGTGCCGAAGAACTCCTTCAGCGCCGCCACCACCGGACGGATGTTGATCAGGGTCTGCGGCGTGATCGCCTCGACGTCCTGGGTCGTCATCCGCTCCCGGACCACGCGCTCCATCCGGGCCAGGCCGGTGCGCAGCTGGTTCTGGATCAGCTCGCCGACGGTCCGCAGCCGGCGGTTGCCGAAGTGGTCGATGTCGTCTTCCTCGACCACGACCTCACCGGTCGGCGCGGGCAGCTCGGTCTTGCCCTCGTGCAGGGCCACCAGGTACTTGATCGTGGCGACGATGTCGTCGATCGTCAGCACCGCGGTGTCGTGCGCCTCGTCCCGGCCGAGCTTCTTGTTGATCTTGTACCGGCCGACCTTGGCCAGGTCGTAGCGCTTGCCGTTGAAGTAGTAGTTGTCCAGCAGCGCCTGCGCGGCCTCGCGCGTCGGCGGCTCACCCGGCCGCAGCTTGCGGTAGATGTCCAGCAGCGCGTCGTCCTGCCCGGAGGTGTGGTCCTTCTCCAGGGTGAGCCGGATCGACTCGTAGTCGCCGAACTCCTCCAGGATCTGCGCGTCGGTCCAGCCGAGCGCCTTCAGCAGGACGGTGACGTTCTGCTTGCGCTTGCGGTCCAGGCGGACACCGACCATGTCGCGCTTGTCGACCTCGAACTCCAGCCACGCGCCGCGCGACGGGATGATCTTGGCGGTGAAGATGTCCTTGTCGGACGTCTTGTCCGGCGTGCGCTCGAAGTACACACCGGGCGAGCGGACGAGCTGGGACACGACGACCCGCTCGGTGCCGTTGATGACGAAGGTGCCCTTGCGCGTCATCAACGGGAAGTCACCCATGAAGACGGTCTGGCTCTTGATCTCACCGGTCTCGTTGTTCATGAACTCGGCCGTGACGAACAGCGGCGCGGAGTAGGTGACGTCGCGCTCCTTGCACTCGTCGACCGTGTTCTTCGGCGGCTCGAATCGGTGGTCGCGGAACGACAGCGACATGGTGCCGCTGAAGTCCTCGATCGGGGAGATCTCCTCGAAAATCTCTTCCAGGCCGCTGGGGCCGGACAGGTCCGACCGTCCCTCGGCCTCGGCGGCGGCCACCCGGGCCTGCCACGTTTCGTTGCCGACCAGCCAGTCGAAACTGTCCACCTGCAGCGCAAGCAGATCCGGAACCTCGAGAGGTTCGGAGATCTTTGCGAAGGAGATGCGGCGGGAGCCGGAAACGTCGGAAATGCTGTCGGACTGGGGGTTGCGCGAGGCGACCAAGGGGCGTCCTTCCACGGGCTCGCAGAAATCACTTCGGTGCTGGGAGCGCACGCCGAACCACCCAAGTCAAGTTTTGAGCCGGACCAGGGTGAGGTTAAAGGCAGCGCAAAGCAATAGGCTACCCGATCAGGGCAAGCCTGTCCAATGGGGTCCGATACTATGCCGTCGGACCACCCACTCAGTCAAGGATCAACCCGGGTTCTCCAGCGGACTGCCCTCTTCAGGACTGCGCTATTTGTCAGCCGCACCCGCGAGCCGCCCAGGACACCCTCTCCGGAGTCACAAAGAGACTACAGCCCGGCAATCTCCTGGACCAGCCATTGATCGCCCTTTCGGACCATCGTGAACCGGGTCCGGTTGAGATCCACGCGGGGCTTACCCTCCGTGATCGTGCTGGTGGTGGTCTGGTTGACGAAGATGATCAGGGTGACCCGGTCGGCGTCGCCGTCGCGGACCCCGACCTCGCGGACCTCGGCCCGGACGGTCGCCTTGGTCTTGGTGGCCAGTTCGCCGGCCACCTTCGCGGTCTCGTCGAACGTGCCGGCGAACTCCGG
Organism: Kribbella turkmenica; assembly: GCF_004348725.1. Lineage (GTDB taxonomy): Bacteria > Actinomycetota > Actinomycetes > Propionibacteriales > Kribbellaceae > Kribbella > Kribbella turkmenica. The sequence continues at coordinate 9,340 of NZ_SMKR01000063.1, forward strand.
GGTCATCGTCGCCCGGGCCGCGGAGAAGCTTTTGTCCAGGTCACGGTAGTCGTAGCTGAGCGCCGTCTCGGCCGCCTTCCGCCCGGCCGCGGCCGCCTGGTCGCGGGCGTCCTCGGCCTGCTTGCCCTGCCACGCCTTGACCCCGAGCACGACCGCGAAGCTCAGCACCAGGACGGCGAGCACGCCGAGCAGCGCGGACAGCACGCCACCGAGCGAATGGCGCTTTTCCTCACTCTCCGTAGCATTCGACCGCTCCTCAGACGCCTCCGACGGGGCTTCCCGAGCCTCGAGTGTGGCCGGGGTCACGTCCTCGTCGACCGCTTCGGGGGCCGTCGTTGTCACCTCGACCGGCTCGTCGGCCTTCGACTCAGCCGTCGGAGCGGTCGCCGGCGGGGCCGTCGTACCGGTGGAGGTACGGCGCTGGCCGGCGATGCGGGGGCGGTTGCGGGAACGGTCCGCCATCAGCCCACCGCCTGCAGGTCGGCGGTCAGCCAGCGGTCCTTCTCCCGGACCAGGTCCAGCTTGATCCGGTAGCGCCGCTGCACACCCTCGGTCGACGCGGTGTTGGTCACCACCGCGTCCACGATCACCAGGACCTGGGCGGAGTCCTTGTCGTTCGAGACCACCGCGGCCTCCTTCACGTCACCCTTGGAGGTCGCCTTGCTGGTCTGCACCTGGGCTTTCACCACGTTCAGCCCGGCCTGGAACTCCTCCTTGAACTGTCCTGTGGAGTCGTCGAGCACCCGCAAGGTGTCGGCGTCCCAGGTCTTGTAGTCGTACGTCGTGAAGTCGAGCGCCAACTGCCGCCCCGCCTTCATCGCACCTTCCCGCTGGGCCTCGTCCTCGCTCTGCCGGTGCAGCGCGACGATCGACACGGTGGCGCCGGCCAGGGCGACCACGAGCAGGACGCTCAGCGCCCACGCCAGGATCAGGTGGCCACGCTTGGAGTTACCAGAAGTCACTTGCCGGTCACCGGTCCGAGGATGAGGGCTTTCCAGGAGTCGCCGCCGAGCAGGTCGGCCTGGCCGCCGGTCGAGCCGAGCACCAGTTCCGGCATGCCGCCGGAACCGCCCGCGACCCCGGTAGCCGGGTCGTACCCGACACCGTACCCGGTCCGATTGCGGTCCTCCCGGGAGGACGGGGTCGGCTTGTTCTGCGCGCCGCGGACGTTGACGCCGGTCGACGGGTCCGCGGTGCAGCCCGCCTTGGTGTTGGCCGGCTTGTCGGCGGTGTCCTGCGGGACCCGTTTGCCGGTGCCACCGTACCCGGCCCGGCAGGCGGCCGGGTCGTGCCCGAGCACCATGCCGAAGTGGGCGTCGTAGTGCCCGGTGACCTTGTCCTTGGCCGGTACGACGTACCCGCCCATCGACACCGCCGGGTAGACCACCAGCAGTTGCTCGACGGCGTCCAGCCGGAGCGCGGTCAACTCGTTCACCGTCAGCAGGTTGCCGAGGAGCACCGCGATGTCCGCGCGGTTCTCCGAGATCAGCGCGGTCACCTGGGTAGAGGCGCCCGAGCCCTGGTCGATCACCTGCCGGAGGTTCGCGTCCGAGCTCACCAGGGTGTCCGACAGCAGGGCGAGGTTCTTCGCCCAGGTCTTGATCGCGTCGCCGCTGGCCACCTGGGTGGCGAGCACGGTGTCGCCGTCGTTGATCAGCTTGATCGTCTGCAGGATGTTCGCGTCCGAGTTGTCGATCAGCCGGCCCGAGCTGTCGATGATCCGCTGCAGGTCGGTCCCCCGGCCCTTGAACGCTGCACCGAGCTCGCGCACGGTGACCCGCAGGCTCTCCTGATCCACCGAGTTCAGCAACTGGTCGAGGTTCAGCAGCAGCTCGGTGGTGTCGATCGGGACCGCGGTGTCCGCGCGGGCGATCTTCGAATTGTCCTGCAGGTACGGGCCGGTGTCGCGGCGCGGTTGCAGGTCGACGTACTGCTCGCCGATCGCGGACCGGTTCGCGACCACCGCGATCAGGTCGTTCGGGATCTTCACACCCTTGTCGATGTCGAGGTCCACCTCGACACCGTCGGACAGCAGGTTCAGCTCGCCGACCCGGCCGACCGGGTCGCCGCGGTACGTCACCTCGGCACCGGTGAAGATGCCGCCGGACTCGGCGAAGCTGGCTCTGACGGTGTAGTCGTCGTCGAACAGCAGCTTGTCGATCTGGGCGTACCTCGCGCCCACGAACGCGACGCCGACGACGGTGATCAGCAGGAACACCATCAGCTGGATCCGGACCACTCTGGTGATCACTTCGCCACCCCCGGCATCAGGACCTTGGCCAGCTCTGGGTCGAAGCCCGAGCGGTTCAGCTTCGGCGTGCAGACGGGCGTCCCGAGGACAGTGGTGCAGGTGGTCGCCGTACCGGTCGCCACCGGCAGCGACGGCAGGCCGTTCGGAACACTCAGCCGGGGCGCCGGGACCGACGAGGGGCCGGCGGTCGGCAGGGTGGCCCCCAGCAGACCCTGCAGCGCCTTCTGGGTGTCGACGTCCAGGGTGATGCCCAGGTTGGTGAAGTCGCCCTGGACGGCCTTCGGCGCCGCGTCCGGGAACGGGTAGGTGAACAGCAGCTCGAACGACTTCGGCAGGTTCTCCCCCGCCTCCGCCAGCTTGGTCAGGATCGGGTACAGCGACTGCAGGTTGGCCACCAGGTCCTTCTGCGAGGCGGTGATCACCCGGGTGGCGGTGTTGCCCAGAGTGGCCAGCGCCTGCAGCGTCTTCACCAGGGCTGCGCGCTGCTTGTCCAGGGTCGCGATCGACTTCGGCATCGAGTCGATCGCGGTCGCCAGCGTCGCCTTCTGCGCGTTCAGCTTCTTGGCCAGCGCGTCGAGCGCGGCGATCGCGGTGACGATCTGCGCCTTGTTCTGGTCCAGGGTGCCGACGAATGTGTTCAGCTGGGTGAGCACGCTGCGGATGGCCGGCTCATTGCCGGTCATCGCCTTGTTCAGCTCCTTGGTGATGATCTGCAGCTGTGCCACGCCGCCGCCGTTCAGCAGCAGCGACAGCGCGGCCAGAACCTCCTCGACCTCGACGTTGCTGGTGGTCCGCGACAGCGGGATCACCTCGCCCTGCTCCAGTTTCCCGCGCGGCTTCTCCGACCCGGTCGGCGCCGACAGCGAGACGAACTTCTCGCCCAGCAGACTGGTCTGCCGGATCGTCGCCCGCGGGTTGTCCGGCAGTTCCAGACTCTTCGGCAGCCTGATCCGGACCTTGGCGACGTACCCGTCCAGCGAGACCTTTTCGACCGTGCCGACGGTGACGTCGTCCACCTTCACCGTCGACTTCGGCACCAGGTCCAGTACGTCGGCGAACTCGACGGTGACCGTGTACGACGGTCCCTTGATCTTCGCGCCACCCGGCAACGGCAGCGAGTACACACTGAAGTCACACCCGGTCAGCAGCATGGCCATCCCGAGTACTGTGGCGACGATCGTCGTACGGACCTTCATCGAACGACATTTCATCGGACCAGCCCTCCGAGGGTCGGGTCGACCGGATCCGGGCTCGACAGCGGGGCCTTGGACTGCGGGGCCCACGGCGTACCGGCGGGGCCGCCGCTGGCCGGGGCGCTATGGGTCAGCTGGCTGAGCAGCGGGAGCTTGCCCAGGGCGTCGAGGACCGGCTTCAGCGCCGTGCAGGTCGACATCGGCTGCTTCGCCTGCCGCAGGAGCGAGCAGAGGAAAGTCGCCGGATCGTCCATGTGGGCCATGTTCATCCGCTGGTCCAGCGTCCCGTACTGCGGGTTGTAGACCCGGGCCAGGTTGCCCAGGCCGAGCGGCGCGGTGTCCAGTACCTCGGCGATCGCGGCCTTCTCCTTGACCAGGATCTGCGACAGATCGGTGGCACTGGAGATCGTCGTCTTCAGCAGGGCCCGGTTGTCCTTGACGAACGTGGCGACCTCGCCGAGTGCCGTCGCCAGCAGCGACAGCGCCTTGGCCAGGTCCTGGCGTTCTCCGGCCAGCGTGGTCGAGGTGGCGGCGAAGTTCGTGTTGAACTGGCGGACCAGTTGGTCGTTCGCGGCCAGCGCGGACACGAACGTCTGCAACTGCCGGATGGTCGAGAACAGACTCTCCGAGTTGCCGGCCAGCGTCCCGGTCAGCTTGGACACGTCGGTGATCGTCTGGTTCAGCTTGGCGCCCTGGCCGTTCAGGTTCTTCGCCGAGACGTCCAGCAGCCGCGACAGCGCACCCTGGTTGTTCGCGCCCTTCGGGCCGAGCGCGACGGACAGGTCGTTCAGGCTCTGGTAGATCTGGTCCAGTTCCAGTGGTACGGCGGTCCGGTCGATCGGGATCTCGGCCCCGTCGGCCATCACGTCACCGTCGGAGTACGCCGGAGTCAGCTGCACATACCGGTCGGCCACGACCGACGGCGCCGCGATCACGGCCTTCGCGGCGGCCGGCACCTTGTGCTTGGCCTCCCACCAGAACTTCACCCGCACGGTCCGGCCGGCCGGGGTGACACTGTCGACCTCCCCGACCTTGATGCCGAGGATCCGGACGTCGGAGCCGGGGTACACCGACACCGCGCGCGGGAAGTACGCCGTCGCGCTCACCCGCTCGGGTTGCGGCCAGAGCGTGATCGCGCTGACCGCGACGATCACCAGGACCACCGCCATCGCGACCAGCCGGGACAGCGAGGCGATCCTCATCAGCCGCCACCTCCCAGGATCGGCGGCAACCCGGGCATCGGGGCCGCCGGCGCGGGCACCTCCGGCACGGGCACCAGGTTCTCCAGGTACACGTCGAACCACGGGCCGGTGCCGAGGGTGTTGGTGAAGACGCGGACGAACGGCGCCAGCCCCTTGATGCTGGCATCCAGGTCCTTCTGGTTCTTGAGCAGGACCGCCAGCACCGCGTTCACCTTCTGCAGCGTCGGGGCCAGGTCCTTGCGGTTCTCCCGCACCAGCGCCGTGATCTGGGCGGACAGCTTCTGCGTCGACACCAGCAACTGGTGGATCAGCGCCCGCCGGGCCTGCACGGCCTGGAAGACGGTGTTGCCGTCCTTCATCAGCTTGATCAGCTGCTGGTTGCGATCGGCAAGGACCTTCGTGACCACGTCCGAGTGCTGCAGCAGCAGCTTCAGCTGCTCGTCCCGCTTGGCCACGTTCCGCGACAGCCGCGACAGCCCGGTGAGCGACGCCCGCACCTCTTCGGGCGTGTTCTGGAAGGTCGTCGACAGCGTGTCCAGGGCCCTGGCCAGTTGGGCGGTGTCGATCCGTTCGGTGGTGTTCGCCAGGTCGCTGAAGGCGTCCACGACGTCGTACGCCGCGATCGTCCGGGCCAGCGGGATTTCGGAGCCGGCCTTCAGCTCACCGGAGCCGGCCGGGTTCAGCTTGAGGTACTTCTGCCCGAGCAGCGTCTTGATCTTCATCTCCGCGCCGGTCTGGTCGCCCAGTTTCACGCCTTTGTCCACGACGAAGTCGACGCGGACGTGGGTGCCCGCGAGCTCGACCTTGCGGACCTGCCCGACCCGGACGCCGGCCACCCGGATCTCGTCGTTCGGCTTCAGCCCGCCGGCCTCGGAGAACTGCGCGGAGTACTTCGTGCCGCCGCCGATCAGCGGCAGGTCCTGCGCCTTGAACGCGGCCAGCATGATCAGCCCGAGCACGGTCAGCCCGACGACGCCGACGGTCACCTGGTTCTGCTCTCGGAAGGGCTTCATTATTTGCACCTCGCCGAGTTGTTGTCGTAGGCCGCCGGAACGCGGGTGCCGGTCGGCAGGTAGACGTTGCCGTCGAAGTTGCACAGGTAGAAGTTGAACCAGGAGCCGTACGTCGCCGTCCGGGTCATCGTGTTCAGCTTCTCCGGCATGTACTGCAGCGTCTTCACCCAGATCGCCTGGGTGTCGTCGAGGGTGGTCGCGACCGTCCGGAGCCGGTCCAGGTCGGCCTTCAGCGGCACCCGGGTCTGCTGCAGCAGACCGGCCGTCTTGGTGTTCAGCGAGTTGATCGAGCCGACCGAGTTCAGCATCGGGTTGATGTCCTGGCTCAGCCCGGTGATGAACTGCTGCAGGTTCACCAGCAACGAGGAGAAGTTCTGCTGCCGCTGGGAGACGATCTGCAGGGTCGAGGACAGGTTGGTGATCAGGTTGCCGATCACCTGGTCCGCGTCGGCCAAGGTCGTCGTCAACGAGGCGGTACGGGCCAGCAGGGACTCGATCGTGCCGCCCTCGCCCTGCAGCACCTTGATCACCTCGAACGCGAACTGGTTCACGTCCGCCGGGGTGAGCGCGGTGAACAGCGGCTTGAACCCGTTGAACAGCACCGTCAGGTCAAGCGCCGGCGCGGTCCGCTCCTTCGGGATGACGCCGCCGCTCTTCAGCCGCTCTCCTCCGCCGACGCCGTCGGTGAGCGCGACGTAGCGGTTTCCGACGAGGTTGCGGTACCGCAGGGTGGCGCGCGTCGAGGTGTCCAGGACCTGGTCGGAGTCGACGCTGAACGTCACCATCGCCAGCGTGTTCTCGTGAAGAGCGATCTTGTCGACCTGGCCGACCTTCACCCCCGCGATCCGGATGTCGTCACCCTTGTTCAACCCGACCGCGTCGGTGAACACGGCCTTGTACTTCGTCGTCGGGTTGAAGCTGATGTTCCCGATCGTCACCGCCAGCAGCGCGGTCGCGACTGTGGTCACCACCACGAAGATCGCCAGGCGCACCGTGTCGATCGAGGTTCTCCTGTCCAGGAGCTTCACTTGAGGTTCACCTGACCTCCGCGCAGGAGGGGGCCGACCATCAGGGTGGTCAGGTCCGGTACGTCGGCCGGCGCCACACCCATCTGCGGGCCGACGACCGAGTCGATCACCTTCTGCTCGGCCGGCGTACCGACGCCCTGGGTGTCCATGTCGAAGCCCGGCATGGACCGGTGCAGCTGGAGGTTCAGCGGGAACCGCTGTTCCTTGTGGTGGTCGCCGATCACGCCGTCCTCACCGGTGATGTACGGCACCGGGTTCTCCTGGCTGTACGGACCTGGATGCGCACCCGGGTGACTGTAGTTCTTCCCGACGCAGACCGGCCCACGGCGATCCTTGTAGGCCGGCAGTTCGTTCGGTTCGTACGGCGTCGGCTGGTTGGTGATCAGCTCCAGGTTGATGTTCAGCCGGCCGTTGCGGAACGTGTCGTTCAGGATCGGCGCGGTCTCGGTCATCACCTTGAGGAAGCACGGGTACTCCGGCGAGTACCGCTCCAGCAGGTCCAGCACCGGACGGCTCACCTCGCCGAGCCGGATCGCCCGGTCCTCGTTCTCCTTCAGGAAGGTGTTCGTCGTACCGGACAGCGTCTGGACGTCGACGAAGAACTTCTGCAGCTGCACCTGCTTCTCCACCACCGTGTTGCCGGTGATGGTCAGGTTCCGCAGGGCACGGACCAGGTCCGGCGTCGCATCGCCGTACAGCTGGGAGACCTGGGTCAGCTTGGTCAGCGAGGCCATCAGCTTCGGGAGGTTCGGGTTCAGCTTCTTCAGGTACGCGTCCAGCTGGGTCAGAGTGCCGGCGATCTCGGTGCCGCGGCCCTCGAGCGCGGTGGCCAGGGCGTTCAGAGTCGCGTTCAGGTCGGCCGGGTCGACCGCCTGCAGCAGCGGCAGCGCATCGTTCAGGACCTTCTCGATCTCGATGCCGACCGCGGTCTTGTCCCGGGAGATCACGTCACCGGCCCTGATCTGCCGGCCCTGCGGCCCGCTCGGCGGGACCAGGGCGACGTACTTCTCGCCGAACAGCGTCTTCGGCAGGATCCGGGCGCTGACCGCGCTGGAGATCTCGGCCACCTGCTCCGGCTTCAGTGCGAGCTGGACGGTCGCCTCGTCGCCGTCCGTCGAGACTCCGCGGACCTCGCCGACGATGATGCCGCGCAGCTTCACGTCCGCGTGCTCGTTGAGCTGCAGGCCGATGTGGCTGGTCTTCAGCTCCACGTCGACCGTCCTGGTGAAGACCTTGGCGTAGAACGCGTAGGTCAGCCAGAGCAGGAAGCACAAGACGCCGATGAAGGCGACGCCCAGGATCTTGTGCGGCACACGCCTGGTCATGGGGCCTCCCGGCCTGGACTGAGGAGCGCAGGGAGCGAAGCGACCGGAGTGACGAGGGAAGGCCGGGAGTTCGAGCCCCAGGACCCGCCGCGCCGGAGGCGTGGCATCAGTACAGTCATGGCGTCACCCCGCCAGCCTGACGGTGGTCGTCGTACCCCAGATCGCCATCGACAGCAGCAGGTCGACGACGTTGATGACGACGATGGACGTCCGTACGGCGCGACCGACGGCGACACCGACACCGGCGGGGCCGCCACTCGCGTGATAGCCGTAGTAGCAGTGCACCAGGATCACCAGGACCGCGAAGACCAGCACTTTCCCGAACGACCACAGGACGTCACCCGGTGGCAGGAAGAGATGGAAGTAGTGGTCGTACGTGCCGGTGCTCTGACCGTAGAACACGGTCACCGTGAGCCGAGTGGCGAAGTACGACGCGAGCAGGCCGATCATGTACAGCGGGATGACCGCGACCATCCCGGCGATGATCCGGGTGGTGACCAGGAACGGCAACGACGGGATCGCCATCACCTCGAGCGCGTCGATCTCCTCGCTGATTCGCATCGCGCCGAGCTGCGCGGTGAACCCGCAACCGACCGTCGCGGCCAGTGCGATACCGGCGATCAACGGACCGATCTCGCGGGTGTTGATGTAGGCGGAGACGAAACCGGCGAAGGCCGAGGTACCGAGCTGGTTCAGCGCCGAGTAACCCTGCAGGCCGACCTCGGTGCCGGTGAAGAAGGCCAGGAAGGTGATCACGCCGACGGTGCCGCCGATCACCGCCAGTGCGCCGGTGCCCAGCGTCACCTCGGCCAGCAGCCGGAGGATCTCCCGGCGGTAGCGCCGCACCGAGCGGCCCGACCAGGCCAGCGCCTTGATGTAGAAGGTGAGCTGCTCGCCCAGCCGGTCGAGCGAGCTGAGTGGTTTGCGAACCAGCGTGTCCATCAGGGCCGACATGTCAGGCCCCCTTCGGCGGAACAAGCTGGAAGTAGATCGCGGTCATCGCGAAGTTGGCGACGAACAGCAGCATGAAGGTGATGACGACGGACTGGTTCACCGCGTCGCCGACCCCCTTCGGCCCGCCGCCCGCGTTCATTCCCTTGTACGACGCGACGACCGCGGCGATGAACCCGAACACCAGCGCCTTCGCCTGGCCCTGCCACAGGTCGGGCAGGTGGGCGAGCGCGGTGAAGGAGGCTATGTAACTGCCTGGTGTGCCGTCCTGCAGCACGACGTTGAAGACGTAGCCGCCCATCACGCCGACGACGCTGACGAAACCGTTCAGGAAGAACGCGACCAGCATCGTCGCCAGCACCCGCGGCACCACCAGCCGCTGGATCGGGTCGATCCCGAGCACCATCATCGCGTCCAGCTCCTCGCGGATCTTCCGCGCGCCGAGGTCGGCGCAGATGGCCGACCCACCGGCACCGGCGATCAGCAGCGCGGTCGCGATCGGCGACGCCTCCCGGACCACGGCCAGTACGGCGGCCGACCCGGTGAAGGCCTGCGCACCGAACTGCTTGATCAACCCGCCGACCTGCAACGCGATCACGGCACCGAACGGGATCGCCACCAGCGCCGTCGGGATGATCGTCACGCTCGCTACGAACCACGCCTGCTGGAGGAACTCCTTCAGCTGGAACGGACGGCGCACCGACGCCCGGGCGGTGTCGAGCGCGAAGGAGAACAGCGAGCCGGCGTGCTTCAGCGGGGCGGTGGCATTCAGTACGGTCACGTAGCCCCCACGACGTCGGGGGCGAAGGAACCCGGTGGCGGGCTGACGCCGTTCTCGCGGCACCACTCGCCGGGCGGGCGCTGGGTCGGCCGGATCAGGCCGCTGCTCGGCAACTGCTGCACCGGGATCGGCGGCAGCGGCGGCAGCTCCTGGTCGGCCTCCCGGGCCAGTTCGTCGGCGTCCTTCTCCTCGGACATGCCGATCGGGCCGACCCGCTGGGCGTTCAGGAACTGGCGGACGACCGGTTCCTCACTGGACAGCAGCATCTCCCGCGGACCGAACATCGCCAGGTGCCGGTGGTACAGCAGGCCGATGTTGTCCGGCACGGTGCGCGCGGTGTTGATGTCGTGGGTGACGATCAGGCAGGTCGCCTGGGTCATCTCGTTCAGGTCGATGATGAGCTGGTTGAGGAACGCCGTCCGCACCGGGTCCAGCCCGGAGTCTGGCTCGTCGAACAGCAGGATCTCGGGCTCCAGCACGAGCGCGCGGGCCAGGCCGGCCCGCTTGCGCATCCCGCCGGAGATCTCGCCCGGCAGCTTCCGCTCCGCGCCGACCAGGCCGACCATCTCCATCTTCTCCATCACGATGGAACGGATCTCGGCCTCGGACTTCCTGGTGTGCTCACGCAGTGGGAAGGCGACGTTGTCGTAGAGGTTCATCGAGCCGAACATCGCGCCGTCCTGGAACAGCACACCGAACAGCTTGCGGATCTCGTACAGCTCCCGCTCGGAGCAGGTGGCGATGTCGGTGCCCTCGATGTGGACATGACCCTTATCCGGCTTGAGCAGACCGATCATCGTCTTCAGGAATACGGACTTCCCGGTACCGGAAGGGCCCAGCATCACGCAGATCTCGCCGGCGGGCAGCGTCAGGGACACGTCGCCCCAGATCAACTGGTTTCCGAAGGACTTGGTGAGACCCTCGACGCGGACTTCTACGCCCACCGGTCCTCCTCACGGGATGTCTGTTGGCCCCGAACCGACGACGTTTCGCCGTGTCCAACGACGGGGCAGTGGCCTAGGTTACGCACGAGTACGGTTTTGCGTAACCCCCGCAGGTCAAGCGACGGTGACCAATACGTCACGCTCCGGTCACGCCGATCACGGGCTGCTGATCGCCGGACACGGTCTGCTGATCGCCACGCGGCTCCGGTGATCCTAGCGGTACGCCGAGATCTGTCCGGACCGCCACCCGAAAGTTAGCGTCGATCAAGGGCATCACAGTGGCCGAGGAGGGGACGAGGGATGAGTATCGAACGACGGACATTCCTGAAGGGCAGCGCGGCGGTCGCGGGCGGCGTGCTCGCGGGCGGGCCGTTCCAGGGGTTCGTGGCCGCCCAGGCCGCGGCCGCACCGCGGGGCCACCGGCCCTCCCCGAGACTGCTGGCGATCCCGGACCTGCGCGACGGCAAGGTCCGGCTGCACCTGCCGAAGGGGTTCGCCTACCGGTCCTTCCACGACACGGAGTTCCCGGTCGTGCTGGACGACGGCACCAGCCTGCCCGGCCGGCACGACGGCATGGGCGCGTTCAAGCGGCGCAACGGCAACATCGTGCTGGTCCGCAACCACGAGCTGAACAATCCGGGTGCGCCGTTCGGCCCGGGGACGCCGTACGACGCGATGGCGCAGGGCGGGACGACGACGGTCGAGGTGACCCGGTACGGCCAGGTGGTCGAGGCGTACACCAGCCTGAACGGCACGATGATGAACTGCAGCGGCGGCATCATGCCGTGGGGCAGCTGGGTCACCTGCGAGGAGACGGTGAACGGGCCGGACGTCGGCCCCGACTTCACCCGGACGTCGAAAATCCCGCTGACCAAGCCGCACGGGTTCGTCTTCGAGGTGCCGGCCCGCGGCCAGTCCGACCGCGAGCCGATCACGCACGCCGGCCGGTTCGCGCACGAGGCCGTCGCCTTCGACCCCAAGGACGGCTACCTCTACCTGACCGAGGACAACTTCGCGTTCCCGTCCGGCTTCTTCCGCTACCGCCCGCCGCGGCACCCGATGAAGTCCGGCCGACTGCAGGACGGCGGCCGGCTGCAGATGCTGGCCGTCAAGGGCCGTCCGAACCTGAACCTGGCCGCCTCGCAGCCGAGGCGGGCGACGTACGACGTGACGTGGGTCGACATCGACGACCCGGCGCCGACGTTCCCGTACACACCGGGGCAGACCGCGCCGACGACGAACGACCAGGCCCTGGTGTACGTCGGCGACCAGGGTCGCGGGCAAGGAGCGGCGTACTTCTCCCGGCTGGAAGGGCAGGTGTACGACGACAACGTCGTGTACTTCTGCTCGACGCAGGGTGGCGGCGCGGCCGAGACCGGGCCGGATTCGGTCGGTGGCTACGGAAACGGTTTCGGGCAGGTCTGGGCGTACCACACGAGGGCGAACAAGCTGCAACTGATCTACGAGTCGCCGAACCGCGAGACGCTGGACTTCCCGGACAACGTGACGACCAGTAGGCGCGGCACTCTGGTGCTCTGCGAGGACAACGTCGACGACAACTACCTGCGTGGTCTGTCCCGGGGCGGTCAGCTGTGGGACATCGCGCTGAACCGGCTCACCAGCAGCACCGGTGTGCCGCGTTTCAACGACGAGTTCGCCGGCTCGACCTTCAGCCCGGACGGGCACACACTGTTCGTCAACATCCAGGCCAGTCGCGGGATGACGTTCGCCATCTGGGGACCGTGGCATCGCATCGGTGTCTGAACAGGACGTACTGATCTGGTTGCACGACGACTCGACGGTCGCCCGCAGTGTCAGCGACCTGACTGGGCTGGCGCCACTCGCGGCCGTCGGGATCGTCGTGCTGACAGTGCTGCTGAGCCTGCGCCGGTGGCGGGACGCACTGTTCTTCACTGCCGCAGTCGGTGTCGTGTGGGCAGTGAATCCACTGCTGAAGCAGCTCTTCGGGCGGTCGCGGCCGGAGCTGTGGCCGTTGCCGCCCGAGGTGTCGGAGTACAGCTTTCCGAGTGGGCACGCGGCGAACACCGCGGCGCTCGTCGGTGCGCTGGTGCTGATCGCGGGCCGGCTACCGGTGCTCCTGCTCGGCGCGGTGCTGGTGCTGATCGCCGGCTGGGCGCAACTGGCGCTCGGTCGGCACTATCCGACCGACGTACTCGCCGGGTGGCTGTGGGCGCTCACCTTCGTTGCAGTCGTCCGGAACGTGACGAAGGGCGGCCCTGGGTAGGACCGCCCTTCGGCGTACTGCTCGTTGTGCGGCTCACGCCGCACAGGTCACTTCAGCGTGACGGTGGCGCCGGCGCCCTCGAGGGCCTCCTTGGCCTTCTCCGCGGCAGCCTTGTCGACCTTCTCCAGGATCGGCTTCGGAGCCGACTCGACGAGGTCCTTGGCCTCCTTCAGGCCGAGGCTCGTGAGACCGCGCACCTCCTTGATGACCTGGATCTTCTTGTCGCCGGCGCTCTCGAGGACGACGTCGAACTCGTCCTGCTCGGCGGCCTCCTCGGCCGGGGCGGCGCTGCCCGCGGCCGGAGCGGCGGCAACGGCGACCGGGGCGGCGGCGGTGACGCCGAACTCCTCCTCGAACGCCTTAACGAACTCCGACAGCTCCAGCAGGGTCAGTTCCTTGAACTGGCCGAGGAGCTCTTCGGTGCTGAGCTTCGCCATGGTGGCGGTCCTTCCTAACAATGGTGCTTCGTGATCACTGGTGGGGTACTACGGGTGAGATTCGCTTCAGCTGTCAGCTGCAGCGGTCTCCTCGGTGCTCGCCTCGGCAGGTGCCTCGACCGTGTCCTGCACGGCCGGCGCCTCGTCCGCCGCGGGTGCGGCAGCCTCGGCCGGCAGCTTGTCCTGCAGCGCCGCGAACAGGCGCGCGGCCTGCGACAGCGGAGCAGCGAACAGCGACACCGCTTGCTGCGGAGCCGCCTTCATCGCACCTGCGAGCTTCGCGAGGAGAACCTCACGCGACTCCAGGTCAGCGAGCTTGCTGATCTCGTCAGAGCCGAGTGCCTTGCCTTCCAGCACTCCACCCTTGATGACGAGCATGGGGTTCGCCTTGGCGAAGTCACGCAGACCCTTGGCCGCAACCACCGGGTCGCCCTTGATGAAGGCGATGGCCGACGGACCCTCGAGCAGCGAGTCGAACGACTCGACACCCGCGTCCTTGGCCGCGATCTTGGTCAGCGTGTTCTTCACCACGGCGTAGTTCACGTCGTCACCGAGCGCAGTGCGCAGTTGCCGCAGCTGCGCCACGGTGAGCCCGCGGTACTCGGTCAGCACGGCGCCGTTCGAGCTACGGAACTCGTCCGTGAGCTCGGCGACAGCGGCTGCCTTGTCCGGCCTCGCCATGGGGTCTCCTTCTCTTGGCTTCCACGCCTCGGACCCCCTGGAGAAGGTTCTGCAAAGGAAAACGCCCCTGCGCGGGCGCAAGGGCGTGAAACATACGTACTGCTGTCACACTGTCCAAGTCACCTGCGCGGGCCGCCCACCTGAGTGGGACCTTCAGTCACCCTCACACTTTTACAAACGCACGGGTGACGACCAGCGGTCTTCGGCAGCATTCATTGTGCCTGACGGTGACGTGGGAACCAAATCGGTCCCGGTCAGGCGGTCCGGTCGGGCAGCGGGTGCGGTGGGATCCAGCGGTGCATCGCGGTCGCGGCCGCCCATCCTGTCCCCGCCATGATCACGATCGCAGGCCCCAGCCCGAGAACGGCGGTTGCCCCCGCCAGCAGCAACGGCCCGGCACCGTTGCCGGTGTCGGCGAACAGCCGGAACGCCCCCAGGAACTGTGCCCGCCCGACCGGTGGAGAGGCGTCCGCGCCAAGCGTCATGATCACTCCGGCCCCGAGCCCGTTGCCGACGCCCATCAGCAGCGCGACCGCGGTCAGCGTGGCGGTCGAGTCGGTCAACGGGAGCAGCAGGTGCGCGAGCCCGAGCACGAACATCGAGGGTACGGCGACCCACTTGCGCCCAAGGCGGTCCATCACCGAGCCGGCCGGATAGAACAGCAGCATGTCGACCGCACCGGACAGCCCGAAGATGATGCTGGTCGTCTCCGGGTCGAGCCCGATGTGCAGCGCCCACAACGGAATCACCACCTGCCGCGACGCCCGCACCGCACCGACGAGCAGAGCGCCGACGCCGAGGGTCCGCAGCACGGGCAGGTGTTCCCCGATCACGGTCCAGGTCGACTGGGCCGCGACCGGCCGGCTTCCGCGCGTACGTCGTACCGACTCGACGTCGGGCAGGCTGAGCAGCACACCGCAGGCCAGGATCGCGGCGACCAGGTGGACCCAGTAGGCGCCGTCGGTGCCGAGGAACCGCATCGCGAACGCACCGAGGAACGGGCCGATGAAGGAACCGATCCGCTGGACGCCGCCGAGCGTGGACAGCGCCCGGGCGCGCATCTCGATCGGCACGGCCTCACTCAGGTAGGCCTGCCGGGCCAGGCCCCAGACCGCCCCGGCCACTCCGGTGGCGCCGATGGCGATCGCCAGCCCCCAGGCCGTCGGAACCAGCAGGCAGGCGACCAGCGCGAGCGCGACCAGGCCGGTCGCGAGGAGCATGGCGCGGCGTTCGCCGATCTTGTTGGTGAGCGCGCCGGCCGGGATGTCGCCGATGACCTGGCCGAGGCCGGCGGCCGCGACGACCAGTCCGGCGGCGGCGACCGAGGCGCCGAGGTGGGTTGCGGACACCGCGACGACCGGCGCGATGGCGCCCTGGCCGATGCCGTAGAGCAGCGCCGGGAGGTAGACCGACGGCGCGATCCGCCAGAGGTTCATCGGACCGACCCGGCCGGCGCGGACGCCCGCGCCGTCCAGAGGTCACGGTTCGCCTCGGTCGCGCCGAGCAACTCCGACACCGACCAGGCGGCCGGGACGATCAACTCACCGAGCTCCTCGAGTCGCTCGGGCGGCATTCGCATCTCCGGACCGGAGATCGACAGGCAGCCGGCGACCTGGCCGGAGAAGCCGAAGACCGGCGCCGCGACGGACCTGATGCCCGGTGTGCGTTCGGACATCGACCTGGCGAACCCGCGGGTCCGGATCTCGGCCAGCTGCGCGGCCAGCACGGCCGGATCGGTGATGGTCTGCGGCAGCACCTGCTCGAGCGGCGCCGACAGGACCGCCGCCTGCCGCTCCCACGGCGAGAACGCGAGCAAGACCTTGCCCGGGGCCCCCAGCGGCAACGGCACAGGGATGCCGAACTCCGTATAGGTACGACGCAACTGGTGCCGGCTCTCGACCTGGTCCAGGACGACGCGTTCGCCGGTCGGCAGCAACTCGTGCACCGCCGCCGTCTCCTCGGTCTCGTCCCGGAGCGCGCGCAGGACCGGCATCGCGGCGTCGCGCAAACCGGCCGGAATCCCGCCGCTGTGCGCCAGCTGGGCGACCAGCGGGCCGATGGCGTAGCGCCGGTGCGCGGTCTGGCGGATCAGCCCGTTCTCCTGCATCGCCAGCAGCAGCCGGTGCACGGTGCTGGTGGACAGCCCGGTCGCGCGAGCCAGGTCGCTGATGCCGAGGTCGGGCGTGCGGGCGTCGAAACACCGCAGGATCGCCACCGCCCGGTCGATCGACTGCACCGAGCCACGACGGAGCTCTGGTTCCTGCATAGCGAAAGACTATCCCACGATGCGGGAAAGGAGCGCGGTCTCTCACCAGACGGACAGCGCACTGCCTAGGGTGGCCACAGGTCTCGCCGATCATGTTGGGAGCACCATGCCGGTCCAGCTGGGATCCGTGAAAGTTGCTAATGGCAATGAAGTTGCGGTGGTGGTGGACCCGGACCGGGGGTGGGTGCTCGCCGCCGGCCTGGGGTTCGCGGGCGACGCGCTCTCGGTGCTCGCCCGGGCGTCGCTGACCGAACTCGCGGAGGCGGCAGCCTCGGCCGGCTGGCGTGATCCGGCCGATGTGGAGTTCGTCGCGCCGTACCGGCATCCGCGGAAGCTGTGGGGCATCGGGCTGAACTACCTGGAGCACGCGGGCGACCTGTCCGAGAACGTGCCGACCGAGCCCGCGTCGTTCATGAAGGGCGACCACACGATCATCGGGCCGGGCGACCCGATCCCGGTGCCGTCGCAGAGCCACCGGACAACGGCCGAGGCCGAGCTCGGGCTGGTGATCGGGCGGGAGTGCTACCAGGTCGAGGAGGACGAGGCGCTCGACTACGTGTACGGCGTCGTGCCGGTGCTCGACCAGACCGCCGAGGACATCCTCGAACGCAACCCGCGCTTCCTGACCCGGTCGAAGAACTTCCCCGGCTTCTTCTCCTTCGGCCCCACGATCGTCGGCCTGGACGCCGTCCTCGCACACTGGGGTTCACTCGAGGCAGTCGAGGTCTCCACGGTCCTGAACGGGGCGGTCCACCGCAGCAACACCGTCGCCAACATGGCCTTCAGCCCGGCGTTCCTGATCAGCTTCCACAGCAAGGTCATGCCCCTCTACCCCGGCGACATCATCTCCACCGGCACCCCCGGCGCCGCCCACATCACCCCCGGCGACACCGCCGAATGCCGAATCCCGGCACTCGGCACCCTCACCAACCCGGTCACCGCCGGCCGCTGACGGTCACCGGGCTCACGCCGAGAGGTCAGCTCAGGACGGCGAGGGCGTCGATCTCCACCAGCATCTCTTCCTTGGGGAGGCCGGTGAAGACGGTGGTGCGGGAGGGGAGGACGCCGCTGGGGGTGCGGGTGGAGAGATACTCGGCGTACGCCTCGTTCATGGCGGTGAAGTGGTCGCGGGTAGTCAGGTAGACGCGCACCATGACGATGTCGTCGAAGGAGGCGCCGCCGGCGGTCAGGATCGCCTCGACGTTCTGCAGGACCCGGGTGGTCTGGCCCTTCACGTCGTCGGCGAAGACGAACTCACCGGTCGCCGGGTCGACGGACCCCTGACCGGAGACCTGCAGGATGTTGCCCTTACGGACACCCTGTGAGTACACCGGCATCGGCGCGGGGGCGTCGGTCGTGAGGACGGCGGTCTTGTCGGACATCAGCGTCATACCTCTCAGTTGTAGTCAGCACTGATCGCCTCGGCTGTGGCGAGCAGGTCGGGCAGGAGCTCCAGCACCTGCTCGTAGTTCAGCAGTACGTCGGGCACCGAGACGGACACCGCCCCGACCACCCGGCCGTCATGGTCGGTCACCGGCGCACCGATGCAGTTGATGAAAGACTCGTGCTCGGCCCGGTCCTGCGCCCAGCCCTGCACCCGAACCGCATCCAGCTCCGCACGCAGTACGTCGGGATCGGTGATCGTTCGGGGCGTGAACGCGTGGTAGTCGATCGACGCCAGCAACGCCTCCCGCTGCCGCGCCGGCTGAGCCGCCAGCAACACCTTCCCGACCGCGGTGCAGTGCAGTGCCGCCGGTACGCCGACCTGCGAGTACATCCGCACCGATCGCACACTGTCGAGCTTGTCGACGTACACGACCTCACCGTTCTCCCACGCCGCCAGGTGCACGGTCTGCCCGGTCTTCTGGTTCAGCTGACGCAAGTGCGGTCCAGCCACAGCCCGTACGACGTACTCCTCCCGGGCAGCGTCCGCCAACGCGAACAGCCGCGACCCCAGCCGGTAGCGATGTGACTCGTCCCGCCGGACGAACCGGTCGGCCTCCATGGTCCGCAGGAGCCGCAGCACTGTCGTCTTGTGCACGTCGAGCTCGGTCGCGAGCTGGTCCAGCGACCGGTCGCCCTCCCCCAGGCTGGCGAGGATCCGCAAAGCCCTGGCGAGGCTCTGACTCATGGCAGCTTCACACCCGCCGGACCGACCCGGACTGCGGCCCACTCTTCGTCGGAACAGGTCAACAGGGCTTGCCGGACGGTAGGGTCCAGCGGCGCCGCGTGGTCCTCGGACACAGCCAGCACCGCCGCCGCACCCAGGTGCCCCAGCCGCAACCGCTGCTCCATCGGCAACCCCTGCAACGTCCCGGCAAGGAACCCGGCCGCGAAAGCGTCACCGGCACCGACCGGCTCGACCACCTCGACGCTCAGTGCAGGCACTTCGGTACGACGACCATCCGGCTCCACCACGAGCGCAGTATGCGCGTCGTTCTTGATCACCAACGTCGACGGAAATCCAAGCAGTTCACGCAGCTCAGCCGGGTCACTCGTGCCGGCGAAGACCTCAGCCTCGTCAGCCCCGATCAGTACGACGTCAGCCGCCCGTAGCACCCGCCACAACACGGCTGGGTCCTTGTCCCGCCAGAGCGCCGGCCGCCAGTTGAGGTCGACGCTCAGGATGTAGTCACGCTGCTCGCCGGCCAACTGCTCGAGCATCGCGGCAGCCGACTCGGAGATCGCCGCCGTGATGCCGGTCGTGTGCACCAACGCCGCACGTGCCAGCCGCTCACGGACCGGGCGGCGGTCGAGGAACGACGGATCCATCGCCGACGCGGCCGAGCCGAAGCGGTAGTAGTGCATCCGCGACCTGCCGTCCATCGAGTGCTTCACGTAGAGCCCGGTCGGCCGCTCCGGGTCGGCCTCGACGCCGCCGATCTCGACGCCGCGCTGCTCGAGATCACGCAGTACGTGCCGGCCGAACCCGTCGTCTCCCAGCCGCGAGATCCAGCTCGTCGCGATCCCGAGCGCGGCCAGGCTGCCGGCCACGTTGCACTCGGCCCCGCCCACCGACCGCCGGAACGTCTCGACGTCCTCCAGCGGCCCGCCCGCGTCGCCGGTGAGCATGATCATCGCCTCGCCGAGGCAGATCGCGGTCGGGCCCGTCTCACCAACGGCGTCGGACATCGGCACTCCTCGGCGGGCGAGTGATGGGATGGGGCGGACCACGTTTCGTTGACGTGAGTTCCGGCGCGATGCTACAACCGTGGAGTCAGAATGCGCAATCATCGTTGCGTGATCTGCAATCTCAAGGTGCAGAGGATCCGATGCCAGTCTCCTACGATGCAGATGCCCTCGCCGCTCTCGCCGACCGGCAGGTGAGCTGGCAGGACAAGGCCCTGCCGCCCGCCTTCTGGGGCCGGACCGTCGCCGACGTGCTGGCGGACAAGCCGCGGCTCTCCCAGCTGCCCACTCCGCTGCTGACTCTGTCCGAACCCGGGCTGCGGCACAACGTGGACACCCTCGCCCGCTGGTGCGCCAACCATGGCGTCGAGCTCGCCCCGCACGGCAAGACGACGATGGCTCCGGCGCTCTGGGCGATGCAGCTCGCGGCCGGCTCCTGGGCCATCACCCTTGCGAACGGCTTCCAGCTCGGCGTCGCCCGTGCGTACGGCGTGAGCCGGGTGCTGATCGCGAACGCAGTGGTCTCTCCGCTGCAACTGCGCTGGATCGCCGACGAACTGGCGGCCGACCCGACGTTCGAGGTCCTGGTCTGGGCCGACTCGGTCCGGACGGTGGAGCTGATGGAGGCGGCCCGGTCGGCGCACGTCGGTCCGGGCGCCCGGCCACTCGACGTGCTGGTCGAGGTCGGTGGGCTCGACGGCCGGACAGGCGCCCGGGACGCCGAGACCGCGCTGGCCGTCGGCGAGGCGATCGCCGAGGCCTCGACCCTGCGGCTGGCCGGTGTGGCCGGCTACGAGGGCGCGATCGGCCACGGCGTCGACGAGGCCGAGCTCGAGACCGTCCGGGCGTACCTGCGCGACCTCGGCGGCATCCACACCCAGCTGCGGAAGCGGGGCCTGTACGACGCGGACGTCGTACCGGTCGTGAGCGCCGGAGGCAGCCAGTACTTCGACGACGTGGCCAGGGTCCTGGCGCCACTCGGCGAGGACGGAGCGCGCGTCGTCCTCCGGTCCGGCGCATACATCACGCACGACGACGGCATGTACCGCCGGGTCTCGCCGCTCGGGGAGTCCCCGCGGACGGACGGGGACCGACTGGTTTCCGCGATGCACGGCTGGGTCCGGATCACGTCGCAACCCGAGCCGGGGCTGGCGATCTTCGACGCGGGCCGGCGTGACCTGCCGTTCGACCAGGACCTGCCCGAGCCGCAGCTGGTCCGGCCGCGGTCGGACGGCGCGCCAGTGCCGGCAGCCGATGGCATGACCGTGACCAAGCTGAACGACCAGCACGGGTTCCTGCGGTTCGACGGCGATCCGGTGGTCATCGGCGACGAGCTCCGGGTCGGGCTGTCCCACCCGTGCACGGCGTTCGACAAGTGGGGACTGATCCCGGTGGTGGACGATCCGGACGCGGCCGACCCGGTCGTGGTGGACCTGGTCAGGACCTTCTTCTGAGATGACCGATCTGCTGATCAGGGGTGCCACGGTCCTGGACGGCTCCGGCGCTCCCGGTGCCCAGGCCGACGTGGCCGTCGCGCACGGACGGATTGTGGCTGTTGGCAACGATCTGCCGGCGGGCCGCCGGACGATCGACGCCGATGGGCTGGTGCTGTCCCCCGGGTTCATCGACATGCACGCGCACTCCGATCTGCAGATCCTCGCGAACCCGGACCACACCGCCAAGGTCAGTCAGGGCGTCACGCTGGAGGTCCTCGGCCAGGACGGCCTCTCGTTCGCCCCGATCGACGACCCGACCCGGGCCACGGTGCGCCGCCAGATCGCCGGCTGGAACGGCGAACCGGGCGACTTCGAGTTCTCCTGGTCGACGGTCGGTGGCTACCTGGACCGGCTCGACCGGGGGATCGCGTGCAACGCGGCGTACCTGGTTCCGCAGGGCACGCTGCGGATGATGGTCGTCGGCACCGGGAACCGCCCGGCCACGCGCGCGGAGCTCGACGAGATGAAGCGCCTGCTCGCCGAAGGCCTGCGGCAGGGAGCGGTGGGGATGAGCAGCGGCCTCACCTACACCCCCGGCATGTTCGCCACCACCGACGAGCTGGTCGAGCTGTGCACGGTCCTCGCCGGGTACGGCGGTTACTACAGCCCACACCAGCGGTCGTACGGCAAGGGCGCACTGGACGCCTACGGCGAGATGGTCGAGGTCGCCCGTCGGTCGGGGTGCGCGCTGCACCTCACCCACGCGGTGATGAACTTCGAGCCGAACCGCGGCCGCGGCGCCGACCTGGTCGCGATGATCGACAAGGCGGTCGCGAACGGGGTCGACGTCACCACCGACACCTACCCGTACCTGCCGGGTGCGACCACGCTGGCCGCGATCCTGCCGAGCTGGACGGCCGAGGGCGGCCCGGACGCACAGCTGGCTCGCTTGCGGGACTCCAGCCTTCGGGCCCGGATCGCGCACGAGCTGGAGTACGTCGGCTCGGACGGCTGCCACGGGTGCGTGACGGACTGGAACACCATCGAGATCGGTGGCGTGAAGAACCCGGCGCTGGACGGGGTCGTCGGCAAGACGGTCGCCACGCTCGCGGTCGAGACCGGCGTCCCGCCGGCCGAGGTGTTCTTCGACCTGCTGATCCGGGACAACCTGGCGACCTCGATCCTGCAGCACGTCGGGCACGAGGACAACGTCCGGGCGATCATGCGCCATCCGAGCCACACCGGCGGCTCCGACGCGATCCTGGTCGGCGCGAAACCGCACCCACGGGCGTGGGGCACGTTCCCGCGGTACCTCGCGCGGTACGTCCGCGAGCTCGGCGTACTCGAGCTCGCCGACTGCATCCATCACCTCACCGGCCGGCCGGCCCGGCGGCTGCGGCTGACCGATCGCGGACTCGTCCGGGAGGGGTACCACGCCGACCTCGTGCTGTTCGACCCGGCGACGGTCCGTGACACCGCGACCTTCGCCGAGCCCCGGCAGCAGGCCGAAGGCATTCCGTACGTCCTCGTCAACGGTGTCCCCGTGATCGACGAGTGCCAACGCACCGACGCACTCCCCGGCGGCGCCGTCCGCCGTACTCTCTAGAGAGGAAGCTTCATGCTGGACCTGCTGCGAGCCGACCGTGTCCTGACCGTCGTCCGGGCGCCGCAAATCGGCGACGCCCGCGACCTGTGTGCGGCATTGGTTGCCGGCGGCATCCATGTCGTGGAGCTGACCTACACCACGCCGGACCTCCCCCGGCACCTGGAACGCGCCGCCTCGACCACGGCCGAGACCGGTGCGGTGGTCGGCGCCGGCACCGTGCAGACCGGCGCGCACGCGCAGCAGGCGGTCGACGCCGGCGCGCAGTTCCTGGTCACGCCCGGCCAAGGTCCCGAGGCCGCGGCGGTCGCCGACGCCGCCCGCGCCGCCGGCATCCCCGTCGTCCTCGGTGCCCTGACCCCGTCCGAGGTGATGACCGCGTTGGCGCTGGGCTCCGACGCGGTGAAGATCTTCCCGGCGCACCAGTTCGGCCCGAAGTACTTCAAGGACCTGAACGGCCCGTTCCCCGGCGTACCGCTGATCCCGTCGGGTGGCGTCAACGCCGGCAACGCGCGCGACTTCCTCTCCGCCGGAGCGCTCGCCGTCAGCGCCGGGACGGACGTCGTCGCGCCCGCCGACGTGGCCGCGGGGAACTGGCAGGAGATCACCGCCAAGGCCGCCACCTTCTGCAAGGCGCTGCAGTGAGGATCACCGCGGTCGAGACGGTCCGCCCGCGGATCCAGTCGAACCTGTGCTTCGTCCGGCTGCACACCGACACCGGGCTGACCGGGCTCGGGGAGTCGTTCTTCGGCGCGCCCGCCGTCGAGGCGCACATCCACGAGACCGTCGCCCCGCTGTTGCTCGGCCTGGAGAACCCGGCGCCCCAACAGGTCGCGACCCTGCTCACGCCGTACGTCGGCTATCAGGGCGGTGGCGCCGAGTTGCGCGGCAACGGCGCGGTCGACATCGCGTTGTGGGACCTGATCGGCCAGAACACCGGGCTGCCGCTGGCACGCCTGCTCGGCGGGCCGGTCCGCGACCGCATCCGGACGTACAACACCTGCGCGGGCGGACGCTACATCAGCACGACCACGCTGCAGAGTTCCTCGAACTGGGGCCTGCCAGCGGACGCCGGTGAGTACGAGGACCTGTACGCCTTCATGAACCACCCGGCCCGGCTCGCCCGCGAGCTGTGGGACGAAGGCACGCGCGGGATGAAGATCTGGCCGTTCGACCAGGCCGCCGAGGAGAGCAACGGGACCGACATCTCGCCGCGGGCCCTGGCCGCCGGTCTCGACATCGTCGCCGCGATCCGCGCCGAGGTCGGGTTCGAGATGGACCTGATGATCGAGCTCCACGGGCTGTGGACCCGGACCGCGGCGTTCAAGCTCGCCCGGGCACTGGCGGAGTTCCGGCCGCACTGGATCGAGGATCCGCTGCGGCCGGACGCCGCCGACGCCCTCGGCCACCTGCGCGCGGAGATCGGCATCCCGATCGCCACCGGCGAGACCTGCATCGGCCGCCGCGGGTTCCTGCCGCTCTTCCAGCGCGGTGCGGTCGACGTCGCCACGCTCGACATCGGTTGGACCGGCGGTGTCACCGAGGCGGTCAAGATCGCCTCGCTCGCCGACGCGTACTCGGTCCCGATCGCGCCGCACGACTGCACCGGGCCGGTCTCCCTCGCGGTCGCCACGCACGTCGTCTGCAGCCAGCCCAACGGGTTGATCCAGGAAACCGCTCGGTCTTTCATCCGGACCTGGTACGGCGCTCTGGTCGACGGACTCCCGGAGTTGGTGCCCGGCGAGGTGATCCTGCCCACCACGCCGGGCCACGGTGTCCGGCTCCGCGACGACCTGGACGCGGTCTCCCGGCTAACCGATCAGCTCTAGCACCGGCCCCGCGTGCAGGGCCCGGTAGACCTTGTCCCGCAGGGCGTTCGCCTCGGCGTCGGTCAGCGTCCGGTCCACCGGCCGGAGGACCAGCCTGACCAGCACGTTCCGCTGACCGGGGTGGAGTTGGAGGCGATCACGAGCGGCTTGCGGCAGGTCGTCGTACGACGTTTCCCCCAGGACGTCGAGGGACTCGGCCGCGTCGGCGTCGACACCCAGCGCGGTACGGACCCTGTCGCCGAGCGCCTCCGGCGACACATCGGTCTCTGCGTCGACCACGACGGAGAGGTCGCGGCGGACCGGTGGCATCGAGGAGACCGGCTTGTACGGCGTCAGGTCGAGCATCTGGTCCGCCACCCGGGGATCTGTTGACCTGAGCAACCGAATGTCGCGGATGCCCTTGCGCAGCATCAGCAGTCGGTCCAGCCCAGGACCCATCGCCAGACCGGTCCAACTCGCGTCCAGACCGGCCTTGCGGAGGACGTGCGGAGCGGCGACACCGCATTCGCCGATCTCGATCCACTGATCGTCCAGCAGCACGTCGACCTGGCGGCCGTGGATCGTGTACGGATGGACGGCGGGCACGGTCCGGTACCTCCGGCCGGGCAGCACCGTGTCGACGAGCCGGGCGATCATGTCCGCCAACTCGGGCTCTCCGAGGGAGACGTTGCGGCTGATCCGCCAGAGGTCGAGCTGATGCGGCGTACCCGTGTGCTGCCAGTCGACCGAGTCGCGGCGGTAGCAGATGCCGGCACAGATCATCAGTACGTCGGAGGACGCCGAGCCGGCCAGCTCACGCAGCGCCGGCGGGATCATCGCCGAGGTGTGGCTCCGGAGTACTTCGCGGTCGGATGCGTAGCGGGTGTAGCGGGCCTCCCGGGTGACCGCGTCGGCGGCGTACCCGAGGTTGTCGTAGTTGTCGGCCAGGGTGACGACCGGATGGTCGCGTCTGGTCCAGATCTCCGTGTACGGCCAGGCGTGGCCGAGCGCCGTACGGATCGAGTCGACGACGAGCTGGATGGCGTGCGGACCCTGGGCCGGGTCGGTCAGGTCGCGCAGGGACAGAGCGGAGTGCAGTTCTTCCACAGTGATGGACATGGGAGTTCTCTCCAGGATGACGGTCTCGACAGGGGTCCACCCCGGTCGGCCGCGGTCACCTCAGGAGAGAGCGCAGCAACGGCTCACCCCGTCGGCACCGTCGTGCCGGCCGGGGCGTGGAAATCGCCGCCCGTACTGCGTCATGCCGTCCACTGTACCCGGCAGGCCGGCCGCGGGCGGAAGGAATTCGCAGTGCACTCGCCCGGCATCCTTCCGGACCGCATCCGGAATTTCCGGCTCAGAGAGCCGGATCGGGTGTAACGATGGGGCGCATGCGATGGATCGACACCCTCGAAGCCGAGGCCGCGGAGAAGCTGCCCGAAGCCGTGCACCGGTACTTCCGGCAAGGCTCGGCCGGCGGCGTCAGTGCGGGCGAGGCGGTGGCGGCCTGGTCGGCCTACCGGTTCCGGCCGCGCGTGCTGACCGACGTGTCCACGGTCACGGCGGCGACCACCGTGCTCGGGACGTCGGTCGACGTACCGGTGCTGGTGGCGCCGTCGACGATGCATCGGATGGCGGATCCGGACGGCGAGGTCGCGATGGCGAGCGGGGTCGACGCGGCGAAGTCGATCATCGGGATCTCCAGCAACGCCGGGACGACGTTCGCGGACCTCGGGGCGACCGGGGTGCCGTGGTGGCTGCAGATCTACATCGTGCGGAACCGTTCGGTCACCGAGCGGATGGTGGACGCGGCGGTCGCAGGTGGTGCGCAGGCCGTTGTGCTGACGGTCGACACCCCCGTCGTCGGTCGTAAAGAGGACACCGGCGAGACGGTCTGGGATCTCGTCCAGCCGGGTCAGCTGCTGGCGAACCTGCCGGACGGGGAGTGGACCGACGACGACCTGGCGAAGGCGGACGACCTGGGTCCGAAGGCGATCGGCTGGCTCGCCGAGCGCACCGGGTTGCCGGTGGTGGTGAAGGGCGTGCTGCGGGGTGACGACGCGAAACGGTGCGCCGACGCGGGCGCTGCCGCCGTGATCGTGTCGAACCACGGCGGACGCCAACTCGACGGTTCCGTCCCGACCGCGCAGGCCCTGCCCGAGGTCGCGGAGGCGCTGGCCGGCACGAGCACAGAGGTGTACGTCGACGGCGGGATCCGCCGCGGCGAACACATCCTGGCCGCGCTCGCCCTCGGCGCCCGGGCGGTCTTCGTCGGCCGGCCCGCGCTCTGGGCGCTGACCGTCGGCGGGTCCGCGGGTGTCACCCGTCTGATCACCGACCTGGGCTCGGAGCTCGAGCACTGCCTCCGGCTGATCGGGTGTCCGCGGGCTGACGACCTGACTCCTGACCTTGTGACCAAACGACTGACGGACTGACGCTGATGAACGAGAAACAGACGCCCCTGCGGATCGTCACGCTGAACGCGTTCCTCCCGGGCTACCGATTGGTGCACGAGTTCGCCGAGCGGAACGGGCACGAGATCGTGCTCGTGGTGACGCTGCCCCGGACCGATCGATACGGCCAGGACAGTCCCCTCGCGGTCGACCTGCCGGCCGGAAGCAACGCGCTGATCACCGGCAAGCTGCGAACGGTCGCGGCGCCGGTGATCGAGGCGCTGCGCCCGGACGTGATCATCTCGGCAGCGTTCCCGCGGCTGATCCCGGGCGAGATCCTCGAGATCCCGAAGTACGGCGCGATCAACTGCCACCCGTCCCCGCTGCCGGCCGGGCGCGGACCGACCCCGCAACGGCTGATCTACGAGGGCGACGAGCGGGTCGGCGCGACCGTGCACCGGACGGCCGTCGAGTTCGACACCGGGGCGATTCTCGCCCAACGCGTCGTACCACTGCCGGACGATCTCAACGGTCCGGCGATCATGCAGACCTGGCGCACTCTCCTCGGCCAATGCCTCGACGAAGCCGTCCCCCGCCTCGTCGCCGGCGACCCCGGCACCCCACAGGACCCGGCCGACGCCACCGAGGCCCCGTTCTTCACCGAGGCCGAACGCTACCTCGACCTCACCGAGCCGTCCGCCGTCATCCGCCGCAAAACCGCCGCCCTCAACGTCACCGCCCCCACTGCCAGACTCCGCCTCTCCGGGACTACCTACACCATCACCCGCAC
>NZ_SMKR01000064.1 GCF_004348725.1 Kribbella turkmenica
ATCAGGGGGTTCTGGTACTGGGTGCCTTGGATCAGCCCCCAGTGGAGGCAGGTTGCGGGTGCGCAGTGTGAGCCGGCTGCCGATAGTCGGCCGATGACGCTTCCTGGGCGGACCGCGGTGCCGACTTCGACCGATGGGACGACCGGCTCATACGTCGTACGGCGTGGGCCGGTGGAGATCACGACGACGCCGCGGCCGGCCAGTTGGCCGGCGTACGTGATCGTGCCGGCGGTTGCGGCGCGGACGGGTTGTCCTGGTGAGCCGGAGAGGTCGACGCCGCGGTGGCCGGGGAGCCAGGGTTCGGCCGGCAGGTCGAACGCGCGTACGACGGCTGGTCGGGGTGTCAGCGGCCAGACGGCAGGATCGGCCGCGGCTGCGGCCGGAACGGCGGTCGCGGCGGACAATGCGAGTGGCCCAGCAGCCACGGCGAGCGGTGCCACCGCCCGAAATCCGGCAGGCCTGAACCGGGCCAGGATCGGACATCGTGGCAGGTCTGCAGGGGGGAGGGGAACGGTGTCCCGGGACAGCGGCGAGACGGCTCGGCGAAGACGTAGGGCGAAGCGGGCAGTGGGATCGGGGACGGGCAGATCGGGCCGGGGACGTCGGAAGGGGTTCATGGTTGGAATGTGCCGTGGAATCGGTTGCTCACGGCGGGTGAGTTCCGGGGCTGTGGACAACCCTGTGCCCGGTTCGCTTCCGCGGGGGTGGTCCCGTACACTGCCGGTGGCGTCCCATGCGAGTGGGACGACTACGCATGCCCGCACAAGAGCGCGTTCTCCTCGGTCCCGGCTGACGCCGGGATGAGTTCGTGCGACGGGCATCAGGAGTGGCGGGCCGCCCGGTCCGCCGCGAGCCAACCGAGTAGGCCCGGACAGGAACTGCGCCCCGGGCCGACAAAAGGCCCGGATGAGCGCCCGGGCCGACAGGAGGAAACACCCTCATGGCCGTCGTGACCATGAAGCAGCTCCTTGAGAGCGGCGTGCACTTCGGGCACCAGACCCGGCGCTGGAACCCGAAGATGAAGCGCTACATCCTCACCGAGCGCAACGGCATCTACATCATCGACCTGCAGCAGTCGCTGTCGTACATCGACCGCGCCTACGAGTTCGTCCGGAGCACTGTCGCCTCCGGCGGCTCGATCCTGTTCGTCGGGACCAAGAAGCAGGCCCAGGAAGCGATCGCCGAGCAGGCGACCCGGGTCGGCATGCCCTATGTGAACCAGCGCTGGCTGGGCGGCATGCTCACCAACTTCCAGACCGTCAACAAGCGGCTCCAGCGGCTCAAGGAGCTCGAGCTCATCGACTTCGACGACGTCGCAGGTTCGGGCGTCACGAAGAAGGAGCTGCTGCAGAAGCGGCGCGAGCACGACAAGCTGCTGAAGACCCTCGGCGGTATCCGCGACATGGCCCGAGTTCCGGCCGCCGTGTGGATCGTGGACACCAAGAAGGAGCACCTCGCCGTCGACGAGGCGCGCAAGCTGAAGCTGCCGATCATCGGCATCCTGGACACCAACTGCGACCCGGACGAGGTCGACTTCCCGATCCCGGGCAACGACGACGCGATCCGTTCGGTCGGCCTGCTGACCCGCGTGGTCGCCGACGCCGTCGCCGACGGCCTGATGGCCCGCTCGGGCCAGGGCGCCGCCGCGGCCGGTGAGGAGCTGGGCGCCGAGGAGCCGCTGGCCGCCTGGGAGCGGGAGCTGCTGGAGAGCCAGAACGGCACCGCCAAGACCGACGCGGTGGCCGAGCAGCCGCCGGTCGCCGAGTCCGGTGCGGTCGCGGAGACCGTCGCCAAGGCCGACGACACCCCGGTCGTGCCGGTCGACCCGGCCGAGGCGTCCGAGAAGTCCGACCAGGCCTGAGTGCCTGTGGCCGCCCGGCTCGCGCCGGGCGGCCGACCCGGACCGTACGGCCCACCGCAGACCGGCCGGAACGGGGTACCGGAGAACCACCGCGGTACACACCGGCCGGAACACCTCGCGGCCGGGCCGGGAAACCGCCCGCCGCAGTCCCCCAAGCTGACGCACCGACAAGACGAGAGAACGAGGAATGGCGAACTACACCGCCGCTGACGTGAAGAAGCTCCGCGACGCCACCGGCGCGGGCATGATGGACGCGAAGAAGGCGCTCGAGGCGACCGACGGCGACTTCGAGAAGGCGATCGAGGAGCTGCGCATCAAGGGCGCGGCCAAGGCCGCCAAGCGCGGCGCCGAGCGCTCCGCCACCAACGGCCTGGTGGCCGCGGCGGAGAACGCCCTGGTGCAGCTCAACTGCGAGACCGACTTCGTCGCGAAGAACGAGCAGTTCCAGCAGCTCGCCGCCGACATCGTCGCGCACGCCGCGGCGAGCAAGGTGGGCGACGTCGAGGGCCTGCTGAGCGAGAAGCTGGCCGACGGCAAAAGCGTCGCCGAGAACATCGAGGCGCTGGCCGCGGTCATCGGCGAGAAGCTCGAGCTCGGCCGGGTGGCCGTGTTCGACGGCAAGGTCGCGGCGTACATGCACAAGCGTGCCGCGGACCTGCCGGCCCAGGTCGGCGTCCTGGTCGAGTTCGAGGGTGACAACGTGGACGCCGCCCGCGGCGCCGCCATGCAGGCCGCCGCGATGCGCCCGCTGTACACCACCCGCGACGAGGTCCCGGCCGAGACGGTCGAGAACGAGAAGCGGATCGCCGAGGCGACCGCCCGCGAGGAGGGCAAGCCGGAGCAGGCGCTGCCGAAGATCGTCGAGGGCCGGGTGAACGGCTTCTTCAAGGAGGTCGTGCTGCTCGAGCAGCCGTCGGTCCAGGAGAGCAAGAAGACCGTCAAGGCCGTGCTCGACGAGGCCGGCGTGACCGTGAAGCGGTTCGCCCGCTTCGAGGTCGGCGCCTGACCTTCGAAGGACCTGCGGCACAGCAACGATCGAGGAGGCCGGAATCGTGACGGAAACCCTGGGTACCGAGACGAGTCCGGCCTCTTCGCCGTTCGCCCCGGCCTATCACCGGGTGCTGCTCAAGCTGTCGGGTGAGGTGTTCGGCGGCGGCAAGCTCGGCGTCGATCCCGACGTGGTGAATTCGATCGCCAAGCAGATCGCCGAGGTGGCCCGGGCCGGTGTTCAGGTCGCCGTGGTGGTCGGTGGCGGCAACTTCTTCCGCGGCGCCGAGCTGCAGCAGCGCGGGATGGAGCGCAACCGCGCCGACTACATGGGCATGCTCGGCACGGTGATGAACTGCCTGGCGTTGCAGGACTTCCTCGAGAAGCTCGGTATCGAGACCCGGGTGCAGACCGCGATCACGATGGGCCAGGTCGCCGAGCCCTACATCCCGCGCAAGGCGGAGCGGCACCTGGAGAAGGGCCGCGTGGTCATCTTCGGCGCCGGCTCCGGCATGCCGTACTTCTCCACCGACACGGTCGCCGCCCAGCGGGCGCTGGAGATCGGTGCCGAGGCCCTGCTGATGGGCAAGCAGGGGGTGGACGGGGTCTACGACTCCGACCCGAAGAAGAACCCGGACGCGGTGAAATTCGACCAGCTCTCGTACGACGACTTCCTCGCCCGCGGCCTGCGCGTCGCCGACGCCACCGCGATCAGCCTGGCCCGCGACAACGCGCTGCCGATCGTGATCTTCGGCCTGGAGGAGGGCAACATCGCCCGGGTCGTCCACGGCGAGAAGATCGGGACGGTCGTCTCACCCGGTCAGTGAGTACGGCGTACGCCGTACCGGAGGACCGGGATCGGCCCCGCGGCGGACAAGCACTAGGATCGGTCGACATACGGGCATGACGTCCGTTGTCTGGTAAACCTGCGTTCGTAGGTTGCTGTGTTGTTGGTTTGGGGAGGCCGCGCCGAGGCGGCCCTGAGGAAGCGAGGAATGTCGTGATCGACGAAGCTCTCCGCGAAGCCGAGCAGAAGATGGCGAAGGCCGTGGAATTCGCGAAGGACGACTTCGCCGCGATCCGCACCGGCCGGGCCCACCCGCAGATGTTCGCGGGCATCCTGGCCGACTACTACGGCAGCCCGACGCCGCTGCAGCAGCTGGCCGGTTTCCAGGTGCCGGAACCCCGCACGGTGCTGATCTCGCCGTACGACAAGGGCGCGATGGCGGCGATCGAGAAGGCGATCCGCGACTCCGACCTGGGCGTGAACCCGGGTAACGACGGCGCGGTGATCCGGGTGGTCATGCCGCAGCTGACCGAGGAGCGGCGCAAGGAGTACATCAAGGTCGCCAAGTCCAAGGCCGAGGAGGCCCGGGTCTCGGTGCGCAACATCCGCCGGCACGCCATGGACCAGGTGCACAAGACCGTCAAGGGCGGCGACGCGGGCGAGGACGAGGGCAAGAGTGCTGAGAAGCGGCTCGACGGGTTGACGAAGAAGTACGTCGACTCGATCGACGACCTGCTCAAGCACAAGGAAGCCGAACTGCTCGAGGTGTGATGGGCGTCGAGAGCACGCCCGCGCCGAGTCCCAGCCCGAGCCGCGCCGGCCGCAACCTGCCGGCGGCGATCGCGGTCGGGGTCGGCCTCGGCGCACTGATCCTCGGGTCGTTGTTCTGGCAGAAGGTGCTGTTCGCGTTCCTCGTGCTGGCGGTCGTGCTGCTGGCCGTCGACGAGATGATCAAGGCGCTGCGGACGGGCGGCGCGGTCATCCCGCGCATTCCGTTGTTCGTGGGTACGGCGGCGATGCTGGTCGCGGCGTACTTCGGCGGCCCGATGGCGCTGCTGGTCGCGATGGCGCTCACGGTGCTGGCGACGATCTTCTGGCGGATGCCGGGGGGCTCGGTCGGCTTCGTCCGCGACACCAGCGCCGGCGTGTTCCTGATCGGCTACGTCCCGTTGCTGGCCGGGTTCGCGATCCTGCTGGTCCAGCCGGAGGCGGACGGCCCGCAGCGGGTGCTGACGTTCTTCCTGGTCGTGGTCGCCAGCGATGTCGGCGGCTACGCCGCCGGTGTGCTGTTCGGCAAGCATCCGATGGCGCCGACCATCAGCCCGAAGAAGTCCTGGGAGGGCTTCGCGGGTTCGACGCTCGGCTGTATCGGCGCCGGCATAGGTTCGGTCGTCTGGCTGCTGGACGGGCACTGGTGGGCCGGTGCGATCATCGGTGCGGTCGCCGTGTGCACCGCGACCGTGGGCGATCTCGGCGAGTCGATGATCAAGCGCGACCTCGGCATCAAGGACATGTCCAACCTGCTGCCGGGTCACGGCGGCGTCATGGACCGGCTGGACTCCTTGCTGGCAACGGCTCCCGCGGTCTGGCTGCTGCTCCACCTGCTCGCCTGATGAGGACCTCATGACGATCGCGCCCGACGGCCGGCCGCTCGCCGGCAACGTCGTACGGCTGGACCGACTCGTTGCCGCCGACATCGAACCGCTGTTCGACGCGATCGCGCACGAGCAGGTGTACGAGTCCGGATTCGGCGGTGGTGTCGCCGGCCTCGCCGCGAACGCGGCGGAGATGGCCGAGCAGTGGGTGGAGTCGTCCGCCCAGCGGGTGGCCTACGTCGTCCGGCTGGTTGCCGACGGCACCGTCGTCGGTACGACGAGCCTCGGCGACGTCGACCTCGGCAACGAGTCGGTCCACCTCGGCTGGACCGGGTACGCGCCGGCGGTCTGGGGGACCGCGGTCAACCCGGAGTGCAAACTCCTGCTGCTGCGGCACGCGTTCGAGGACTGCGGCTTCGGCCGGGTGAAGATCCAGACCGGTACGGCGAACGCCCGGTCCCAGGCGGCGATCGCGAAGCTGGGCGCGACCCGGGAGGGCGTGCTGCGCCGGCACAAGCGGCTCGCAGACGGGTCGTTCCGCGACACCGTGGTGTTCTCGATCCTGGCCGACGAGTGGCCGGAGGTCCGCAAGCGGCTCGAGGACCGGCTCAGCTGACGGTGCTGCGTGTCCCGGCCAGCTCGGCGAGGGCAGCGTACGACGCGAGCAGGTCCGACCGGTCGTAGGTGCTTGTCGTCAGCAACACCTCGTCGGCGGCGGTGCGGCGTACCAGCCCGCCCAGCGCTTCGTCGACCTCCGAAGGGGCCCCGTAGATCTGGCCGCGCAGGGTCTGCTCGAAGAAGCCGCGCTCCTTCTCGGTCATGTCCCGGTCCTGCGCCGGCTCCAAGGGCGGAAAGACGCCGCGTGTGCGCGAGTACGCGCTGGACCACGCCTCAGGCAGTAGTAGCTGACGAGCCTGCTCTGTGGTCGCGGCAACCGCAGCAGTCACCGCCAGTACGACGTACGGCCGCGGGGCCCACGTGGACGGCTGGGACTCGCTGCGGTAGCGGTCCAGCAGCCGCAGCAGGTCCGACTCGGCTCTGACGCCGGCGATGACCAGGGGGAGACCCAGCGAGGCGGCCAGGAGTGCGCCTTCGCCGACAGCGAGGACGAAAGGCGGGACGCGGAGTCCCTCGCCTGGGCGGGCGTGGACCTGTGGATGGTTCTGCTGGGTCCCGTCGAAGTAGCCGAGGAGTTCTCGCACCTGGTCCGCGAAGTCCTCGGCGGCGTCCTTCTCGACGCCGAGTGCTCGGCGGATGCCGTTGGTGAAGCCGACCGACCGGCCCAGACCCATGTCGATGCGGCCAGGGAAGAGGGACTCGAGCACGCCGAACTGTTCGGCGACCACGAGCGGGCGGTGGTTCGGCAGCATCACGCCGCCG
This sequence comes from Kribbella turkmenica, assembly GCF_004348725.1. Classification (GTDB taxonomy): domain Bacteria; phylum Actinomycetota; class Actinomycetes; order Propionibacteriales; family Kribbellaceae; genus Kribbella; species Kribbella turkmenica. The sequence continues at coordinate 6,611 of NZ_SMKR01000064.1, forward strand.
GTGCCGACCCGGATCCGCCTCGTGCCGGCTGCGACGGCCGCGGCCAGCACGGTCGGCGCTGATCCGGCTACTCCGGGGACGCTGTGGTGCTCCGAAACCCAGAAGCGTTCGTAGCCGAGCTCTTCCACCTGCTGCGCGAGCGCGACCGTCTGTCGCAGAGTCTCCGCCTCCGACTCGCCTATCCGGGTCCGCGAACGATCGAGCACGGACAGGGGCACACCGGCCAAGGCAGACATACGAGTTCCAACGGTCGGTCCGGGAAGCCCATTCCTTCGATCTGGACGGAACGGGTCGGCGATCAGGACGGCTGTGATCCTCCGCACGTCCTGGATGTGAATTTGTGAAAGGCGCCGGCGGCGGGCGACAATGGATCGGTTATGACTACCTCCCTTCCGCTGGTGTTCGACGAGCCACGCCGTGCCAAGAAGCCGCCGCGGCACCTGGCCGACCTGAGCGGCGAGGAGCGGCGTACGGCGGTCGCCGCGCTGGGGGAGCCCGCGTTCCGGGCCAAGCAACTGTCGAACCACTACTTCTCCCGGCTGGTGTCCGACCCGGCCGAGATGACCGACCTGCCGGCCGCGACCCGCGACAAGCTGGTCGCCGAGCTGATGCCGCCGCTGCTCACCCGGGTGCGCGACCTGGAGTGCGACAACGGGCAGACCCGCAAGACGCTGTGGAAGCTGCTCGACGGCTCGCTGGTCGAGTCCGTGCTGATGCGGTACCCGGACCGCGCCACCATGTGCGTGTCCTCGCAGGCCGGTTGCGGGATGGCGTGCCCGTTCTGCGCGACCGGCCAGGCCGGGCTGACCCGGAACATGACCACGGCGGAGATCGTCGAGCAGGTCGTCGACGGCGCCCGCGCGCTGGCCCGCGGTGAGATCGCCGGCGGTCCCGGCCGGGTCAGCAACATCGTGTTCATGGGCATGGGCGAGCCGATGGCGAACTACACGGCCGTGATCGGCGCCGTCCGGCGGTTCACGGACCCGTCGCCGGAGGGCCTCGGCATCTCCGCCCGGGGCGTCACCGTGTCGACCGTCGGGCTGGTGCCGCGGATCAACCAGCTCGCCACCGAGGGCATCCCGGTCACGCTCGCGCTGTCCCTGCACGCCCCGGACGACGAACTGCGCGACGAGCTCGTGCCGATCAACAACCGCTGGAAGGTCGACGAGGTGCTCGACGCGGCCTGGGCGTACGCGCAGCAGACCAAGCGCCGGGTGTCGATCGAGTACGCGATGATCCGCGACATCAACGACCACGCCTGGCGCGCGGACCTGCTGGCCGAGAAGCTGGCGGCCCGTGGCGACTGGGGCTGGGTGCACGTCAACCTGATCCCGCTGAACCCGACGCCGGGCTCCCAGTGGACCGCGTCCGACCCGGCCGACGAGCGGGAGTTCGTCCGCCGGCTGCAGGCCGGCGGCATCCCGACCACCGTCCGCGACACCCGCGGCCAGGAGATCGACGGCGCCTGCGGCCAGCTGGCCGCCACCAGTCGCTGAGGCCGATCAGCGGAGTGGGATGATCGGGAGGTGAAGATCCTCTCGATTCAGTCGGCTGTTGCCTATGGCCATGTGGGGAACTCGGCAGCAGTGTTTCCGCTGCAGCGCATCGGGGTCGAGGTGTTGCCGGTGTACACGGTGAACTTCTCGAATCACACCGGGTACGGGGCCTGGCGGGGGCCGTTGATCAGTCCGGACGACGTACGCGAGGTTCTGCTGGGGATCGAGGAGCGGGGAGTTCTGCCGCAGATCGACGTGGTGCTCTCCGGCTACCAGGGCGGCGAGGGGATCGCGGAGGTGATCCTCGAGACGGTGAAGCGGGTGAAGGCGGCCAATCCCGCGGCGGTGTACTCCTGCGACCCGGTGATGGGCAACGCGAAGTCCGGTTGCTTCGTCGCCCCGGCGATCCCTGTGCTCCTGCGCGACCGGGTCGTTCCGGCGGCGGACCTCATCACGCCCAACCAGTTCGAGCTGGGCTTTCTGACCGGCACGGAGCCGGACACGCTCGAGTCCACGCTGGCCTCGGTCGAGCTGGTCCGCGCGACCGGTCCGCGCACGGTGCTCGTCACCAGTGTCGAGCGGCCCGACCGCGAGGAGGGCACGATCGAGATGCTGGCCGTCGGGGACGGCGGTGCATGGCTCGTGCAGACGCCGTACATCCCGATGAAGGCGAACGGCTCGGGCGACGTGACGGCTGCCCTCTTCACTGCGCACCACCGCCGCACCGGTGATCTCGCGGAGGCGCTCGCCCACACGACCTCGAGCGTCTTCGAGCTGCTCTCGCGTACCCATGAGTCGGGGCAGCGCGAGTTGCAGCTGGTCGAGTCACAGGAGGCGTACGCACACCCGAAGCTGGAGTTCACTCCTCGCCAGGTCGTCTAGGCGCAACGCTGAACGCCGCAGTGGTCGGCAACCCGGCCGCCCGCGGGTTCTACCGTCGTGCCTTCCGGGAGGAAGACGTGGCTCCTCAGCTGATGAGGGTGGCGGCTTCTTCGATGGTGTCGACCAGGTGGATCGAGGCGGACATCGGGCGGTTGGCGGCCAGGGACTGGAGGAGGGGCCAGACCGGGAGGTTGACGGTCCAGTGATGGATGCCGACGAGGACGAGCGGGATCTGGGTGGCCTGGTCGCCGTAGTAGTTGGGGGTGGCGGCCTGGAAGATCTCCTGGACCGTGCCGGCCGCGCCGGGGAGGTAGAGGATGCCGCCGCGGGCGCGGCGCAGCAGGACGTCCTCGCGCTGGGCGTTGGAGAAGTACTTCGCGATCGACGACGCGAACACGTTCGGCGGCTCGTGACCGTAGAACCACGTCGGGATCGACACTCCACCGTCGCCCGGGAACTGACGCCGTACGTCGAGCCCTGCCGCGGCCCACGCGGCGACCGACGGACGGAACGACGGTACGGCGGCCAGTGCAGACAGCGCCGAGTCGAGCGCGGAGTCGTCGTACTCGGCCAGTGAGGCACCCAGATTGGCCGCTTCCATCGCTCCCGGACCGCCGCCGGTGACCACGGTATGACCGGCCCGGGCGAGCGTGCGGCCTAACAGCACGGCCGAGCGGTACGCCGTGCTGCCGCGAGCGACCCCGTGGCCACCCATGACCCCGATCCACGGCCTGTGGTCCGGCAGTTCGGTGAGCGCGTCGGCGATGGCGTGGTCGTGCAGGGCCGAGGCGAGAGTGCGGCTGGTGTCGCCCTTCTCGTCATGCTGCCGGGACCAGGCGTAGATCTTGGCGTCCGGGGTCGCGTCGTACCCGCTCTCGAGGCCGGCGAAGAGCTCGTCGGCGTCGTACAGCTCGCCGCGGTAGGCGTCGAAGGGCAGGGCCGGGATCGTGGGGAAGACCAGGCCGCCGCCGGCGCGGATCCAGGCCTCCGCCTTCTCGTCCAGAACGCAGCCGAGGAACAGCGAGCCCCGCGGATCCATGCCCAGGAGATCCGCCGTCCGGCCGGAGAGGTCGACGGACTGGATCCGCCAGCCCTCCATCGTCACGGCCCCGGCGGCCACGACCCGGTCGAAGTGGGCGAGCGACTCGATGTCGACGTGCGGAATGCTCGGCAGTGTCACGAGCAGCACCCTAACGGCCCGGAACGCACCCCGAACGGACCCTGAACCGAGTTCGCAGTCCTCCGGCATTTCACCGGCCCCGGCTATGAGGAGGCGGTGCGATGAGGTAATGCTTGGGGCATGACACATGCGGAGCTCTGGGAGCGTCACAAGGCCGTCATGCCGGACTGGCTCGCGTTGTACTACGAGGAGCCGATCGAGATCGTGCGGGGGTCCGGCCGCCGGGTCACCGACGGCGAGGGGAACACCTACCTCGACTTCTTCGCCGGCATCCTGACCAACGCGATCGGCTACGACATCGCGGAGATCTCCGACGCGGTGCGCGAGCAACTGGCCACCGGGATCGCGCACACCTCGACCGTGTACCTGATCCGCAAGCAGATCGAGCTGGCCGAGCAGATCGCCGAGCTGTCCGGGATCCCGGACGCCAAGGTGTTCTTCGCGAACTCCGGGACCGAGGCGAACGAGGCGGCCATGCTGCTCGCCACCCAGAACCGCCGGTCCAACCAGGTGCTGGCGATGCGGAACTCGTACCACGGCCGCGGCTTCGGCACGGTCGCGATCACGGGCAACCGCGGCTGGTCGGCGAGCAGCCTGTCGCCGGTGAACGTGCAGTACGTGCAGGGTGCGTACCGGTACCGCAGCCCGTTCCGCGACCTGCCCGACGCCGAGTACATCAAGGTGTGCGTCGACGACCTGCGCAACGTCATCGAGACCACCACCGCGGGCGACGTCGCCTGCTTGATCGTCGAGCCGATCCAGGGCGTCGGCGGGTTCTCGTCACCGCCCGACGGTCTGTACGGCGCCTTCAAGAAGGTCCTGGACGAGTACGGGATCCTGCTGATCGCCGACGAGGTGCAGACTGGCTGGGGTCGCACCGGCGAGCACTTCTGGGGGATCCAGGCACACGACGTCGTGCCGGACGCGATGACGTTCGCCAAGGGCCTGGGCAACGGGTTCGCGATCGGTGGCGTGGTTGCCCGGCCGGACCTGATGGACAGCCTGAGCGCGAACTCGCTGTCCACCTTCGGCGGCAACCCGATCTCCACCAGCGCCGCCAAGGCGACCATCGACTACCTGCTCGACAGGGACCTGCAGGCGAACGCCGCCAAGCGCGGCGCCCAGCTGGCCGACGGACTGCGCGGGATCTCCGAGGAGTTCCCCGAGCTCGGCGACGTCCGCGGCAAGGGCCTGATGCTGGCGGCCGAGATCGTCAGACCCGACGACAACAGCCCGGACCCGGCCACCACCGCGAGACTCCAGCAGGAGACCAAGAACCGCGGCCTCCTCGTCGGCAAGGGCGGCCTCTACGGCAACGTGCTGCGGATGGCCCCGCCGATGACCCTTACCGAAGCCGAGACCACCGAGGCTCTCGACATCATCCGCGACTCCTTCAACACCCTGCGCTGAGCACAACGCCGGGCCGGTCGCCCGCCGGCCCGGCGTCGTTCAGCTCAGGTGCAGCTCCGACAGGCAAACCAGCCGAGCTCCTCGCGGTGATCTCCCACCTGATCATCTCGCTTACTGTCAGTAGCCACCTGACAGCAAGGGTCGTCAGTGCTGCAGCAAGAGGAACGGGTCCCGGGAGTGGCTCCCGGGACCCGTTGACGGCCTACGTGCTCAGTTGCCCGGGCCGGGCGTTCCGTCCGGTGCGGCGGCGTCGGCGGTGACGCCGACGGCCACGGCGCCGCCGACGGCGGACCGGTCGACCTGCTCGGGCGCGAGCGGACCGCCGGCGGACCGGCCGCGGCGGCGCATCAGGGCCTCGACCCGGTGGGCCAGCACCCCGAGGAAGTAGTTCACGATCACGAAGATCGCGGCCACCACGATCAGGGCCGGCAGCAGGTTCGACTTGTAGTTGCCGATCTGCTCCGCCTTCCGCAGCAGTTCCTCGTACGTGATGATGTAGCCCAGTGCGGTGTCCTTCAGGATCACGACCAGCTGGCCGACGATGGCCGGCAGCATCGCCGTGATTGCCTGCGGCAACAGGATCAGCTGCATCGCCTTGCCGTTGGTGAGGCCGATCGCCATCGCCGCCTCGCCCTGCCCCTTCGGCAGCGCGTACACGCCGGAGCGGACGAGCTCGGCGACGACCGAACCGTTGTAGAACATCAGGCCGGTGATCACCGCGGCCAGCGGCAGCCGCTCGGACGGGAACAGGTTGTAGTAGCCGAACAGCGCGTAGCTGAACAGCATCATCATCAGCACCGGAACGGCGCGGAAGAACTCGACGACGATGCTGCACGGCCACCGGATCCAGGCCGATGAGGACAGCCGCCCGACACCGAGCAGGATGCCGAGCGTCAGCGCCAGGACGACCGAGATCGCGGCCGCGGTCAGCGTTCCGATCAGGCCGGGGATCAGGTACTCGGTCCAGATCTCGCCGGTGAGGAACGGCTCCCACTTGGCCGCGGTCAGCTGACCCTTCTCGTTCAGCTTGTCGACCACGAACCACAGGATCAGCAGCAGAACGGCGACACTCGCGACGCCGACGACGGCGTACGTCCGTTTGGCCCGTGGACCGGGGGCGTCGAACAGAACGCTGCTGCCGCTCATCGCTTCACCGCCAGGCGCTTGGACAACGAGGTGAACAGGATGCCGACCGGCAGTGTCAGGATGACGAAGCCGAGGGCGAAGATGCCGAACACCACGAAGATCACGTCCGGACGGTTCTCCATCATCACCTTCATCACCGCGGAGGCCTCCGTCACGCCGATCACCGAAGCGACGGTGGAGTTCTTGGTCAACGCGATCAGCACGTTGCCCAGCGGCGCGACAGCACCGCGGAACGCCTGCGGAAGGACGACGTACCGCAGTGTTTTCAGGAACGGCAGCCCGATCGCGCGGGCGGCCTCGGCCTGGCCGAGCGGCACGGTGTTGACGCCGCTACGGATCGCCTCGGCGACGAAGGCCGCGTGGTACACCGACAGGCCGAGGACTGCGAGCCGGAAGTTGTTGTCGTCGATCGAGGTCGGTGAGTTCGGGTCCGCCAGCTGGATGCCCAGCTGCAGGAACAGGCCGAGGTTGCAGAACACGATCACCAGGGTCAGTGGCGTGTTCCGGACGATGTTGACGTACGCGCTGCCCATCGACCGCAGGACCCGGACCGGCGAGACCCGCATGACCGCCACCACCGTGCCGATCAGCAGTGCCAGCAGCGCCGACAGCAGCGTCAGGTAGATGGTGGTCTTGAAGGCTCCGAGACCGTCGTACTCGGAGAAGAACTCGGAGATCACATCCATGGTGCTCCCGCAGGGGATCGAGGTCGAGACCCAGTCGTGGGGAGGAACCGGTGCCGGCTCCTCCCCACGGGCACTTCAGGTCAGGCGCAGGCGTCGAAGGTCTTCGGCGGGTTGGTCGCCGGGTCGAGCTTCAGGCCGGCGGTTCCGAGGTTCTTGTCGAAGGCCTTCTGCCACTCACCGGAGTCGACCATCTTCTTCAGCGCGTCGTTGACCTTGGTGCAGGTCTCCGTGTCGCCCTTCTTCAGGCCGACGCCGTAGCGCTCGGTGGAGAAGGTCTTGCCGACCACCTTGAACTTGCCCTCGTTCGCGCTCTGCGCGGCGAACCCGGCCAGGATCGTGTTGTCGGTGGTGACGGCGTCGATCGCGCCCGAGCTCAGCGCCTCGACACACTTGGAGTAGGTGTCGTACTCCTGCAGCTGGACGGTCTTGGCGAACTGGTCCTTGACCTTCTGGGCCGAGGTCGAACCGGTCACCGAGCACAGCTTCTTGCCGTTCAGGGCCTCCGGTCCGGTGATGTCGCCGTTGTCGGCCTTGACCAGCAGGTCCTGGCCGGCGACCAGGTACGGGCCGGCGAAGGACACCTTCTCCTTGCGGGTGTCGGTGATCGAGTAGGTCGCGAAGATCATCTTGACCTGCCCGTTGCCGAGCAGGCTCTCGCGCTGAGCCGACGGGGACTCCTTGAACTCGACGTTGCCCTCTTCGTAGCCGAGCTCCTTGGCGACGTACTTCGCGACGTCGACGTCCATGCCGGTGTAGTTCGAGCCTTCCTTCAGGCCGAGACCCGGCTGGTCGTACTTGATGCCGACCACGAGCTTGTCGCCGCCGGCGGTGCCGCCGCCGGCGTCGGTCTCGTCGCCGCAGGCCGTCAGGCCGGTCGCGGCCAGGACCGTGATGCCGAGGGCAGCGATGATTCGCTGTCGCATGTTCTTTCCTCCGTTGTTCGGTACTGCGCTGTGACGGCGAGGGCGGTCAGTGGGTGAGGATCTTCGACAGGAAGTCCTGGGCCCGCTTGGTCTGCGGATCGGTGAAGAACTTCTCCGGCTCGGCCTCTTCGACGATCTGGCCGTCGGCCATGAACACGACCCGGTTGGCCGCCCGCCGGGCGAAGCCCATCTCGTGGGTCACCACGATCATCGTCATGCTCTGGCCGGCCAGGTCGACCATCACGTCGAGAACCTCTTTGATCATCTCCGGGTCCAGCGCCGACGTCGGCTCGTCGAAGAGCATGACCTTCGGGTCCATCGCCAGCGCCCGGGCGATGGCCACGCGCTGCTGCTGGCCGCCGGACAGTTGCGCCGGGTACTTCTCGGCCTGGGCGCCGACCCCGACCCGGTCCAGCAGGGCCCGGGCCTTCTGCTCGGCCTCGGACTTGCCCAGGCCGCGCACCTTCGTCGGCCCGAGCGTGACGTTCTGCAGGATCGTCTTGTGCGCGAACAGGTTGAAGGCCTGGAACACCATCCCGACGTCGGCGCGCAGCCGGGCCAGCCGCTTGCCCTCGCTCGGCAAGGGCTGTCCGTCGAGGGTGATGCTGCCGGAGTCGATCGGCTCCAGGCGGTTGATCGCGCGGCAGAGCGTGGACTTGCCGGACCCGGACGGGCCGATCACCACGACGACCTCGCCCTTGGCGATGGACAGGTTGATGTCCTTCAGGACGTGCAGGTCACCGAAGTGCTTGTTGACGTCGGTCAGGGCCACCAGACCGGCCGCCTTCTCGGTGTCTGGCGTCAGGGTGCCGGAATCGCTCATGGCCAGAACCTAGCGGAGGCTGGGGTGCCGTCGCAGCGCTGGGCGGTTCCACGGTGGTAACGATCTGCAATAGACCAGCAGGCTGTGACGAGGCGGTCACAGCGTGCTGGGCGGAGCCGGTCCCAGGTGGGGGAATGTCCACCGTGGCACGTACTCTAGGTGGCTGTCATGCGTACTTACGAGGTCCGCACCTACGGGTGCCAGATGAACGTCCACGACTCCGAGCGGCTGCGCGGGCTGCTGGAGGACGCGGGCTACGTCCGCGCGCCCGAGGGCGACCAGGCCGACGTGGTCGTGTTCAACACCTGCGCTGTCCGGGAGAACGCCGACAACAAGTTGTACGGCAACCTCGGCCACCTCGCGCCGGTGAAGGCGAAGACGCCGGGCATGCAGATCGCCGTCGGCGGTTGCCTGGCGCAGAAGGACAAGGCGTCGATCACCAAGAAGGCGCCCTGGGTCGACGTCGTCTTCGGCACGCACAACATCGGTTCGCTGCCGGTCCTGCTGGAGCGGGCCCGGGTGCAGGAGGAGTCGCAGGTCGAGATCCTCGAGTCGCTCGAGGTGTTCCCGTCCACCCTGCCCACCCGGCGCGAATCGCCGTACTCGGCCTGGGTGTCGATCAGTGTCGGCTGCAACAACACCTGCACGTTCTGCATCGTCCCGTCGCTGCGTGGCCGCGAGAAGGACCGCCGTCCGGGCGACGTACTGGCCGAGGTCGAAGCGCTGGTCGCCGAGGGCGTGCTCGAGGTGACCCTGCTCGGTCAGAACGTGAACTCGTACGGCGTGGAGTTCGGTGACCGCTACGCCTTCGGCAAGTTGCTCCGCGCCTGCGGCTCGATCGACGGGCTGGAGCGAGTCCGGTTCACCTCGCCGCATCCGCGGGATTTCACCGCGGACGTGATCGAGGCGATGGCCGAGACGCCGAACGTGATGCCCTCGCTGCACATGCCGCTGCAGTCCGGGTCGGACCGGGTGCTGAAGGCGATGCGGCGTTCGTACCGGCGCGACCGGTACCTGAAGATCATCGAGGACGTGCGCGCGGCGATGCCGGACGCGGCGATCACCACCGACATCATCGTCGGCTTCCCGGGCGAGACCGAGGAGGACTTCCAGGGCACGCTCGACGTGGTCCGGCAGGCACGCTTCGCCGGCGCCTTCACCTTCCAGTACTCCAAGCGTCCCGGGACGCCGGCGGAGTCGATGGACGACCAGGTCCCGCGCGACGTCGTCCAGGACCGGTACGAGCGCCTGGTCGCCTTGCAGGACGAGATGGCCTGGGAGGAGAACAAGAAGATCGTCGGGCGGTCGCTCGAGGTGCTCGTGGCCGAGGGGGAGGGGCGCAAGGACGCCGCCACCCACCGGCTCAGCGGGCGCGCTCGCGACAACCGGCTCGTGCATTTCGCGCTCCCCGGGGGTGTCGAGGCGCCGCGACCGGGTGACGTGGCAACGGTCGAGGTCACGTACGGCGCTCCGCACCACCTGGTCGCGGATGTCTTCGGTTCGGTCCGGCGGACGCGCGCCGGTGACGCGTGGGAGCGGGCGCAGGAGAGCCCGCCTGACGCGGGCACGCCGGGCGTGATGCTGGGGATGCCGACGATCGGCGCCAAGCCGCTGGAGCCGGCGGTCGGCGGCTGCCAGATCGGGTGACCGGCGAGCCTGCCGTCAGCCGCGGGCCTGCCGGCGGCGAGGGGTCGGCTGGCCGCGACGGCCCGGGTGATGCCCGGCCCGCCCACGAGCAGGTCTCGTCGTCAGCCGCGCGACCTGATTCGGAAGTCCTTCCGCCGGGTGCCGAGCCGTTCGCGGCCGGGCGGGACGCGGACGTCTACGCCCTCGACGACTCGTGGGTGTTGCGGCGCTATCGCAACGGTCACCCGGTGCGGGACGAGGCGGACATCATGCGCCACGTCGCCCAGTACGACTACCCGGTGCCGGCCGTCCGCGAGGTCTCCGGTGCGGACATGGTGATCGAGCGACTGGACGGCCCGACCCTTGGCGACGCGGCGATCGCCGGGCAGGTGAGCGCGGCCGAGGTGGGCGAGATCCACGCCGACCTGCACCGCCGCCTGCAGGCGATCCCGGCGCCGAGCGGTACGCCGGGTCTGGTCGTCGTCCACGGGGATCTTCACCCGCTGAACGTGATCGCGACCGCCGACGGACCGGTCGTCATCGACTGGCGCAACGCCGTCGAGGGCACCGCGGCGTTCGACGTCGCGATGACCGCGATCATCTTCGCGCAGGTCGCACTCGACCCGTCCTTCGACGCCTTGAGCCCGCTGCTGCGGGAGGCGCTCGGCGCCTACCTCGCCGACACCATCGACCCCAGGCCCGGCCTTCCGGACGCGCTGGCCGAGCGCGGACGCAACGTCACCCTGACACTGGAGGAGTTGGCGCTGCTGCCCGCGCAGGACGAGCTGATCCGGTCGTATCTCTAGGCGTTCAGGAACTGGGCCGGCTCGAGCGCGCGGGTGACGATCCGCAGTTCGCCGAGGTGGCCGGCGAAGGCCTGCTCGATCACGTTGTCGTAGTGGTTCGCGCCGACGAGCCACGGTTTGCCCGCCGTGGCGAGCCCGTTCGACGGAGTCGACGGATTGCGGAGCAGCGGCGAGGCGTCGACGTACAGGGTGGAGTGCCGGGCGTCGTTGACGACCGCGAGGTGGAACCAGTGGCCGGCGAGTTGCTCGTGGCCCCAGTTGGTGAACGTGTCGTTGCGGTCGACCGGGTACACCGCCCACTGCAGCTGACGGCCGCCGGAGAAGCCGAGGTTGACGACCGGTTCGGACGGATCGCTGCCGGTCTTGCCCGCGTCCGCGCCGGTGCCCATCCGGCTGAGCAGTCCCTGCCAGGCGTGGTCGGCGCCGTCGTCGGTCAGCTTGACGAACGCCTCGATCGTGTAGCCCTTGGTGAATGTCATCGCGTTGAGTGGCGCGTCGTCCGCCGTACGCAGGTAGCCGCCGCGGGCCGGCTTCTTGCCGCCGGCGAACAGCCAGCTCGCGTGCCCGGGCTGATCCGGGTGGAACTCGGGGGACGCGGTGATCCCGTTGCTGGTCAGGTCCACGCGGGTCAGATGGTTGCCCTGACCCGAGTGGTCGGTCACCTGGTCCGCGAGCGGCCCGTCGAACCGCCAGTACGCCACCGTGCCCGGGACGACGAGCTGCCGCGCCGGCCGCGCCGGGCGGACCGGGATCGGGGCGAATCCCGCGAATCTCTGGTCGAAGTCCAGCGGGACGCTGAACCGGTTCGTGTCGTCGGTGAGCTCGATCTCGCCCTCGGCCAGCTGGCTGCGCCGGGCCGGGTCCTGGCCGATGATCCAGGGCGCGATCGTCTCGACGTCGATCGTGTTCCGGGCCAGGTCGAAGTGGTACAGCCGGATCATCGCCGAACCGCCGTAGTACCGGTCCTGGTAGTTGGTCAGGTGCAGGTGCACGTCGTTGCCGGCGGCATTCGTCCGGGTCACCCGGCCGGGCGGCCAGAAGTGCCCGTTCAGGGTGAGGAAGATCTGGTCGTTGCCGTCGATCAGCTGGTCCCAGACCCGGTTGCCGTGGTCGGTGAAGTACGCGGTCGGGTTGCCGTGGTCGGCGTTCACCAGCTCGTGGGTGGTCAGGATGACCGGCAGTCGCGGGTGCGCCGCGATCACCCCGCGGGCCCAGGCGAGACTCGCGTCCGACGGTCGCCAGTCCATTGCCAGCAGCAACCACTGCCGCCCGGCCGCGCGGAACACGTGGTAGCTGTTGTACTTGTTCGGCGTGGAACCGCCGTACGTCGCCATCCGCGTGAACCGCTGCGGTCCGAACGTCCGCAGGTACGCCGAGTCGCCGCGGGTGTCGTCCTTCGACGCGTCGATGTCGTGGTTGCCGGCCAGGACAGAGTACGGCATCCGGGCCCGGTCGAGGATCCTGAACACCGCGTCGGCCTGGGCGAACTCGGACGGCTGCGCGTTCTCCACCACGTCGCCGAGGTGCGCGACGAACACGAGGTTCTCGGCTGAGCGATGGTCGATCAGGTACTCGAAGCTCGCGACGAGCGGCGCCGAGTCGCCGCGGTCCAGGTCGAAGAGGTACTGCGTGTCCGGTACGACGGCGAGCGTGAAGCGCGGGTGCTCGGTGTCGACGCGTCCCCGGCCTGCCGTCGCGGCCGCAGCGCTGTCGGTGCTGAGAACGCCGGGCGCGATCACCGCCCCGGCGCCGAGGGCCCCTGCCTGCAACAGCCGCCGCCGGCTGGTCCCGTCGTACCGCTCGTTCATTCCGCCTCCAGAGTTCGCTGACACAGCAGGAAACTCTAAAGCGGTTCAGCGCTCGGGCCGGTGAACGCCAGGAGAACGCTCGTCGGGCACCCTCGTCCCGCGCGAGTGGGAGGCTCAGAATCCGTGGGCGATCACGGCCGGCAACCCTCCGCCGTACAGCCCCGCCAACACTCGTGCCTCGTGCGGCACCACCGGATCCGGCAGCTTGTCGAGCGCGAACCAGTCGAGGCCATCAGCCTTCCCTGGCTCCATCAGCCGCGGCTCGCCACGCCACTTCGACGCGGTGAAGAAGAAATCCACCCGCTCGTCGATGGGATCGCCGTTCCCACCGGTCCGGTGCATCGCGGTCACCGGCACGAGATCACCCGGCTCGATCTCCACCCCGACCTCCTCGCGCACCTCCCGGATGGCCGCCTCGAGCACCGACTCACCCTTCTCCACATGCCCGGCCGGCACCGCCCAGTACCCGTCCATGTAGCCGGTGTCGGCGCGCAGCAACATCAACACCTCATCGCCCCGCCGCAACACCACGTAAGCCGCCGGCACGACCCGAAACCGATCCATGACCTGACCCTAACCACCCCCGCCGACAACCCACACGAACTGAGACGGACACCGCCTCAGGCTGCTGATCTGGTGGCGCCTTCGGTGCGGCGGGAGCGCCTGAGTGTCGTGGGTGATCCCGCGGGTGGACATGATGGACCTCGCTGACGTCCCGGCGCCGGTGGTGCGGCTGATTGTGGAAAAGTCCGGGTGGGTGTCGGATCGAGGGTGGGGTGTTCGTTGCAGGGGTGAGCAGGCTTCGAGAGGGAGAGGACCGAGATGCAGTACTTCGTTTCCGTGATCGATGACAGAACCAACTCCGCCACCCCGGACGAGATGGAGGCGATCCGCGCGTTCAACCAGGGGGTGCAGGCCGAGGGGCACTGGGTGTTCGCGGGCGGGCTCAGTTCGCCCAGTACGGCGACCGTGATCGACAACCGGGGTGGGGAGCCGTTGTTCACCGACGGCCCTTCGTGGAGTCGAAGGAGTACCTGGCCGGGTTCTGGATCTTCGAGGCGCCCGATCTCGACGTGGCGCTCAGGATCGCGGCGGACGGGTCGAAGGCGTGCAACCGGCGGGTCGAGGTGCGGCCGTTCCTGTGAGCGTGGAGGTCGAGGAGACGATCACCCGGGTCCATCATGAGGAGTGGGCGCGGGTGGTTGCCGCGCTGACCCGGCGGTTCGGTGATCTCGACATCGCCGAGGAGGCCGCCGCCGAGGCGTTCGCGACCGCGGTCGTGCGGTGGCCGGCCGACGGCGTACCCCCGAATCCCGGCGGCTGGCTGACCACCACCGCCAACCGCAAGGCCATCGACCGGATCCGGCGCGAGAGCAAGCGCGACGACAAGCACAGGGAGGCTCAGATGTTGTCCGACGACCCGCCCGGGCCTCTCGGTGTGATCGACGACGAGCGGCTCCGGCTGATCTTCACCTGCTGTCACCCGGCGCTCGCGATGGAGGCGCGGGTGGCGCTGACGCTGCGGATGGTCGGTGGGCTGACCGTGGCCGAGATCGCCCGGGCGTTCCTGGTGCAGGAGTCGACGGTGGGGCAGCGGATCACGCGGGCGAAGGCGAAGATCAAGGCGGCCCGGATCCCGTACCGGGTGCCGTCGGCGGAGGATCTTCCCGGACGGGTCTCCGGGGTACTTGCTGTCCTGTTCCTGGTGTTCAACGAGGGCTATCTGGCGTCCGGGCCGGACACCGATCCGGTCCGGCACGAGCTGACGGCCGAGGCGATCCGGCTCGCGCGGCTGATCCGGGGGCTGCTGCCGGGCGACGGTGAGGTCGCTGGGTTGCTGGCGTTGATGCTGCTCACCGAGGCACGTCGTACTGCCCGGGTCTCGGCGAGTGGTGAGCTGGTCTCGCTGGACCAGCAGGATCGCGGGGCCTGGGACAAGGCGATGGTGGCGGAAGGGCATCGGCTGGTGCGCGAGCGTCTCGCCGCGGGGGTGGCTCCGGGGCGGTATCAGATCCTCGCCGCGATCAACGCCGTACACACGGATGCTCGCGACGTACGGGACACGGACTGGTCGCAGGTTGTTGCCCTGTACGACCAGTTGGTGCGGATCGACCCGTCGCCGATCGTTGCGCTCAACCGGGCGATCGCGGTGGCCGAACTGGATGGTCCGGAGGTGGCGCTGGCCGCCGTCGACCGTCTCGACGACCAACTGGCCGGGTATCACGCGTACCAGGCGACCCGCGCCGATCTGCTGCGCCGGCTCGGCCGCAGTCAGCAGGCCCGCGAGGCCTACGACAAGGCCATCGCCCTCGCCGGCAACACCGCCGAAACCGCCTACCTCACCCGCCGCCGAGACCAGCTCGCGTAGGCATGTCCTGTGGACGTGCCGGAGGGCCGCAAGCGATGCTTGCGGCCCTCCGGGGTTCGATCAGGCGGGGCGGTTCGGGTTGTCCGGGATGTCGTCGTTCTGGCCGTCGAGGCCGTCGAGGCGCTCCTTGGCCTGGTCGACACCCTGGTCGATCTTGTCGCCGTACTTGCCGCCCGTCTTCTCGTCGACCAAGTCACCGGCCTTGTCCAGACCCTGGCCCACCTTGTCGCCGTGCTGGTCGACGAGGTCGCCGGCCTTGTCCTTCAGGTCCTCGGCCTTGCCCTTGAACTTGTCGAAGATGCCCATCACGGGGCTCCCATTCCTGCGTAGTTGAGTACTTACAGACAGCTAACGGTGATCTTCGCACCTCGTACGCCGGAACTGTGGGATCTCCGCTGTGCTGAAATCAGACGCCGGAACCCGGCTCGGACTCGACGTCTCCGCCGGATTCGACGTCTCCGCCGGACTCCACGTCACCGCCGGACTCCACGTCTCCGCCGGACTCGACGTCACCACCACTGAACTCGACATCGCCGCCGCTGCTCTGCAGCGCGTCGGCCTTCTCGTCCTCCCCCAGGCCCAGGGCGTCCTTGGCTGCGTCGGGACCTTCTTCGATCGGATTCGTCACGTCGTTCATCCTCCCGTATGAGTGTTGCGATCTCCAGAGTTCCTACCGAACACCCAGGGTCATCCACAAGGTCCGCGGCACCCTCTTGTCCAAGACTTCAACCGCGCCCTGTCAGACTGGAGCGATGGCCGAACCACTCGTCGTCGCGGTCGTCGGTCCCACCGCGGCCGGCAAGTCCGACCTGTCCGTTGCCCTGTGCAAGCGCCTGCGCGGCGAGGTGGTGAACGCCGACGCGATGCAGGTCTACCGCGGGATGGACATCGGTACGGCGAAGATCAGTACGGCGGAACGCGACGGCGTACCGCATCATCTGCTGGACGTCCTCGACGTGACCGAGACCGCGACCGTGGCCGAGTTCCAGCAGCTGGCCCGCGCGGCGATCGACGACTGCCTCGGCCGGCAGGTGACCCCGGTGCTGGCCGGCGGGTCCGCGCTGTACGTCCGGGCGATCCTGGACGACTTCGTCTTCCCCGGTACGGACGCGGCGGTCCGGGAGCGGCTCGAGCGGGAGCTCGAGGAGATCGGTTCCGGGGCGCTGCACGCCAGGCTCGCGGAGCGGGACCCGGCCGCGGCCGCGCAGATCCTGCCGAGCAACGGCCGGCGGATCGTGCGGGCGCTCGAGGTCATCGAGATCACCGGTGGTCCGTACGTCGCGACGCTGCCCGAGCACCACTACGTCTATCCGGGCGCCGTGCAGCTCGGCATCGACGTACCGCGCCCGGAGCTGGACGAGCGGATCGGCCGGCGGGTGGACCGGATGTTCGACGCGGGTTTCGTGGACGAGGTGCGAGATCTGCTGAACAAGGGTTTGCTTGAGGGGAAGACAGCCAACCGTGCCCTCGGCTACTCGCAGGTGATCGCGTTGCTCGACGGTGAGATCAGTGAGCAGGAGGCGCGGGAGCGGACCGCCCGGTCCACCCGCCGGTTCGCGCGGCGGCAGGACACGTGGTTCCGCAAGGACCAGCGCATCACGTGGCTACGGTACGACGACCCCGACCTGGTGGAGAAGGCACTGAACGTGATAGCCGAAGGCAACCGAACCGGGGGCGGCGGCGTAGTCGGGATGGAAGAGGGCCTGGGGGCCTTAGATGCGAGGGGGTGACCGTGAGGCCGAGTTCCGCGAGTACCTGCTCGCGGACCGAACCCGACTGATGAGGACGGCACTGCTGCTCACCGCGGGTGACGTGCACACCGCGGAGGACCTGGTCCAGACCGCGTGCACGCGGGTGTACGTGCACTGGCACCGGATCCGGCGCGAGGGCGCGGGCCCGTACGCGCACCGGATCCTGGTCAACGCGTTCCTGGACGAGCGCCGCCGGGCCGGCCGCCACCCCGAGGTGGTGACCGCGGAGACGTTCGAGCCGAGGCTCACCGACGAGGTGGACCCGGTGGACACCCTCGCGGTCCGGCGGGCGCTGCTGGAGCTGGCGCCGCGGCAACGGGCCGTCCTGGTACTGCGGTACTTCCAGGATCTGGACGTGGCCAGTTGCGCACGGATCCTGGAGTGCACCGAGGGCACCGTGAAGAGCCAGACCGCCAAGGCCTTGAAACGACTGAAGGATCTGATGAGCGAGGAAACGGATCCTGCGACGGGGAGTAGCTGAGAAGTGGACGAGGTGAAGAAGCTCCTGGAGGGGTTCGCCGACCGTGCGGCCGACGGACTCCCGCCCGCGGACATCGAAGCCGATGTCACCCGCGGCCGGCGGGCGCTGCGCCGGATCAAGCGGCGCCGCCGGGTCACCGGCGTACTGTGCGTGGCCGCGGTGTCGGCCGCCGTCCTCGCGGTCGGCGACCAGGTGAAGTGGTGGAACAACGGCAGTACCGAGGTCGCCACCGGTGAGGGGGAGAAGACCTCCCGGGCACCGGCGACCGTGTCCGAGGCGGCGTCCCCGACGCCGATGATCGCGGAAGGCAGCGAGACGGTCTCGACGTACGGCGCCCCGCCGGTCGAGCTGGTGGCGAACCGGCAGCCCTGGAACTCGATCGGCTGCTCGCTCGCGCCGAAGGGCTGGACGCCGGAGACCCCGATCGCCGCCGACCGGGTCGTGCTCTCCCGGTCGACGATGCGGAGCGCGGACGTCGCCACCAAGGTGGTGCTGCAGTCGGCCCCCGCGGCGAGGAGCCTGCGGTCGGTCCGGGTGACCGACGCGGGCGGCAGGTCCTTGCAGATCGGCACGCTGGGCGGGCGCGTCACCGGCCAGGTGAAGCTCGGCGACCAGTGGCTCCTGGTCGAGCTCCCGGCCGGCACGGCCGACTGGAACGACCAGCTCCTGCGGCGCTTCATGTCTTCCTGCACAGTCAACTAGGGCGCCACGACTGGCGCGAGCGCCGACTTCGGGATAGGCAAGGGCTTGTCCCTGTCCGTCGACGTAGCGGGAGTACCCGGTGACACCGAAGAAGCTGGTCGCATCCCTGTCCGCTGGTGCGCTTGTCCTGTCCGTCCTGACCGCGAGCAACGCCGCCGCGCGTCCACCGCAGCCACCGGTCAAGACGCCGACCTCGATCGGGTTCGGCGGTGCCGTCTCCTCGGTCGACCCGGAGGCGACGAAGGTCGGTCTGGACGTGCTGCGTCGTGGCGGCAACGCGGTCGACGCCGCCGTGGCCACCGCCGCCGCGCTCGGCGTGACCGAGCCCTACTCGGCCGGCATCGGCGGCGGCGGGTACTTCGTGTACTACAGCGCCAAGAAGCGCAAGGTTCACACGATCGACGGCCGCGAGAGCGCGCCCGCCGGGATGAAGATCGACTCGTTCGTCAACCCCGCGACCGGGCAGCCGTACCCGTTCGCGCAGCTGGTCACGTCCGGCCTGTCGGTCGGCGTACCGGGAACGCTGGCGACCTGGGACGCCGCGCTGCGCAAGTGGGGTTCGCTGTCGCTCGGGAAGGCGCTGAAGCCGGCCGCCGAGCTGGCCGACCGCGGTTTCGTCGTCGACCAGACGTTCCGCGGGCAGACGCTCGACAACAAGGCCCGGTTCGCGCAGATCGTGCCGACCGCCAGGCTGTTCCTGCCGAACGGCGACGCGCCGCAGGTCGGCTCGGTGTTCCGGAACCCGGATCTGGCCGACACCTACAAACTGATCGGGAAGAAGGGCCTGTCGGCGTTCTACGGCGGCAAGCTCGCGGCGGAGATGGCCGCGACCGCGCAGAACCCGCCGAAGACCGCGGACGCCGTGCTCCCGGTGTTCCCCGGCCACCTCACCACGACGGACCTGGCGAAGTACAGGGTGATCGACCGCGCGCCGACGAAGGTCCGGTACGACGGCCTGGACGTCTACGGCATGGCCCCGTCCTCGTCCGGCGGGACGACGGTCGGTGAGGCACTGAACATCCTCACACCGCAGCACCTCCGGCAGATGTCCACTCCGCAGGCACTGCACACCTACCTCGAGGCGTCTGCGTTGGCCTTCGCCGACCGGGGCGCGTACGTCGGCGACCCGGCCTACGTCGACGTGCCGACGAAGGAACTGCTGTCGCGTGGTTTCGGCGCCGAGCGCTCGTGCCTGATCAACCCCACCACCGCGCTGACCAAGCCGCTGCCGGCCGGATCGCCCGACGGGTCCTACGAGCGGTGCGCGTCCGGCGTCCCGACGGCCCAGCGGCCCGACACCGAAGGCCTGTCGACGACCCACCTGGTCGCCGCCGACAAGTGGGGCAACGTGGTGTCGTACACGCTGACGATCGAGCAGACCGGCGGTAGCGGCATCACGGTTCCCGGCCGCGGCTTCCTGCTGAACAACGAGCTGACCGACTTCTCCGCCGTTCCGAACGAGAGCGACCCGAACCGGATCCAGCCGGGCAAGCGGCCGCGGTCGTCGATGTCGCCGACGATCGTGCTCCGCGGCGGCAAGCCGTTCCTGGCGCTCGGTTCGCCGGGTGGCTCGACCATCATCACCACCGTCCTGCAGACCCTGACGAACCGGCTCGACCGTGGCATGACCCTGCCGCAGGCCGTCGCGGCGCCGCGCGCGTCCCAGCGCAACACGGCGACCGTGACCGCCGAGCCGTCGTTCATCGACGCCTACGAGACCGCGCTCACCCCGTACGGCCACGTGCTCGTCCCGTCCGGTGACGCGTTCACCTCGGCGGCCGAGATCGGCGCGGTCGCGGCCCTGGAGTTCCTGCCCGGCGGCGCGATCCTCGCGGCGGCCGAGCCGACCCGTCGTGGTGGCGGATCCGCAGGCACCGTGTGGGAGGTCTATCCGCGCTAGATCGACCTGATGATCGCGGCGACCAGAGCTGCCCGCTCAGGCAGGGTCGCCGCGATCACCTGTTCGTGGACGGCGTGCGCACCCTTCCCCAACGGACCCAGGCCGTCGAGGGTCGGAACGCCGAGCCAGCCGGTGAGGTTGGTGTCGGCGGCACCCGACGCCGCCGCACCGCCGACGTCCTGACCGACCGAGCGACCGGCTTCGGCGACCTTGGCGAGCAGTTCGTCGACAGGTGCCGACGGTTGCCAGGCCGGCCGGCTCGAGATGACCCGGACGTCGAGCTCGGCGCGCGGCCGCACCGGCCGAAGCCCGGCCACCGCGTCGAGAACCGCCCGCTCCGTCTCCGGATCGACGAACCGCAGACCCAGCTCGGCCGCCGCCTTCCCCGCTACGACGTTCGTCCGCCCACCACCCATGATCGTGCCGACGTTGCACAGCACGTTCTCGTACTGCGACACCAGGGTGCGGACCGCGATCAGCTGGTCGACGAGCTCGTCGATCGCGGACACGCCACTGCTCGCGTCGAGGGCGGCGTGCGCCTCCCGGCCGGCGACCTCGATCCGGACCCGGGTGCTGCCACGGCGGGATGTCTTCAGGTCGCCGTTGGGGTGCGGTGGCTCCAGCCCGAAGGCCGCGACCACTCCGGCCGACTCGGCGGTGACGAGCTCACGCGCCGACGGGGAGCCGACCTCCTCGTCGGCGGTGACGATCGCTCGCACGGGTCGGCGATCGTCGTCGGCCACCTGCTCGAGCGCCGTCTCCAGGACGACCAGGCCGCCCTTCATGTCGAAGACGCCCGGGCCGTGGATGACGCCGTCCTCCTCGCGCCACGGCATCCGCTCCAGCTGGCCGATCGGCCAGACGGTGTCGTGGTGGGCGAGGAAGAGCAGGGGAGCGTCGTCCGCGCGCGGACCGCGGCCCGGGAAGTCGGCGACGACGTGGTCGCCGGTCGGTGCCGGGACGCGGCGGGCGGTGCCGCCGAGCTCGCCGTACCGGCGCACGAGGCGGTCGGCGAAGGCGTTCAGCGCGTCCGCCGCGCCGGTCGGCGTCTCGTGCTCGGCGTACTCCCGCAGTCGCTCGATCATGCTCATAGATAGTCAACGTATCATCATTCGGTCATCGATTGACTCCCTCTGTCCACGGGAGTTTTACTCAGGGCAGTGCCAAGATCCGTTACGTATCTTTGAGGAGGCCGCGGTGGAGTTCCGTCCCGTCACGCTCACCACTCCGGAGCGGTTCGCGGAGGCGGCCGTGCTGTACCGCCGGGTCTTCGGCTACCAGGACCCGGACTACGCGCTGAATCCCCGGCTGCTCGGCGCGCTGGTCAGCAACGGCGGCTCGGTCGTCGGCGTCCTGGACGAGCAGGACCGGCTCGTCGCGTTCGCGTACGGCTTCTGCGGCACCGACCGGCGCGGTTTCTACCACTACTCGCAGTCGGCCGTGGTCGACGCGAACCACCAGGGCCACGGGCTGGGACGCCTGCTCAAGCACGCTCAGCGCGAGGTGGCCCTCAGCCACGGTATGACGCGGATGCGCTGGACCTACGATCCGTTCCAGATCCGCAACGGGCACTTCAATCTCGACGTGCTCGGCGCCCGCGGCCGGTGGTACGCCCCGGACATGTACGGGCCGGGCGGCGACCGGGTGGTCATCGAGTGGGACCTGCACTCCCGGCCGCGCGCCCAGGAAGATCTCGAGTTGAAGCTGACCGAGGCCGACTGGGGCGTCATGGGCGGTGCCGGGGACCGCCCGTGGCTGGCGCTGCCGGCCGAGCCGGGCGCGGTCACGCCGGACATCGCCGAGCGGGTCCGCCAGGGCTTCACCGATCTGCTCGGCAAGGGCCTGGCCGCCGACTCCTGCCGCCGGCTCCCGAACGGGACCGGGGTCTACCTCTTCGGGGCGGTCAGCGATGTCTGAGGACCTGAACGCCCGCAACCGCGAGCTGACCAGCCCCCGGGAGCGGTACGACGCCCGCCTGCAGCGCCGGTCGTCGACGATGCTGCAGCGTCGCGTGGTCGAGCAGGAGCGGGCCTCGATCGAGGCGGCCCTCGACCGGATCCTGGCCGACGACTCGATCGCGCGGGCGGCGGCCCGGATCGTCGCCGCGCGCCGGCGCTTCATCGTCGGCTCGGCCAAGTCGTTCTCGTACGCGTCGCTGCTCGCCTTCGACCTGAGTGCCGGCCTGTCCCAGGTCACGCTGATCGACGGCACGGTCGTGCGCGGTGTCGACGTCCTGTCCGACGTCAGGTCGAGCGACCTGATGGTGGCGTTCTCGCTGCGCCGGTATCGCCGCGACACCGTCGAGATCGCCCGGCGGTTCGCCGGGGCCGGTGGTGAGCTGGTCGCGGTCACCGACTACGAGGACGCGCCGCTCGCCAAGATCGCCGACCAGCGCATCTACGTCGCCACCGGCAGCGCGTCGTACGTCGACTCGCCGACCGTGGTCGCGTCCGTGCTGCATGTGCTGGCGACGCTGACCACCGCGAGTGCGAAGGGAGCCCGCCGGCGACTCGGCGAGCGCGACCGGCTGAACACGGAGCTGGGACTGTATGTCAACTGAGCTGAAGGTCACCGCCGCCCGGCTGCACCGCGTCCGATTGCCGCTGGTGCACGCGTTCCGCACCAGCTCGCACCGCAAGACGTTGCTGGATCACGTCCTGGTCGAGGTGGAGGACGCGTCCGGCGCGGTCGGCTGGGGTGAGATCGCGTCGCCCTCGGACCCGTACTACGCGGCGGAGACCGTCGAGACGTGCTGGCAGATCGCCGAGAACTACCTGCTCCCGGCCGTGATCGGCCGGTCGTGGGAGCGGCCCGAGCAGGTCTCGCGGCTGTGGTCGAAGGTTCGCGGCAACCAGTTCGCCAAGGCCGGTGTCGATGTGGCCGCCTGGGTGCTCTGGGCTGGTGTCCAGGGCGTTCCGCTCGCGCAGGCGCTGGGCGGCACCCGCAGCGAGGTCACCGCGGGGGTGTCGCTGGGGATCGAGCCGACCATCGACGACCTGCTCACCGAAGTACGCCGCCAGGTCACCGCCGGCTATTCCCGCGTCAAGCTGAAGATCGCGCCGGGGTGGGACGTCGAGCCGGTGCGTGCCGTCCGGGCGGACTTCCCGGACCTCGATCTGCACGTCGATGCCAACGGCATCTACACCGAGTCGGTCGAGCACCTTGCCGCACTGCGCGCTCTCGACGAGTACGAGCTGACCATGATCGAGCAGCCGTTCGCCCCGCGGAACCTGCTCGCCCACGCTCGCCTGCAGAAGCATTTGGTGACCCCGATCTGCCTGGATGAAAGCATCGAGACCCTCGACGACCTGGAGACAGCGCTGTCGCTGGAAGCCCTGCGAGTGCTGAACATCAAGGTCTCCCGGATGGGCGGCCTGACCGCCGCCCGCGCCGCCCACGACCGCGCGCGGCGGGCCGGCATCCCGGTCTGGTGCGGCGGGATGCACGAGTTCGGCATCGGCCGCGCGGCCAACGTGGCGATCTCCAGCCTGCCCGGCTTCACCCTCCCCTCGGACGTGTCCGCCTCGGACAAGTACTACACCCGCGACGTGATCACGCCTCCGGTCGTCGCCGAGCACGGCGTCGTCCAGGTGCCCACGGCAACCGGTCTGGGGCACGCGGTCGACACCGACCTGATCGCCGCGCACACCGTGGCCACGCTCGCTCTCTGACAGAACAGGACCCTTGGATGAGCCAGGACCAGACCAGAATCGAGACGGCGAACGCTTACCAGGTGGACGTGGCTCCAGGCCGCCGCCGCTTGCTGAACGTCCTCGCCGGTGCCGGGCTGGTGACGTCGATCGTCGCCGGACTGCTCACCGACGGCCCGACGCTGTGGGGCCTGCTCCCGATCGTGCTGTACGCCGTGCTCTGCCTGCTGGGCCTGGACATCGTCGTCGGCACGGTCGTCGCGGTGTTGTCCGGCGTACTGATCGCGGGCCTGAGCCCCCTCGAAACCGGCACGCTGCTCGGGGAGTCGCTGGCCGACTCGGTCACCGCGATCGGCCTGATCATCGTGCTCGGTGCCGGCGTCGGCGAGGTGCTCCGGGTGACCGGCGTGGCCTCGACGATCGTGTCCGGCGTGATGCGCGTCGCCGGGGACCGCAGCCGGGTCGCCGTCGTGCTCGGTGTGATGATTGCCTGCCTGATCCTGGTCGCGAGCCTGGGCACGCTGGCCGGTGCGCTGGCGGTCGCGGCACCGATCGTGCTGCCGATCACCGCGCGGCTCGGGTACACCCGGGCGGCCACCGCGTCGATGATCTTCATCGGCGGCTGCGCCGGCCTGACGGTGGCGCCGTTCGCCGGCTCGAACGTGGCGATCATGACCGCCGCCGACGTCGACTACCTGACCTACCTGGGGTACGGCGCCGGGCCGCTGGCGCTGCTGTCGCTGGTGCTCGGCCCGTTCGTGGTCGCTTTCATCCAGCGGCGCACCGTGGGCACCGGCGACGACTACGACCTGTCCGAACTCGTCTCCGGCGACAGCGCGACGACCGCTCGCTCTCCCCGGATCGCGACCGCGACGTTCCTGGTCGTGCTGCTCGCGTCGGTCGTCTACGCGACCGTCACCGAAGCGGGCACGAGCTTCCCGCTGCTGGCGTTGCCGCTGCTGGGCATCGTCACCGGCTTCGCGGGCCGCCTGGGGGCGCGTGACATCGCCGAGCACATGTACCGCGGTGGCGCCAAGCTGATCAGCATCCTGTTGCTGTTCTGGTTGCTCGCGGCCCTGTTCGCGTTGATCGACCAGCTCGCGCCGTTCCAGGTGATCCTCGACGAGCTGGGGCCGGAGCTGGCCACGATCTCCGGGTTCGGGGTGGCGATCGCGGTCGCGCTGCTCGGCTGGGTCGGCGTACCCGGGGCGACCGCGGCGCAGGTGGTCCTGCTCGACAAGGTGTTCGGGACGCTGGCCGCGAGCGCGGGCGTCGGTCCGGCCGCCTGGGTCGTGGTGCTGCTGTTCGCGTCGAAGGCCGACACCTACGGGCCGTTCCCGAACGCGAACATGGTCGGCGCGATGGGGCTCGCCAGGTCGTCGGACCTGAAGAGCATGCTGATCACCGGCTGGATGCTGCTGTTGCCCGCCTGCGTCATGTACGCCGTGATCCTGCTGGTGACGACATGATCGCGATCACGGGCGGCCTCGTCCTCGACGGTACCGGCGCGGACGCCGTACCCGCGACCGTGCTGGTCGACGGTGAACGGATCGTCGACGTGGTCGGACCGGGCACCGCGGCCGCCGACGTCGAGGCGATCGATGCCACGGGCAACATTGTGGCCCCGGGATTCGTCGATCTGCACTCGCACGCGGACTTCACCGCGCAGACCTCGCCGGACGCGACCACCCAGCTGCATCAAGGTGTCACCACGCTGGTCACCGGCAACTGCGGCTGGTCGCCGTTCCCGATCACCGACCTCGAGCAGATGAAGGCCGGTACGGCGTTCCTCGCGCCCGAGCATGACTGGTCGTGGCGGGACACCGGCGGCTTCGCCGAGGCGGTCGGGCGGGACGGGCTCGCGGTCAACCTCGCTCTGCAGGTCGGCCACTCGTCACTGCGGCTCGCGGTCATGGGCGGTGCGGAGCGGGCACCCTCGGCGGACGAGTTGCGGCAGATGCAGGACCTGCTGCGCGCGGCGGCCGGCCAAGGGGCGGCCGGGTTCTCGACCGGGCTGATCTACGCGCCGGGCACCTTCGCCTCCGAGGCGGAGGTCGCCGCGTTGGTCGCGACGGCGGGGGAGTGCGGGCTGCTCTACTCGACCCACATCCGCAACGAGGGTGCTGACCTGATCGCCTCGCTGGACGAAGCGATCCGGGCCGCCCGGGCCGGTGGCGCCCGGCTGGAGGTCTCCCATCTGAAGGCCGTCGGCGCCGCCAACCACGGGCTGGTCACGGCCGCCCTCGAACGCCTCGACCAGGCCCGTGCCGACGGCGTGGACGTCACCTGGGACGTCTATCCGTACACGGCCTCCAGTACGACGCTCACCGCCCGGCTGCCCACCTGGGCGATGGCCGGCGGCACAGCCTCCCTGCTCGCGCGCCTCGGCGACCAGGCCGAGCGGGCACGGATCGCCACGGCGTTGCGCACCAGCGACCTGTTCACGCCTGAGGCTGTGGTGATCGCGTCCCTGCCGCCCGGGCGGTACGAGGACTGCCGCGGCCTCAGCCTGGCCGACATCGCCGCGCGTGACGGCGTCGACGCCGCCGAGGCGATCCTTCGCGTCCTCGAGCACCACCGAGCCGCGGTCAGCGTGGTCAACCACGCGATGAGCGAGGACGACGTGGTGACGGTCCTGCGGCATCCCTGCACGAGTGTCGCGAGCGACGGCTGGATTCTCGCCGCCACCGGGGCCGGACACCCGCATCCGCGCAACTTCGGCACGTTCCCGCGGGTCCTCGGCCGGTACACCCGCGATCAACGCGTGCTCTCGTTGCCCGAGGCGATCCGCCGGATGACCTCGTTGCCCGCCTCACGGCTGGGCCTCGACGACCGCGGTGTGCTCAAGGCCGGTGCGGTGGCCGACCTCGTCGTTCTCGACCCCGCGCAGGTGGCCGACCGGTCGACGTACGACGATCCGTGGCAGCTGTCGGCAGGGGTCGAGCACGTCCTCGTGGCGGGCGATCCGGTGCTCGCGGACGGCGTACCGACCGGTCGCCGGCCGGGGCGCGTGCTCAGAGGTTCTTGAAGCGCTTCGGCGTCGTCGGCAGCGGCGGAGGGGCCGGGGCCGGCTCGTCCACGGCCGGTTCCAGCCAGCCGTCGTACTCGGTCAGCAGGTCGTCGAGCACGGCCTGGTCGGCATCGGTGAGTACGACGATCCACGGGTGGTCCTCGTCGTCGTCCTCACCGTGGAAACGGCCACGCCGGACGACGCCGTCCAGCCGCGCGGCGACCGCTTCCGCGTCCTCCTGCTTCCAGAAGTAGCCGATCTGCTCCACGGGGCACACACTACGATCTGACGCATGACCTCCTTCCCCTGGCTGAAGGGGCATGGCACCGAGAACGACTTCGTGCTGCTGCCCGACCCCGACGGAACCATCCACGGGGACCTGGACGCGAGCCTGGTGCGGTTCCTCTGCGACCGGTACGCCGGCATCGGCGCGGACGGCGTGCTCCGGGTGATCGAGGGTGACAAGCAGTCGTACGTCGAGGACGGCGGCGACTGGTTCATGGACTACCGCAACTCCGACGGCTCGATCGCGGAGATG
The DNA here is from genome assembly GCF_004348725.1 of Kribbella turkmenica. Lineage (GTDB taxonomy): Bacteria > Actinomycetota > Actinomycetes > Propionibacteriales > Kribbellaceae > Kribbella > Kribbella turkmenica. The sequence continues at coordinate 33,797 of NZ_SMKR01000064.1, forward strand.
TGCGGCAACGGGATCCGGGTGTTCGTCCGGTACCTGGTGGACGCCGGGCTGGCGGGGGACAAGCCTGTCCGCGTCGGGACGCGGGCCGGGATCAAGGACGTGGTGCTGAACGACGACGGCACGCTGACCGTGGACATGGGCGAGCCCGTGCTGCCCGGTCCGGCGGGCATCGTGGTCGAGGCCAACGGTCACCAGTGGCCGGCCACCCATGTCGACATGGGGAATCCGCATGCCGTGGCCTTCGTCGACGACCTGAGCGAGCCCGGGCATCTGGTCGACCAGCCGGTGTGGACCCCGGCCGAGGCGTTCCCCGCCGGGGTGAACGTGGAGTTCGTCGTCCGCAAGGGGCCGAACGAGGTAGCCATGCGGGTGCACGAGCGCGGGGCGGGGGAGACCCGGTCCTGCGGCACCGGGACGTGCGCGGTCGCGGTGGTGTCGGCTCGTCAGGCCCGGCAGGAACGGCCGGTCACTTACCGTGTCGGCGTACCTGGTGGTTCTGTGACCGTGACGTGGCGGGCGGACAACCACCTGGAGCTGACCGGGCCGGCCGTCGTGCACGCTCGCGGGGAGTTCGACCGGGCCTGGTTGCCTGCCTGAACGGGAATTCCACCGGGGCGTGGGGCGTTGACGTCTGAAATCGGGTCGCCTGTACTGGTGGCCCGTGCCACGATGGAAGGTATATGACGACCCATTCGAACTTTTACGACGAGACCACCGACGTCGAACTCGACCTGATCCAGGGCGATGACTCCGGCGATTCGTTGACGGGTCACGACTCGGCGCTGTCCACCGAGGGCCTCGACCTCGAAGAGCGCCAGGCCCTGCGCCGCGTCGTCGGCATGTCGACCGAGCTGACCGACATCAGCGAGGTCGAGTACCGCAAGTTGCTGCTCGAGCGGGTGCTGCTGGTCGGCGTCTGGACCGAGGGCAGCGCCGAGGACGCGGAAAATTCGCTGGCCGAGCTGAAGCTGCTCGCCGAGACCGCCGGTTCCGAGGTGCTGGACGGTGTGATCCAGCGGCGCAAGCGGCCTGACCCGGCGACCTTCATCGGTTCCGGCAAGGTGGCCGACCTGCGCGACCTGGTCGCCTCGCTCGGCGCGGACACCGTGATCGCCGACGGCGAGTTGGCCCCGGCGCAGCTGCGCAACCTGGAGGACCGGCTCAAGGTCAAGGTGGTCGACCGGACCGCGCTGATCCTGGACATCTTCGCCCAGCACGCGAAGAGCAAGGAAGGCAAGGCCCAGGTCGAGCTGGCCCAGCTGCAGTACATGAAGCAGCGGCTGCGCGGCTGGGGTGGCAACCTGTCCCGCCAGGCCGGTGGCCGCGTCGGCGCGGCCGGCGGCGGTATCGGCGGCCGTGGTCCCGGTGAGACCAAGATCGAGACCGACCGGCGGCGGATCAACACCAAGATCGCCAGGCTGCGGCGCGAGCTGAAGGACCTGAAGGGCACGCGGTCGACGCTGCGCCAGGAGCGCCGGCGCAACGCGATCCCGTCGGTCGCGATCGCGGGCTACACCAACGCCGGCAAGTCGTCGCTGCTGAACAGGATCACCGGCGCCGGGGTGCTGGTCGAGAACGCGCTGTTCGCGACCCTCGACCCGACCACCCGGCGGACGACGACCTCCGACGGCCGGGTCTACACGTTCACCGACACCGTCGGATTCGTCCGGCACCTGCCGCACGACATCGTCGAGGCGTTCCGCTCGACGCTGGAGGAGGTCGCCGACGCCGACCTGCTGCTGCACGTGGTGGACGGTTCGCACCCGGACCCGCTGGCGCAGATCCAGGCGGTGCGCGAGGTGCTGGCCGAGATCGGTGCCTCCGACGTGCCGGAGGTCATCGTGATCAACAAGGCCGACGTCGCCGACCCGATGGCGCTGGCACCGATCCTGCACCGCGAGTCCCGCGCGCTGGTGGTGTCCGCGCACACCGGCGAGGGCATCGACAAGCTGCGCTCGATGGTCGAGGCCGCCCTGCCGCAGCCCGACGTGGCCCTCGACCTGCTGCTGCCGTACGACCGCGGCGACCTGGTCTCCCGGATCCACTCCGAGGGCTCGGTCGACCAGCTCGAGCACACCGCCGACGGAACCCGCGTCACCGCCCACGTCCACGCCGGCCTGGCCGGCGAACTCACGCCGTACCAGGTGGCGACGGCGCACTAGGACACACGCACGAGAAACGGCCCCGGGGAGATCTCGGGTTCACATGGTCGTCGCAACACCTCGATTTGAGGAGTTGCGGCGGCTATGTCGTTTGCGGAGGATTTTGAGTGTTACGGGGATGCTTTGGTGCGGTTGGTGGATTCGGGGGTTGGGGTAGCGGCGGCGTGTGGGTCGTTGGGTATAGCGCGGGGTCGCGGTTACGAGATCTTGCGGGCACTTGGTCGGGGGTCGGGCCGGCG
>NZ_SMKR01000065.1 GCF_004348725.1 Kribbella turkmenica
GCCACGTGCCGGCCCGTGGCCCGTCAAGGCTGAGTCCGTCAGGGCTGACCGCCGTACCCCATCAACGCAAGAGGAGAAGAGCTCCAAGTGGCAGCTGAAATGTTCTACGACGACAACGCCGACCTGTCGGTGATCCAGGGCCGGCACGTGGCCGTGCTCGGCTACGGCAGCCAGGGCCACGCCCACGCGCTGTCGCTGCGCGACTCCGGTGTCGACGTCCGGGTCGGTCTGCCCGAGGGCTCGAAGAGCCGGGCCAAGGCCGAGGCCCAGGGCCTGCGGGTGCTCACCCCGGCCGAGGCCTGCGAGGAGGCCGACGTGATCGTCGTCCTCGCGCCGGACCCGGCCCAGCGCAAGCTGTACGCCGAGGCGATCGAGCCGAACCTGGTCGACGGTGACGCGCTCGTCTTCGGCCACGGCTTCAACATCCGGTTCGGCTACATCAAGCCGCCGGCCGGCGTGGACGTGTTCATGGTCGCGCCGAAGGGCCCGGGCCACCTGGTCCGCCGCGAGTACTCCGAGGGTCGCGGCGTACCGGTGCTGGTAGCGGTCGAGCAGGACGCCACCGGCAAGGCGTGGGACCTGGCGCTCTCGTACGCCAAGGGCATCGGCGGCTTGCGGGCCGGCGGTATCAAGACCACCTTCACCGAGGAGACCGAGACCGACCTGTTCGGTGAGCAGGCCGTCCTCTGCGGTGGCGTGTCGGCGCTGATCCAGGCCGGCTTCGAGACACTGACCGAGGCCGGCTACCAGCCGGAGGTCGCGTATTTCGAGTGCCTGCACGAGCTCAAGCTGATCGTCGACCTGATCTACGAAGGCGGCATCGCCAAGCAGCGCTGGTCGGTCTCCGACACCGCCGAGTACGGCGACTACGTGTCCGGCCCGCGGATCATCGACGCGTCGGTCAAGGCCCGGATGAAGGAGGTCCTCGGCGACATCACCGACGGCACCTTCGCCGCCCGGTTCATCGCCGACCAGGACGCCGGCGCGCCGGAGTTCGCCGAGTTCCGCAAGCAGAGCGAGTCGCACCCGATCGAGGGCGTCGGCAAGGAGCTGCGCGGCCTGATGGCATGGGTCAAGTCGCACGACGAGGACTACGTCGAGGGCACCGCGGCCCGCTGACGCGCACGAAGTCGAGGTCCGGGCCGCTCGGGTGGGTGGCCCGGACCTCGTCTTTTGGCACAATCAGTGACGGTTCCGATGCGGGCGGCGGGGGAGGTGACAGGTGGTGCAGGACGGCAGGCCGCTGCCGCGGCCGCCTCGGCGCGTCCCCGCGGCCGCGGCGACGCTCACCCAGCTCCAGACCAGTACGCCGCCGCGGTCACCGCAGCCGCCGGCGCGCCGGCCGTGGACGTTCGGCCGGTTCCTGGCCGGGTTCGTCGCCGTCCTGCTGATCCTCGCCGCGGGCGCCAGTGCGGGCTGGTACGTCCGTGCGCAGAGCCTGCGGATCGACACCGAGAAGGTCCTCGACTCCGTCCGCGGCGGAGTGGTCCACGTCCTCGCCACGACCTGCGAGGGGACCGGCCAGGCGACCGGCGTACTCATCGGTGACGGCCTGGTCCTGACCGCGGCGTCCGCGCTCGAGCAGCCGCTGTCGATCGTGATCGCCACCGATGACGGCCGGGTCCGCCGGGTCAACCAGCTCGGCAGGAGCGCGGACGGCGTCGCCGTGCTGCGGATGATCGGGCGGCTCGACCGCCAAACGGTTCCGCTCGCCTCCCGCACCCCTGATCCGATGGCCGAGCGCGCACTGATCGGCTACACCTCGGCCGGCGTTCTCACCTCCCGTCCGATCGGTACGACGGAGCAGCCGTTGGCGCTCAGCACGGTGATGAGCCAGTCCAAGCTCGGCGGCCCGGTCGTCGACAAGTCCGGTCACGTGGTCGGACTCGTCGCCGGCGACACGGCCCCGACCAGCGCGATCGTGTCGCTGGACCGGCTGCGGGGGTACGTCGCGCCGGAGCCGACCGGCATGACGGCCGAGCCGGGCGGCAGCTGCGAGCGATCCCGGGGTCCGCAGACCGCGGTGCTGCCGGAGCTGCTGGTCGCGAGCACCCCGCTCGCACTCGAGGCGCAGAAGCTGCTCGGCACCTACCTGACCCTGGAGAACCGGCACGACTTCGAGGCCCTGCGGCCGGTCTACTCCAAGAGCTTCGGCAAACGGCTGACGCTCGAGCGGGACCGCAACAACCACCAGACGTCGTACTTCTTCAACGCCCGGATCACCGAGGTCACCCGGGCGGGGGAGGACGGCGTCAACGTCCGGATGACGTATGCCGTGCTGTTCTCGCCGAACGCCAGCGGCGCCGACGGACAGGCCTGCAACCGGCGGGATCTGCGCTACCTGCTGGTCCGCGAGGGCGGTCAGTTGCGCATGCACGGCTCCAAGGAGATGCAGCCGGTCCAGAGCTGCGACGCCGACTGAGCGGCCGTGCCGAATCCTGGGTGCGCAGACAGGCGTTATCGGATTCGGGGTACTATCAGTGACAGCGGGCACAGCGCGGTGCTCTGACTTATGAGCCCCTACCGCTTCTGCAGGAGACTTCTCCCATGACTGACGTAACCCGGCCCGTCGTCCTGATCGCCGAAGAGCTCAGCCCGGCCACCGTCGAGGCGCTCGGCCCCGATTTCGAGATCCGGCACACCAACGGCGCCGACCGCGCCGAGCTGCTTCCGGCCATCGCCGACGTGGACGCCATCCTGATCCGCAGCGCCACCAAGGTGGACGCCGAGGCGCTGGCCGCGGCCAAGCGGCTCAAGGTCGTCGCCCGGGCCGGTGTCGGCCTGGACAACGTGGACGTGAAGGCCGCCACCCAGGCGGGCGTGATGGTGGTCAACGCGCCGACCTCCAACATCGTCAGCGCCGCCGAGCTCGCCGTCGCCCTGCTGCTGGCGACCGCGCGCCGCGTCCCGGCCGCCGACCAGTCGCTGAAGAACGGCGAGTGGAAGCGCAGCAAGTACTCCGGTGTCGAGCTGTTCGAGAAGACCGTCGGTATCGTCGGCCTGGGCAAGATCGGCGTCCTGGTCGCGCAGCGGCTGGCCGCCTTCGGCATGAACGTGATCGCCTACGACCCGTACGTGCAGGCCGGCCGGGCCGCGCAGATGGGGGTCCGGCTCGCGAGCCTGGACGAGCTGCTGTCGGTCAGCGACTTCATCTCGGTGCACCTGCCGAAGACGCCGGAGACGATCGGCCTGATCGGCGACGAGGAGCTGCACAAGGTCAAGCCCGAGGTCATCATCGTGAACGCGGCCCGCGGCGGGATCGTCGACGAGCAGGCGCTCTACTCCGCCCTCAAGGAGGGCCGGGTGGCCGGCGCCGGCCTGGACGTGTTCGCGACCGAGCCGTGCACCGACTCGCCGCTGTTCGAGTTCGAGAACGTCGTCGCCACCCCGCACCTGGGCGCCTCGACCGACGAGGCGCAGGAGAAGGCCGGGGTCGCGGTCGCCAAGTCGGTCCGGCTCGCGCTGTCGGGTGAGCTGGTCCCGGACGCGGTCAACGTCCAGGGCGGCGTGATCGCCGAGGACGTCCGGCCGGGCATCGCGCTGACCGAGAACCTCGGCCGCATCTTCACCGCGCTGGCCGGCGGCGTCGCGCAGCAGCTGGACGTCGAGGTCCGCGGCGAGATCACGCAGTACGACGTGAAGGTGCTCGAGCTCGCCGCTCTCAAGGGCGTGTTCGCGGACGTGGTCGAGGACAACGTCTCGTACGTGAACGCACCGCTGCTGGCGGCCGAGCGCGGCCTCGAGGTCCGGCTCGTCACCGACCACGACAGCCCGGAGCACCGGAACCTGATCACGCTGCGCGGCACGCTCGCCGACGGCGCCCAGGTCTCGGTCAGCGGCACGCTGGTCGGCGTCCGGCAGTCGGAGCGGCTGGTCGAGGTCGACGGGTTCGACGTCGAGATCGAGCTGTCGGCGCACCTGGCGTTCCTCACCTACGAGGACCGGCCGGGCATCGTCGGCCAGATCGGCCGGATCCTGGGCGACGCGGACGTGAACATCGCCGGCATGCAGGTCAGCCGGGACCGCAAGGGCGGCAAGGCGCTGGTCGCGCTGGCCGTCGACTCCGCGATCCCGACGACCGTCCTGGACGACATCGCGACCGCGGTCCAGGCCGACACCGCCCGTACGGTGGACCTGGACGCCTGATCAAGGGAACGACTGCTTTACTAGGAGGTAGTCAGCCGCCCGCAGGCGCATGGCGGCCGATCAGGGCCCGAGTCCAATGACTCGGGCCCGCCTCATGTGCGGGTGCGGCCTAGCGCCGCGTGGCCAGCAGGACGGCGGCGTCCGGCGCGACCATCACCTCGACGGTGGTGAAGCGCTTGTCCATCAGCCACTCCTGCCGCAGCGTGTCCACCCGGCCCTCGTACATCGGCGGCCAGAAGGCGGACGGCGTGAAGTCGTCCAGGACGACGAAGCCGCCCGGCTCGACCACGTCGGCGATGATGTCGCGGGCGGAGATCTTCGCCTCGCGCGCGTCCACGAACAGCAGGGAGAACGGCCCGCGCTCGATCAGCGCGGTCCAGTCGGCCGAGACGACCTCGATCCGCTCGTCGGCGGCGAACAGCTCCGCAACCGCCTGCGCCAGCTGCGGATCGCTCTCCGCGGTGACGATCTGCGAGCCCTCGGCAGCACCGCTGCGCAACCACGCCGACCCTACGCCGCAGCCGGTCCCGAGTTCACCGAGGAGGCCGTTCTTCGACGCGGCGAGAGTGGCGAGCAGCCGGCCGGTCTCGTTGCGGGTCGAGCTGACGAATCCCCGCCGGCCGGACAGGCTGAGGGCCGCCGACACCAGCGGCGGCAGTTCTGGAGGAGCACTCACCGGCTGAGACTCGCACAGCATCGGGCCAGAGCTGGCACCGACATCTCACATCCCGGGACAAGCTGCCCGCATAGTGGTGATTTAGTCGGACGTCAGAGTAAATTCGGAGCGTCGTGCCGCCCGTGTCTACTGTCGGCGAGACCCATCCGGAGATCACCATGTACGACATGTATCCAGCCAACTGGCCCGCGATCGACGCCCGGGAACGGAAGGCGGCCCGTCGCCGCCGCCTGGCCCGCCGCAGCGCCGACGCCGCCGAGGTGAAGGCTGCACAGGAAGCTGTCAACCGTCTCTACAACGGGGGAGAACCCAAGAAGTGAGCACGCAGAAGACCTTCAGGCTTGCCGTCGTCCCGGGGGACGGGATCGGACCCGAGGTGACCACCGAGGCGCTGAAGGTGCTCGACGCGGTCGCCGCGCAGCACGGCGTGACGTTCGAGCGGACCGAGTACGACCTCGGCGCCCGGCGCTGGCACGCGACCGGCGAGACGCTCCCGGACGCGGAGCTGGACAGCATCCGCGGCCACGACGCCATCCTGCTCGGCGCGATCGGCGACCCGACGGTACCGTCCGGCACGCTCGAGCGCGGCCTGCTGCTGAAGCTCCGGTTCACCCTGGACCACTACGTCAACCTGCGGCCGTCGAAGATCTACCCGTCCGTCGGCTCCCCGCTGGCGAACCCGGGCGAGGTCGACTTCGTCGTCGTCCGTGAGGGCACCGAGGGCCCGTACGTCGGCAACGGCGGCGCTCTGCGCGTCGGGACGCCGGCCGAGATCGCCACCGAGGTGTCGGTGAACACGGCGTACGGCGTGGAGCGGGTCGTCCGGGACGCGTTCGCCCGGGCCCAGGCGCGGCCGCGGAAGAAGCTCACCCTGGTGCACAAGAACAATGTGCTCGTGCACGCCGGCCACCTGTGGACGCGCACCGTCGACGCGGTCGCCGCGGAGTTCCCGGACATCACCGTCGACTACCTGCACGTGGACGCGGCGACCATCTTCCTGGTCACCGACCCGGCCCGGTTCGACGTGATCGTCACCGACAACCTGTTCGGCGACATCATCACCGACCTGGCCGCCGCGATCAGCGGCGGGATCGGGCTGGCCGCGAGCGCCAACATCAACCCGGACCGGACCGCGCCGAGCATGTTCGAGCCGGTGCACGGCTCCGCCCCGGACATCGCCGGCCAGCAGAAGGCGGACCCGACGGCCGCGATCCTGTCGGCCGCGCTGCTGTGCGACCACCTCGGCCTGACCGAGGCCGGCGCCGCGATCGAGGCCGCTGTCACCGCCGACATCGAGGAGCGCACCGGTGCCGCCAGGACCACGGCGGACATCGGTGACGCGATCGCCAAGCGCGCGCTGGGCTGAGAGGCGGACGCTCGCATGACCACTCGGCCAAGAGGTACGGTGCGGCTATGAGCGCCGATCTACAGTTCACCGTTGAGCCAAACACCCAACCGGCCAGCGACGACCAGCGCGCCGCGATCCTGGCGAACCCGGGATTCGGGCAGAACTTCTCCGACCACATGGCGATCGCCACCTGGGACCGGGAGAACGGCTGGCACGACGCGAGGATCACCGCCTTCGGGCCGCTGGAGCTGTCTCCGGCCACCGCGGTGTTCCACTACGCCCAGACCATCTTCGAGGGGATGAAGGCCTACCGGCATCCCGACGACTCGATCCACATGTTCCGCCCGGAGGCGAACGCGGCCCGGTTCGCGAAGTCCGCGCACCGGCTCGCGCTGCCGGAACTGCCCGAGGCGGCGTTCCTCGACTCGCTGCACAAGCTGGTCGAGCTGGACAAGGCCTGGGTGCCCGGCGGCGGTGAGACGTCGCTCTACCTGCGCCCGTTCATGTTCGGCTCGGACCCGTTCCTCGGCGTCCGCCCGTCGGCGCAGGTCACCTACTGCGTGATCGCCTCGCCGGCCGGCTCCTACTTCGCGAACGGCGTCAAGCCGGTCCGGATCTGGTTGAGCGAGGAGTACACCCGGGCTGCCCCCGGTGGCACCGGCGCGGCGAAGACGGGCGGCAACTACGCCTCGTCACTGCTCGCCCAGGCCGAGGCCATCGAACAGGGCTGCGACCAGGTCGCGTTCCTCGACGCGGTTGAGAAGACCTGGATCGAGGAGCTCGGCGGGATGAACCTGTACTTCGTCCTCGACGACGACTCCGTGGTCACCCCGGAGCTGTCCGGCACGATTCTCGAGGGCGTCACCCGGGACTCGATCCTCAAGCTCGTCACCGACCTCGGCTACCACGTGGCCGAGCGGAAGATCTCGATCGACGAGTGGCGTGACGGCGCCGCCTCGGGCCGGATCCGCGAGGTGTTCGCCTGCGGGACGGCCGCGGTGATCACGCCGGTGGCGTCGCTGAAGTGGAAGGGCGGCGAGGTGCAGGTGGCCGACGGCAACGGTGGTCCGGTGACCGCCGCGGTCCGCAGTGCCCTGCTCGACGTCCAGTACGGCCGCGCCGCCGACCCGCACGGCTGGATGACCCGCGTCTGCTGACCGACGAGCTGCCTGTCGACGACCCGCTCCGGCGCTGGAGCGGGTCGTCGGCTTTCACAGCATCTTTTCAGGTCGGTGCCGTGGACCGACGGTCGCAGTACGGCCACGGGTTTCGGTAGGGTCGGGGCCCATGAGCAGCTTCCCCGACGACGTCGAGGCCTACTACGCGGAGCTGGCCGAGCGGCGTGACTGGTCGCCTGAGACAGCGGCGGCGATACGGTCCACCGTCGAGCTGATCCGGGATCTCGACCGCGGTACGGCGCCGCGCACGTACGGCGCGCTGGCCGACGACGAGGGCACCGACTGGCTGTACGAGGCGGTCTGGCACGAGCGGGAGTGGGTCGTGGTCCGCCAGCTCGGCGCGGCCGAGGACGGCACGATCACGCGGTACTGGTGGCAGCGGCTCGAGGACGACGAGGGAATGCTCACGGACCAGGCGCTGGACCGGGACAGGTGGGGCCTGCGTCCGCTCAGCCGTGAGGACTTCTACACCGCCTGGGACGACCCCGGCTGGTCGCTCACCGCCTGATTGCTGGACTCTGCGGCACTCCGCAGTACTGAATGTTCGTGATTCGAGACGTTCCCGCCACCTCGTGGACATGTTGTGGCAGACTGCCGAATGTCATGAAGAACTACCGGGTCATTATTCCCTAGGCGCGCTCAGCAAGCTGTACCTGAGCGCGCAGACCTCTCGCACCGTGCGGGAGGTTTTTTGTTTGCCCGGCACGTTCGCCCAGCCCCTCGGAAGGCCGACCATGAGCATCTCGGACGAGTTCCACGTCTACGACACCACCCTGCGCGACGGCGCGCAGCAGGAGGGCTTGGCGCTGTCCGTGGCCGACAAGATCGCCATCGCGCAGCACCTGGACGACCTGGGAGTCGGCTTCATCGAGGGCGGCTGGCCGGGCGCGGTGCCGAAGGACACCGAGTTCTTCGAGCGGGCGCGGACCGAGCTGCACCTGCGGAACGCGACGTTCGCCGCCTTCGGCGCGACCTGCAAGCCCGGGAGCGCAGCCGCGGACGACCAGCAGGTCGCGGCGCTGCGCGAGTCCGGCGCCGCGGTCGTCACACTCGTTGCCAAGAGCCACGACGCCCACGTCGAACGCGCCTTGCGTACGACGCTCGACGAGAACCTCCGGATGGTCATCGACACGGTCCGGCACCTGCGCGAGAACGGCCAGCGGGTGTTCCTCGACACCGAGCACTTCTTCGACGGCTACCGCGCCAACCGTGCCTACGCGCTGGAGGTGGTCCGGGTAGCCGCCGAGGCCGGCGCCGACGTGGTCGCCTTGTGCGACACCAACGGTGGCACGCTGCCGCGCGAGTTGCAGGAGATCGTCCGCGACGTCCTCGAGTCCACCGGCGCACGTCTCGGCATCCATTGTCACAACGACGCCGGCTGCGCGGTGGCGAACTCGATCGCCGCCGTCGAGGCCGGCGTCACGCACGTCCAGGGCACAATCAACGGGTACGGCGAACGCACCGGCAACGCCGACCTGCTCGCGATCGTCGCGAACCTCGAGCTGAAGCGGTCGATGGAGCTGCTGCCACCGGGCCGGCTGGCGGAGTCGTTCCGGATCGCGCACGCGATCGCCGAAGTGACGAACGTGCCGCCGTCGACCCGGCAGCCGTACGTCGGTGTGTCCGCCTTCGCCCACAAGGCGGGGTTGCACGCCAGTGCCATCAAGGTGGATCCGGACCTCTACCAGCACACCGATCCCGCCCTGGTGGGCAACGACATGCGGATGCTCGTCTCCGAGATGGCCGGCCGGGCGAGCGTCGAGCTGAAGGGCCGCGAGCTCGGGTTCGACCTCGGCAACGACCGCGAACTGGTCAGCCGGGTGACCGAGCGGGTCAAGGAGATGGAGGCCCGCGGGTACACCTTCGAGGCCGCGGACGCGTCGTTCGAGCTGCTGCTGACCGAGGAGGTCACCGGCCGCCGGGCCAGCTTCTTCGACGTGGAGTCCTGGCGGGTGATCACCGAGTCGCGCGCCGACGGCGAGGCGGTGTCGGAGTCGACCGTGAAACTGGTCGCGGCCGGAGAGCGGGAGATCGTCACCGGTGAGGGCAACGGCCCCGTGAACGCCCTCGACCACGCGCTGCGGACCGCGATCGAGCGGGCGTACCCGGTGGTGAACAAGTTCGAACTGGTCGACTACAAGGTCCGCATCCTCGACCAGGGCCACGGCACGGACGCGGTGATCAGAGTCCTCATCGAGACCGCGGACGGTGAGGGGTCCTGGGTGACGGTCGGAGTCGGCCACAACATCGTCGAGGCGTCCTGGGAGGCACTCGTCGACGGCGTCACCTACGGGCTGCTCCGCCACAAGGAGGCCGCCCGATGAGCCTGGTCGCGGTCGAACGCACTGTCACCGTCTTCACCGCGCGCGTGGTCGAGACCGGCGGCCTGCTAGCGCGGATCGCCGTACTCCTCAACCCGTACGACGTCCGCGAGCTGTCGCTGTCGCTCGACGACTGCACGCTGAGCATCACCGTCGAGGGCGACGGCTTCGACGCCGGCCGGGTCGCCGCCAGGCTGGCGAAGATCATCGGCGTGCTCGAGGTCGACTACCGCTGATCCGTCGTCTCGAGGTCGAGAGCGAGCGCGGCGGTCCAGAAGAAGGTCCGCGCGGATCGCCTCAGCCGATTCGTCCTCGATCGGGCACCGCGCGTCATCGTCAGCGACTGACGCCAGGTGTGCGGTTCCCTCGCAGAGCCGGCAGTACGCCGCCGACCGGACTGTCCAACTGCGGGAGAAGGCCACGTGCCGCAACTACGCCCAGAACGGTCGCCAGCACGCTCTTTGTCACCGAGAACACGTCCGAGACCGACGGCCCGCGGAGCTGCTCGTCGACGACGACCGAACCGCGAACGACGACCTGCAGATGACTCGTACGCGCGTACGGCGGGTCGCTCGTCGCCGCGGCGAGCACCTCCCGCGCCGCGGCGAGGACGTCAGTGGGCATGGCGCGCACCGCCGATCGGCAGTGCGCGCCACCTGTCCATCAGTCCCAACTCAGTCCGCTCGACGACTGGTACTCGATCACGCGGGTCTCGAAGAAGTTCTTCTCCTTCTTCAGGTCCATCACCTCCGACATCCAGCCGAACGGGTTCCGGGTCTCGCCGAAGATCGGGGCGAGACCGATCTGCTCGGCGCGGCGGTCGGTGATGAAGTGCATGTACTGCTCGCACAGCTCCGCCGTCAGCCCGAGCATGCCGTTCGGCATCGTCGCACGCCCGTAGGCCACCTCGAGCTCACAGGCCTCGGTCAGCATCTGCCGCACCTCGGCCTGGAAGGCGGCCGTCCACAGGTGCGGGTTCTCCTGCCTGATCTGGTTGATGCAGTCGATGCCGAAGTTCAGGTGGATCGACTCGTCCCGCAAGATGTACTGGTACTGCTCGGCGATCCCGACCATCTTGTTCCGCCGCCCGAGCGACAGGATCTGCGCGAACCCGGTGTAGAACCACATCCCCTCGAACACCACGTAGAACGCGATCAGGTCGCGCAGGAACGCGGTGTCGGCCTCGGGCGTGCCGGTCCGGAAATCCGGATCCTCCAGGTGCTGGGTGTACTTCAGCGCCCAGGCGTCCTTGTCCGAGATCGACGGGACCTCGCGGTACATGTTGAACAACTCGCCCTCGTCCAGGCCGAGCGACGTACAGATGTACTGGAAGGTGTGCGTGTGCACGGCCTCCTCGAAGGCCTGGCGCAGGAGGTACTGCCGGCATTCGGGGTTGGTCAGCTGCCGGTACACGGCCAGCACGATGTTGTTCGCGACCAGGGACTCCGCGGTGGCGAAGAAGCCGAGGTTGCGCTTCAGCATCATCCGCTCGTCCTCGGTCAGGCCGTCGCGGGCTTCCGATGGACGCCGCCACAGGGCTATGTCGGCCTGCATGGACACCTCGGTCGGCATCCAGTGGTTGTTGCACCCGGCCAGGTACTTGTCCCATGCCCAGCGGTACTTCAGCGGCAGCAACTGGTTGACGTCGGCGCGGGCGTTGATCATCGCCTTGTCGTCGACGTGCACCCGGTCCGCGCCGAGCGCGATCTCACCCAGTCCGGTCGTCGTCACTGGCAGGCCTCGCAGTCGGGGTCGTCGAGGGAGCACACGGCTCCGGTCGGCTCGGGCAGGGCAACGGGTACGGCGTTGAGCCGACCGTCAGTGCCCTTCAGCGTGGACTTCTCCACGTGGGTCGCTGACTGGGAACGCAGGTAATAAGTCGTCTTGAGGCCATGACGCCATGCCGACCGGTACAGCTCGTCGAGCGCCCGCCCCGACGGCGCGGACATGTACAGGTTCAGCGACTGCGCCTGGTCGATCCACTTCTGCCGCCGCGACGCGGCCTGCACCAGCCACTGCGGGTCGATCTCGAACGCGGTCGCGTACAGCTCCCGCAGGTCGGCGGGCATCCGCTCGATCCCGGTCAGGATGCCGTCGTGGTACTTCAGGTCCGAGACCATCACCTGGTCCCAGAGCCCGCGTGCCTTCAGGTCGGCGACCAGATACGGGTTCGCCACGGTGAACTCGCCGGACATGTTCGATTTCACGAACAGGTTGCTGTACGCCGGCTCGATCGACTGGCTGACTCCGCAGATGTTGGAGATCGTCGCGGTCGGCGCGATCGCCATCACGTTGGAGTTCCGCATCCCGTGCCGAAGCACCTTCGCCCGCAGTGTGTGCCAGTCGAGCTGCTTGCCCTGGTCAACGATCACGTCGCCGTTCCGGGCGGTTCGCAGCAGCTCGAGCGAGTCGATCGGCAGAATCCCCTGGCTCCACAGCGAACCGTCGTACGACGAGTAGCGGCCACGCTCGGCGGCGAGGTCGCTGGACGCCTCGATCGCGTGGTAGCTGATCTGCTCCATCGAGCTGTCGGCGAACGCGACCGCCGCGTCCGAGGAGTACGGGATCCGCAGCGCGAACAGCGCGTCGGCGAAGCCCATCAGCCCGAGACCGACCGGGCGGTGCCGCTGGTTGGCACGCTCGGACTCCGGCGTGGTGTAGAAGTTCACGTCGATGACGTTGTCGAGCATCCGGACCGCCGTCTTGACGGTGTCGCGGAGCAGGTCGGCGTCCAGGCCGCCGCCGGTCAGGTGCGCGACCAGGTTGACCGAGCCGAGGTTGCAGACGGCCGTCTCGTCGACGGTCGTGTTCAGGGTGATCTCGGTGCACAGGTTCGACGAGTGGACCACGCCGTCGTGCTGCTGCGGCGACCGCAGGTTGCAGGCGTCCTTGAAGGTGATCCACGGGTGCCCGGTCTCGAACAGCACGGTCAGCATCCGCCGCCACAGCTCGACCGCGCGGACCCGCCGGAACACCCTGATCTCACCGCGGTCCGCGGCATCCTCGTATCGCTGGTAGGCCTCGGCGAACTCGGCGCCGTACAGATCGTGCAGGTCGGGGACCTCGTCCGGGGAGAAGAGCGTCCACCGGCCGTCCGCCTCGACCCGCTGCATGAACAGGTCGGGCACCCAGTTCGCCGTGTTCATGTCGTGGGTCCGGCGGCGCTCGTCACCGGTGTTCTTGCGGAGGTCGAGGAACTCCTCGATGTCGATGTGCCAGGTCTCGAGGTAGGCGCAGACCGCCCCCTTGCGCTTGCCGCCCTGGTTGACCGCGACCGCGGTGTCGTTCACGATCTTCAGGAACGGTACGACGCCCTGCGACTCCCCGTTGGTCCCGCGGATCTTGGCACCGATCCCACGCACCGGCGTCCAGTCGTTGCCGAGGCCGCCGGAGTACTTGGCGAGCAGGGCGTTGTTGCGGATCTTGGTGAAGATGCCGGCGAGGTCGTCCTCGACCGTGGTCAGGAAGCACGACGACAGCTGCGGCCGGGTGGTGCCGGAGTTGAACAGCGTCGGCGTCGACGACATGAACCGGAACGAGCTGAGCAGCTCGTAGAACTCGATCGCCCGCGCCTCCCGGTCGTCCTCGCGCAGCGCCATCCCCATCGCGACCCGGAGGAAGAACACCTGCGGCAACTCGTACCGGATCTTGTCGATGTGCAGCAGGTACCGGTCGTACAGCGTCTGCAGGCCGAGGAACGCGAAGTCCAGGTCCCGCTCCGGCCGGATCGCCGCGGCGAGTCTGGTCAGGTCGAACTGCGCCAGCTCAGGGTCGAGCTGCCCCGCCTCGATCCCGGTCCGGATGTACTCCGGGAAGTACGCCGGGTACGCGGTGGTCATGTCGGCCTGGCTCGCCTGGCGGGGCTCACCATGGACGCGGCCGAGCGCCTCGCGGCGGATCTGGTCCAGCAGCAGCCGGGACGCGGCGATGCTGTACTGCGGCTCGGTCTCCACGCACGACCGGGCGGCCATCACCAGCGCCAGCTCCACCTCGTGCTGCGCCATGCCGTCGTAGCAGGAGCCGAGGGTCTCGTCGAGGATGAGCTCGGGGTCGACCGCCTCCAGGCCGTCGGCCGCCTCGGCGACGATCACTCGCAGCCGGTCCACGTCGAGCGCGGCCGAGCTGCCGTCGGCGGCGCGGACCGAGATCGCCGGCTTGTCGACGATGCCGGCCGGGTCGGCAGGGGTGCGGGCCTTGGCGCGCTCCTCGCGGTAGAGGACGTACGCACGGGCGACCTGGTGCTCACCGGCGCGCATCAGCGCCAGCTCGACCTGGTCCTGGATGTCCTCGACCTGCACGCTGCGGCGGGCGTCACCGCGGCTGGTGAGGGCCTCGACGACCCGGCCGGTCAGGTCGGCCACCAGGTCCCGGACCCGGTGGGTCGTGCCGGCCTCGGCACCTTCGACGGCGAGGAACGCCTTGGTCATGGCGACGGCGATCTTCGACTGGTCGAACGCCGTACTGCTGCCGTCGCGGCGGACGACGGTCAGCTCGATCGACCTGGACGGCAGGTCGGCCGCCGGTCGTGATGAGGAAGTGACGGTCACAGATGCTCTTTCCACGCGAGTTCGGAGGCCCGCGCCTCGAGGGCGGAGAGTGTGACGGGACAGTCGGCACCGGCCGGGATCACCGCTGTCACGCCCTGCGACCCGCCCTCGAGGTCTCGGACCGCGTGCACCGGCGGTGCACGCGCCGGTGGCAGGTATCCGGACTCGCGGACGTCTTCCGCTCACCGTTGCGGGGCAGCTCCGGATTCGCACCGGATTCCCCTGTTGCCTCGACGTCACCCACATCTTGTGGTGTTGGTGACTCCGAACCACCAGCTGTAGTGATGCTAGGTGGCCGATCCGACATTTTGTGGCAACGCCACGCGGCGTGTCGCACATCTTGTCGTCTCGGGTCACGCCGACCTCAGGCCGCCGCCGCGTAGAGGTCCTGCAGCGTCATGATCTCCGAGCCGTGGTGGATCAGCTCGCGGTTCAGCCGCAGTACGACGTGGCCGAAGGGCTCGGCGGCGTCGAGCTCGGTCGCCTGGCTGAGGCCGACCGTCGTCACCTGCTCCTCGTCCAGGGCAGCGATCGACTCCTGCCAAGCGTCCACCCAGTGCGTCAGCCAGGCGACCGCGTCGCGGGCGTTGCCGTGCAGGGTGATGTCGGCCCGGCCCTGGCGGCGCTCGCCGAACGTCCACTCCCAGCGCTCGAAGAACTGCTCGGTCAGGTGCGCGATCAGCCAGGCGATCGTGCGCGGACCGCGATGGTCCGGCTCGTCGGGCCACTGGGCGACCCACTCCCCGGAGCCGAGTGAGCGGAACCGGCCGGTGTGGTGCCGCCGGACGACGGTCAGCGCCCCGCCGCCCGGCTGCCAGAAGTACTGCTCGTCGGTCAGCTCGGCGAGCCGGCCGGACAACACCATCCAGCTGAAGCCGAGCTGGCCGCGGACCATCGCCATCGCCGACGGGCGGTGCAGGATGTCCCAGTCGAAGGGCTCCGGCATCACTCTCTTCACGCTCCCGGTCGAGATTTGCAGCAGGATCGAACATGTGTTCGAATTGTTGCCCGACGGGGAGGAGAAAGTCAATGACGACGGCGTGTTGGTACTGGTCTCGACGGTACGGGTCTGCTAGGCGGTTCGATCCTGGTGTCGGCCGCCGGGCTGGCGAAGCGGCGTTCCAGCAGGGTGAAGGCGTCGATCAGTTCGGGCGCCTCGTAGATCCGGTTCCGTCGACCGTCGGTGACCTCGCGCAGTACGCGGGCTTCGACCAGTCGGGCCAGCGCCTGGTTGGCGGCCTGTTGCGACCGGTCGATCAGCCGGGCCGCGCCGGCCAGGGTGAGCACCGGCGCGGCAGGCAGCGTCTCGATCAGCAGTTCGACCGCCGACCCCGCCCGGACCGGCGCCGCGCGTTCACGCCAGGCGTCCTTGAGGTCGGCCGCGGCCCGTTCGAAGCCGGCCGCCTCGGCGGTGGCGTGACTGCAGGCGGCGGCGAACAGGAGCAGCCACTGGTTGGCTGCCGTCCGCGCCCGCGGACCCGTCGGCTTGCCGACGTGGCGGAACGCCGTGAGGGCCTCGACGTACTGGGCGGCGTGCGTGGCGAGCGACAGCGACACCGGCGGGACGGTGCGCTGGACCAGACCGTCCGCCCGGAGGATGAGGTGAATCAACGCCCGCCCGGTCCGGCCGTTGCCGTCGGCAAACGGATGGACGGACTCGAACTGGGCGTGCGCGATCGCCGTCTTCGCCAGCACCGGCAGCCGGGACTCGCGGACGAACGTCATCAGATCGGCCAGCAGTTCGGGAATCAGATGCGCCGGCGGTGGGACGTAGTAGGCCTCGGCGGGGGACCGGCCGCCGATCCAGTTCTGCAAGTAGCGGATCTCGCCGCCGAGCTCGGGGTTCGGCGAGTGGGCCATCAGCCGGCGGTGCGCCTCCAGCAGATGCTCGATCTCGAGCTTGTCGCCGGCCTGGACGGACTCGGTCACCCAGGTCATCGCGTCGACCGCGCCGAGCACCTCTTCGGCGGTGACGTCCTGCTGCCGCTCCCGCAGTACTTCGGCCTTCAGCAAGCGGCGTGCGCCGACGACCAGGCCCTCGATCTGCGACGAGCCCACCGCTTCGGCCCGGAGCAGCAGTCGCGCCAGCGCCTCGCTGTTCGTCAGGACGGCGGCCGTCGCGTCGAGCCGGCCGAGATCCCCGGCCGCGTCCTCCAACGCGGCCAGCACCTCGTCGCTCAGGTCGAACGCCCGCCCGGTCAGCGGATCCGGGAAGTACAGCTCGTACGAACCGCCCAGCCGCTCCGCCCGGGTGAACCCGTCCGGATGCCCGGGCCACCGGTGCAACTCCACCCGCGCCATGATCACGTCCCTTCCTTGTTCAAGCTTACGTCACAATCTTGAATATGGCGTGACCGTGGTGTGGACCTGGGATTGGGCAGACTGGGTGGTCGCTCTAGGTGGAGGGACTGAGGCGCCGGTGACGCTGGATGCGGAGACGCGGGAGATGGTGGCGGCGAACGAGGCCGACTGGGACGCGCGGGCGCCGTTGCACGCGGCGAGCGGGTTCTACAGTCAGCCGGCCGAATACTGGTTCGCCGACTACGAGTGGGAGGACCTCGGGCCGCTCGAGGGACGCGACGTACTGCATCTGCAGTGTCATCTCGGGACCGAGACGATCGCGTTCGCCCGGCGTGGAGCGCGGACGACGGGGCT
This sequence comes from Kribbella turkmenica, assembly GCF_004348725.1. GTDB lineage: Bacteria > Actinomycetota > Actinomycetes > Propionibacteriales > Kribbellaceae > Kribbella > Kribbella turkmenica. Next base: position 16,872 of record NZ_SMKR01000065.1, read on the forward strand.
GGACCTGTCCGCGCGGTCGCTCGACGAGGCTCGGCGAATCGCGGCGGATGCCGGGCTCGAGGTCGAGTACGTGCATGCCGACGTGTACGACGCGGCCGAGGCGTTGCCGGGGCGTCAGTTCGACGTGGTGTACACCGGCAAGGGAGCGCTCTGCTATCTGCCCGATCTGCGGCAGTGGGCCGGCGTCGTGCGCGATCTGCTCAAACCGGGCGGTGCGCTGTACATCGTCGAGTTCCACCCGCTGCTCAACGCACTGCGGCCGGTGTCGCTCCCCGGTGAGTCCGACGAGTTGACGATCCGCACCGACTACCTCGAGGGCCGCGGCCCGATCGTGCACGACTCGACCGTCACCTACACCGGCGACGAGGTGCCCGGACGCCAACGCAGCTACGAATGGCGACACGGTCTCGGCGAGTTGGTCACCACGCTCGCGGTCGCCGGCCTCTCCATCACCAGCCTGCGCGAATCGGAAGTCCTGCAGTGGCCGCGCTGGCCCTCGATGCAGCAGACTCCCGAAGGGTGGTGGCGACTGCCCGACGAGGCACCGCGCCTCCCGCTCCTGTTCGCCTTGAAGGCGACGGCTCGATGAACGCCTGCGCTGCTAGCGGCGTTGCTGCGGGCCGCGGATTGCGACGTACAGCAGTGAGACGCCGGCGGCGGCGATGATCGGGCCGACGATCGCCCAGAATCCGCTGCCGGTCATCGAACTGCCCTCGAGATAGCCGAGGCCCTGGAACGTGAAGATCGCCCCGGACACGGTGAGCAGTGCGCCGAGCGCGATCGCGACGATCTTCCCCATGCGCCGACCTTAGCCGAGCAGTTCGTCGCACAGGTCGACGAGCCGCAGCCGGAGTGGGCGCGCGCGTGCTGCGAAGGAGCGCTGGGCGGCGGCGTACTCGGCCTTTCCGGCCGGCGTCTCGATCGGCACCGGGGAGTAGCCGAGCGCGGCCAGGTCGTACGGCGAGGCACGCATGTCCAGCGTCCGGATGTCCCGGGCCAACTCGAAACAGTCCAGAACCAGCGCACTGGGCACGAACGGCATCAGCTTGGACGCCCACTTGTAGAGGTCCATGTTCGCGTGCAGACAGCCGCCCTGCTCCAGGGCCGGCTGCAGTTCGCGAGTCGGCTGCAGGACGTTGAGCCCCCGCGCCGGCGCGGTGAAGAACCGGAAGGCGTCGAAGTGCGAGCACGCGATCTTGTGCGACTCGACCACCGAATCGGTGCCCTCGGCACCTAGCCGCAGGGGCCACTTCTCATGCCGTACGTCGGACGTCCGGTAGACCATCGCCCATTCGTGCAGCCCGAAACACCCGAACTGGGGCTGCCGATCCGCGGTCGCGGCGAGCAGCAGGCGGATCCACGCGACGCTGTTCCGCCGGCGAGCGATTTCCTCCGGATCCAGCGCCGCCGCCCCGTCGCGATACGTGTAGCCCCGGCGTCCGTCATACTCGCCGGCATCGAGGAGCCGTACGCCGGGCCCGGGGTGCCAGACGCGGAGCTGGTTCGGCCGGGTCGGGTAGTAGGTGAAGAGGAAGTCCTCGACCGGATGCGCCTCGCGTCGCTTGCGGCGGTCCAGGTGATCGGCGACCAGAGCGTCGACGCGAACCCGATGGGCGTCGGCCAGCGGCGTCCATTCGGCAGGGCTCAGAGTGACAGTCACAGGTCCAGGGAGAAGGCGTAGAGGTCGACACCGGTGATCGGCGACCAGTCGCGGTCGGGAAGCCGGGCGAAACCGAGACGCTCGTAGATGCGGTGCGCGGTCTTCATGTACGTCGCGCTGCTCATCACGACCCGGCGCAGACCGAGCTCGCGGGACCGCTCGACACAGCGGACGGTCAGCGCCGTCCCGATCCCCAGCCCGCGTGCCCGCCCGGCCACCCCGAGCATCCGGAACTCGCCTTCGTCCTGGAGGCCGATCTCGCGGTAGACCGAGCCCGGCGGACAGAACGTCACCGTCCCGAGCAGCCCGTCACCGTCGACCGCGACCCACAGTTCCGCCTTGGCCGCCCGGTCCGCGGCCGCCCGCAGCGTCGACGCGTAGTCGCTGCCCTCGGGCAGGAACCCGTCGTGCGCGTACGCCTCGACGGTCAGCTCCCCGACAGCGTCGTACTCGCCGGCACCGGCCAGCCGGATCTCAGTCGTCACCGGATAACTGTCTCATCCGATCGCGACGGTAGGCTCGGGCCGTGCGTATCGCCAGATTCTCCGTGGACGACGAGCCTAGGTACGGCGTCGTCGAGACCGACGACCCCGAAGGGCTGGTCGGCACCGTCTCGGTGCTCGACTCCGACCCGCTCTACCGGGCGGCCCAGTTCACCGGCGAGAAGCTGCAACTGGCCGACGTCCGGCTGCTGGCGCCGGTGATCCCGCGCAGCAAGGTGGTCTGTGTCGGCCGTAACTACGCCGCGCACGCCGAGGAGCTGGGCAACGAGGTCCCGGCGGAGCCGATGATCTTCCTGAAGCCGAACACCTCGGTGATCGGCCCGCGCGACGGCATCGTCTACCCCGAGCAGACCAACAACCTGCACTTCGAGGGCGAGCTGGCCATCGTCATCGGCCGGATCTGCCGCGACCTGCCCAAGGAACGGGTCAACGAGGTCATCTTCGGCTACACGGTGGCCAACGACGTGACCGCGCGCGACCTGCAGAAGACCGACGGGCAGTGGGCCCGGGCCAAGGGGTACGACACGTTCTGCCCGCTCGGCCCGTGGATCAGCACCGAGCTCGACGTGTCCGACCTGCGGGTCACCACCGAGCTGAACGGCGAGCCGAAGCAGGACGGCCGGACCTCGCAGTTCATCTTCGGCATCCCGGAGGTGCTGGCCTACATCACCTCCTTCACCACGCTGCTGCCCGGCGACGTGGTGCTCACCGGCACCCCCGCGGGTGTCGGCCCGATGCTGCCCGGCGACGAGGTCTCGGTCAGCATCGAAGGAATCGGAACTCTGACGAACAAGGTGATCGTGCGTGACTGACCGGCCCGACGACGACGTTCTCGGCGACCTCGAACCCACTCAGGTACGACTGCGCTTCGCGCCGTCCCCCACCGGTCTGCTGACCGTCGGCAACATCCGGACGGCCTTGTTCGCCTGGGCCTTCGCGCGCCACTACGGTGGCAAGCTGGTGCTCCGCATCGAGGACACCGACGCGGCCCGCAACACTCCGGAAGCACTGCAGTACACGCTGGACTCGCTGCGCTGGCTCGGCCTTGACTGGGACGAGGGCCCTGAGGTGGGCGGGGACTACGGGCCGTACCTGCAGTCGGAGCGGATGGACATCTACGCCGACGTCGTCGCGAAACTGCTCAGCGCGGGCCGGGCGTACCACTGCTACTGCTCGCAGGAGGAGCTCGACCAGCGTCGTGAGGCCGCGCGCACCGCTGGCCAGCACAGCGGGTACGACGGCCATTGCCGCAACCTCACCGAGGAGCAGGTCACGGCGTACGTCGAGGAGGGCCGCCGGCCCGTGGTCCGGCTGCGGATGCCGGACCGCCCGATCGTGTTCGAGGACCTGGTTCGCGGCGAGATCACCTTCCTGCCCGAGAACCTGGGCGACTACGTCCTGGTGCGCGCCAACGGGCACCCGCTGTACCCGCTGGTGAACCCGGTCGACGACGCGCTGATGGAGATCACCCACGTGCTCCGCGGCGAGGACCTGCTCCCGTCGACGCCCCGGCAGATCGCGCTCTACGAAGCGCTCGCCGAGATCGGCGTCGGCGGCGGGCGGACGCCGCGGTTCGGGCACCTGCCGTTCGTGATGGGCGAGGGCAACAAGAAGCTGTCCAAGCGCGACCCGGGCTCCGGCCTCGGCGAGTACATGGAGCGCGGCTTCCTCCCCGAAGGCCTGCTGAACTACCTGGCCCTGCTCGGCTGGTCGATCGCCGAGGACCGCGACGTCTTCACGATGGCGGAGATGGTCGAGGCGTTCGACATCCGCAAGGTGAACGCGAACGCGGCCCGGTTCGACCCGAAGAAGTGCGAGGCGATCAACGCGGCGCACATGCGGCTGCTCGACCCGGAGGAGTTCGGCCGGCGGATGATCCCGTTCCTGGCCAAGGACGGCATGCTGCCGGCCGAGCCGTCGGACGATCAGCTCGCGGTACTGCGGGCCGCCGTACCGCTGGTGCAGGAGCGGATGAACACGCTGTCGGAGTCGGTCGACATGCTCGGCTTCCTGTTCGTCGACGAGACCGCGTTCACGCTCGACCCGGATGCCGCCGGCAAGGTGCTGACCGGTGACGCCGGTGCAGTCCTGGAGGCGTCGGTGAAAGCGCTCGGCGACGTCGAGTGGACCACCGAGGCGATCGAGGCGGCCCTGCGGACGTCGCTCGTCGACGGCCTCGGCCTGAAGCCGAAGAACGCGTTCGGCCCGGTCCGGGTGGCGATCTCCGGCCGCCGGGTCTCGCCGCCGCTGTTCGAGTCGCTGGAGCTGCTGGGCCGGGAGAAGTCGCTGCACCGGCTCGAGCAGGCCCGGTCGTCACTGCCGGCCGAGTGATGCCCGAAGAGCTCCCGCCGCGCTACCACCGGCTGCTGCGTAACGAGGTGACCCCGAGCGGGTACGTGATCCTCGGCGCGTTCACGATCTTCGCCGGATGGATCTTCACCAGCCTGGTGATCCTGTCCGTCCAGCAGGCGATCCGGAAGGACCCCGAGGGCACCGTCTCCTGGTTCGGGCTGCTGGCGACGAACCTGTCGCTGATCGTGCTGATCCCGCTGAGCATGCTGGTCGCGCAGAAGCTCAACCGGCAGGCGCCGGGGCTGTTGTCGTCGGTGACCGCCCGGTTGCGGTGGTGGTGGCTGGGCTGGTTCGCGCTGGCCGCCGTACTGCTCGAGCTGCTGATGCTCGGGGTCGTCAAGGCCGGCGGCGTCGAGCTGCTCGGCGACGGCACCGGCGGCATCGCGCCGGACGCGGCCGCGGTGATCGCGGTCACCCTGCTCACGTCGACGTTCCAGGCCGCGGGGGAGGAGTACTTCTTCCGCGGGTATCTGCTGCAGGCGGTCGGTGCGCTGGTGCGGAGCTCGGTCGTGGCGGTGCTCGTGACCACCGTCCTGTTCACGATGGCGCATGGGATCTGGCCGTGGGAGAGCCCGGCGCTGTTCCTCGACCGGTTCGCGTTCGGGCTGGTCGCCGGGTTCCTCGTCGTGCGCACCGGTGGGCTGGAGGCGGCGATCGCGGTGCATGCGGCGAACAACGTGGTGACGTTCGTGTACGCCGCGCTGACGGACTCCGTGGGCGCCAGTCTCGGCGCGGACGACGCGCCCTGGTCGCTGGTGGCAGTCGACGTGGCCAAGTTCGCGGCGTTCGGCCTGGTGGCGTTGTGGCTGGCGCGGCGGGCGAAGCTGACGGCCGTCTGTGACCTGCCGCTGACGGCCGCTCCGCTGCCCGGCAGGAAACTGGTGTGACGGGAGTGACAACCCGCCCCGGAGGACCCCGTTTTGGAATCCTGGCCCTTGCTCGGGTAGGCTCAGCGGGCCAGGTTGTGAGGGCGGAGACAAACTCACAACTGCAGTGAAATGCCTTTGGGGTATGGGGTAATTGGCAGCCCGACTGATTCTGGTTCAGTTAGTCTAGGTTCGAGTCCTAGTACCCCAGCGGATTGGACCGCGCCGATGGAAATCGGTAGAGTTCAACCTCGTTGCCCGGCCCGCAGGGGACTGGTCGACAAACCTCTGGCCCCGTTGTGTAGCGGCCTAGCACGCCGCCCTCTCAAGGCGGTAGCGCGGGTTCGAATCCCGTCGGGGCTACCAGAGAACAGCGCCTCTCATCCTCACGGGTGGGGGGCGCTTCTGGTGTCGATGGTTGTGAGCTCGCGCGCGAGCCCGCCGGACGACCAGCATCTTCTGCCCGGCCGTGAACCATTCCTTCCGCACCGTCCTGGTCGGCCCGTCCCGCTGCCCGCACATCAGCCAGTCCTACCGTGGTCGTATGGCGCTCGCGGTCTGCCTGCTGTTCGACCGACGCTCCGACCGGCTGCTGCGGCAACTGTGGGACCGGCTGGAGGTCCTCGGCGTACCGACGCTGAGGTCGCACACGCACGGGCGGCACGTGCCGCATCTGTCGCTGGCTGTGCTGCGCGAGTGGGACCACGAGAAGGTGACGAAGGCCGTGCAGCCCTTGCTGGGCGGCGGCGCTGTCGGGCTGTACTTCGATGCGCTCGGGAGCTTTCGCCGCGGGCGGGCCTGGCTGGTGCCGGCGGTCGGCGTAGAGGTACGGCAACTGCAGCAGCGCGTGGTCTCGGCAGTCACCGAGACAGGAGCTGAACTACATAGGCACTACGAGCCTGGGCGGTGGGTACCTCATTGCACCTTGGCACCTCGGGTCCCGCTGGCGGCGTTACCAGTCCTTGCGGCCGCTGTGTACGACGTGCTGCCGCTGGAGGTCACCGCAGACCATGCCGCGCTGATCGACAGCGGCACTGGTCAGGTCTGGCTACTCTGACGCGCGCCGCAGGGCCTCCGAGAGGCGTTCGGCGGCGGCCATGACGGCTGGAGCGTGCATGCGGCCGGGCTGGCGTGACAGGCGTTCGATCGGCCCGGACACGGAGACGGCGGCGATCACCTTGCCGCTGGGGGAGCGGACCGGGGCCGACACGGAGGCGACGCCCTGCTCGCGTTCGCCGACCGAGTGCGCCCAGCCACGACGCCGTACGCCGGCGAGCGCCGCGGCGTTGAAAGTCGCGTTGTGCAGGCCGCGGTGCATCCGCTCGGGGTCCTCCCAGGCAAGCAGTATCTGGGCAGCCGAGCCGGCCGCCATGGTCAGCTGGCTGCCGACCGGGACCGTGTCCCGCAGACCGGACGGGCGCTCGGCGGCCGCCACACAGACCCGGTACTCACCCTGCCGGCGGAACAACTGCGCTGACTCACCCGTGATGTCGCGCAGCCGCGCCAGCACCGGGCCGGCGGTCGCCAGCAGCCGGTCCTCACCGGCGGCGGAGGCCAATTCGCTGAGTCGCGGCCCGAGCACGAACCGCCCCTGCATGTCGCGTCCGACCAGCCGGTGGTGCTCCAGTGCCACCGCGAGCCGGTGCGCGGTCGGCCGGGCCAGACCCGTGGCCGCCACCAGTCCGGCCAGGGTCGCCGGCCCGGACTCGAGCGCGGACAGAACCAGGGCTGCTTTGTCGAGAACGCCGACTCCGCTAGAGTTGTCCATGAGACGATATTGCCGTCTCGAATCGTGGAACGCAAGTCGCTTCTGGTGCCTGATCGAGAGCACTGTGAGCGAAAGACCCCGTCCAGTGAGCCCACGACCGGGCCGGTGGGGTGGGAAAAGTATCCGAGGAGGAGAAGTCTGATGGGTAGGACGCTGTCGGAAAAGGTCTGGGATGCGCACGTCGTGCGCCATGCCGACGGAGAGCCCGACCTCCTCTACATCGACCTCCACCTGGTGCACGAGGTGACCAGTCCGCAGGCTTTCGACGGCCTCCGGCTGGCCGGCCGCCCGGTCCGGCGCCCGGACCTGACCATCGCCACCGAGGACCACAACGTCCCGACGCTCGACGTGGACAAGCCGATCGCCGACCCGGTGTCGCGGACCCAGGTGGACACCCTGCGGAAGAACGCCGAGGAGTTCGGCATCCGGATCCACACCCTCGGCGACCCGGACCAGGGCGTCGTGCACGTAATCGGCCCGCAGCTCGGCCTGACCCAGCCGGGAATGACCGTGGTCTGCGGTGACAGCCACACCTCCACCCACGGCGCGTTCGGCGCGATCGCCTTCGGCATCGGCACCAGCGAGGTCGAGCACGTGCTGGCCACCCAGACCCTGATGCAGGCCCGGCCGAAGACGATGGCCGTCACCGTCGACGGCGTACTGCCCGACGGTGTCTCGGCCAAGGACCTGGTGCTGGCGCTGATCGCGAAGGTCGGCACCGGCGGCGGCCAGGGCTACATCGTCGAGTACCGCGGCGACGCGATCCGGGCGCTGAGCATGGAAGCCCGGATGACGATCTGCAACATGTCGATCGAGTGGGGCGCCAAGGCCGGCATGATCGCACCGGACGAGACCACTTTCGCCTACCTGCGGGACAAGCCGCACGCGCCCCAGGGCGTCGACTGGGAGGCCGCGGTCGAGTACTGGAAGAGCCTGGCGACCGACGAGGACGCCACCTTCGACCGCGAGGTCGTGCTGCGCGCCGAGGACATCGCCCCGTTCGTCACCTGGGGCACGAACCCCGGCCAGGGCGTCCCGCTGTCGGAGAAGGTCCCGTCGCCGGACGACTTCGACAACGACAACGACAAGCGCGCGGCCGAGCGGGCGCTGGAGTACATGGGCCTGACCGCCGGTACGCCGATGCGCGAGATCCACGTGGACACGGTCTTCCTCGGCTCCTGCACCAACGGCCGGATCGAGGACCTGCGGGCCGCGGCCGGCGTGCTGGCCGGCCGGAAGGTTGCCGAGGGCACCCGGATGCTCGTGGTCCCCGGCTCGGGCCGGGTCCGGCTGCAGGCCGAGGCCGAGGGCCTGGACCGGATCTTCACCGACGCCGGTGCCGAGTGGCGCGGCGCGGGCTGCTCGATGTGCCTGGGCATGAACCCGGACCAGCTCGCCCCGGGCGAGCGCAGCGCCTCCACCTCGAACCGGAACTTCGAGGGCCGTCAGGGCAAGGGCGGCCGGACCCACCTGGTCTCGCCGCTGGTCGCCGCCGCGACCGCCGTCACCGGAACGCTCGCGGCCCCGGCGGACCTGCCGCCGGTGGACGTCGCCGTACCCGAGAACGTCTGAGGAGCAGCAGAGACATGGAAGCCTTCACCCAGCACATCGGTACGGCGGCCCCGCTGCGCCGCAGCAACGTCGACACCGACCAGATCATCCCGGCCGTCTACCTGAAGCGGGTCACCCGGACCGGTTTCGAGGACGGGCTGTTCGCGGCCTGGCGCAACGATCCCGAGTTCGTCCTGAACCAGCCGGAGTACGGCGGTGTCTCGGTGCTCGTGGCCGGGCCCGAGTTCGGCACCGGATCGTCGCGGGAGCACGCGGTCTGGGCACTGCTCGACTACGGGTTCCGGGTGGTGGTGTCGTCCCGGTTCGGCGACATCTTCCGCGGCAACTCGGGCAAGGCCGGCCTGCTCGCGGCCCTGGTGACGCAGGACGTCGTCGAGCGGCTCTGGACCACGATCGAGGCCGACCCGGGCACCAAGGTCACGGTCGACCTGGAGCACAAGACGATCTCGGCCGGTGACGTGTCCGCGCCGTTCGAGATCGACGACTACACCCGCTACCGCCTGCTGAACGGTCTCGACGACGTCGGCATCACCCTGTCGCACGAGGCGGACATCGCCGCCTACGAGGCGACCCGGCCGAGCTTCAAGCCGGCCACCCTTCCCGCGAAGGCCTGAACGGCCGCGGAGTTGTCGCCGCCGTAACGCGCAGGACATCGGCGGCGGCAACTTCGGTGTTACCCTTGCGGGGTTGTCAGTACAAGGCCTGCGAGATCCGGGAGGTGAGGCGCTCATGAACAGCGATCCCTCCAGACATACCAATCTCGCTCGACCTTCGAGAGGCTGACCTTCTTCTTCTCTTGATGCGGCCTGGGTGCCGTGGGGGTCGGGCAGACGTGTGCCCAAAACACCCGCACCACCGCATCCGGAGGACTCATGTCCGACCTGCGTACGCGCACGCTCCGTGCGTTCAGCCGTACCCCGATCCGTGCCGCCGCCCGCCGTACCGTGGCCGAGCCGGCCGAGCAGCCGATCCGGGACACCACCACCCCGAAGCCCAACGGGCACAGCGTGGTCGACAGCGCGATCTACTGCGACGGCCGCCGGGTCGCGTCGCCGGAGTCGCTGGCGGAGACGTACCGCGTCCTGCACGACGCGCCGCGGAGCCTGGCCTGGATCGGCCTGTACCGGCCGGACCGGCGCGAGCTCGCCTCGCTGGCGCAGGAGTTCGACCTGCACGAACTGGCCGTCGAGGACGCCATCCAGGCCCATCAGCGGCCGAAGCTCGAGCGCTACGGCGACACGTTGTTCGTGGTCCTGAAGGCCGCCCGCTACCGGGACGCGACCGAGCAGGTCGAGTTCGGCGAGGTGCACGTGTTCGTCGGCCCGGACTTCGTGGTGACGGTCCGGCATGCCGAGGCACCCAACCTGGCGGCGGTACGGCGCCGGGTCGAACGCGACCCCGAGTTGCTCGGACGCGGCACCGAGGCGGTGCTCTACGCGATCATGGACAAGGTCGTCGACGGGTACGCGCCGGTGGTCGCCGGGCTGGAGAACGACATCGACGAGATCGAGACCGAGGTGTTCCGTGGCGACCCGAAGGTGTCGCGGCGGATTTACGAACTGTCCCGTGAGGTGATCGAGTTCCAGCGCGCGACCCGGCCGCTGGTCGGCATGCTCGAGGCACTGCGCGGCGGTTTCGAGAAGTACGGCGTCGACGAGGAACTGCAGCGGTCCCTGCGGGACGTGGCCGACCACGTCACCGAGGTGGTGGAGAAGGTCGACGGGTTCCGTGAACTGCTGCGCGACATATTGACCGTGAACGCGACCCTGGTGGCCCAGCAGCAGAACGAGGAGATGAAGAGCCTCGCGATCGCCAGCAGCGAGCAGAACGAGGAGGTGAAGCGGATCTCCGCGTGGGCGGCGATCCTGTTCGCCCCGACGCTGATCGGCACCGTCTACGGGATGAACTTCGACCACATGCCCGAACTGCACTGGCAGTACGGCTACCCGTTCGCGATCGGCCTGATGGCGTTGGTGTGTGGAGGTCTGCACCAGATCTTCAAGCGGCGCGGCTGGCTCTGAATGTTCGCGGCCTCGGCGGGGCACTAGTCTGCAGACACCTGTAGACCTTGGAGGCGGACCATGTGGTTGTTCCTGCGCCGGCGCTTGATCATGTGGGCGGTGCTGGCGATCGCCGTCCCGTTGCTGGACTGGCTGCTCGGGAAGGTGGCGACGGAGTTGCGTGCCAGGAAGGGCGAGTCGGCGGTCACCCGCGGGCTCGACACCGCGCGGTCGGGCCTGCGAACGCTGAGCGGCAAGCGCCGGTAGCCGGTCACGGATGCGGACCGGATCGTTGCTCTGAAGGGATTTCGGGGACCCCGGAAGTACTCCGAACGGCCGAATCGGGCGAATTGTGGCCCGGATCGCCCAAAACAAGGCCGAATTGCCGCGTTGGTGTTTGTGAACGGCCTGTTGAGTCCATAACGTTCACGTGAGATCGAGCGCTGTGCTCGACGCCTAGTGTTCACGGAGGGAAGCAGTGAACAAGAGCCAGTTGGTCGAAGCGCTCGCAGTGCACTTCGACGGAAACCGCCGCCAGGCCCAGCATGCGTTGGAGTCGGTGATCGACACCGTCCAGCGTGAGCTGACCAAGAAGGGCGGCAAGGTCGCCATCACCGGTTTCGGTGCCTTCGAGGCCATCGAGCGTGGCGCGCGCATCGTGCGCAACCCGCGGACCGGTGAGACCAAGCGTGCCAAGAAGACCACGGTGCCGAAGTTTCGCGCGGGTGCGGAGCTGAAGGCCGTCGTCTCCGGTGCGAAGAAGCTGCCGAAGCTGGTCGTGCCGAAGCCGGCCGCGAGCGCCACCAAGGCGGCCGCCCCGGCGAAGAAGGCTGCCCCGGCCAAGGCCGCGGCGACCAAGACCGCCGCCAAGAAGGCGCCGGCCAAGAAGACGGTCGCGAAGAAGGCCCCGGCCAAGAAGGCCCCGGCCAAGACCGTCGCCAAGAAGGCTCCGGCCAAGAAGACGACCGTTGCCAAGAAGGCTCCGGCCAAGAAGGCCCCAGCCAAGAAGGCCACCGCGAAGCGCGCTTCTTCTCGCTGACCTTCACGCACTGCAGCACCGCAACACCAGCGAAGGCCGGTCACCCCACTCCAGGGGCGACCGGCCTTCGCCGTGCCGGCACGATCCGGTCACGGTGCCCTGAGCAACTGTCAGAGCTCGGTGATGAAGTCCACCTTGGTGATGCTCAGCCCCTCGCCCGATCCAGTGGTTTCCAGCCGGACCCGCTGGCCGACCCGCAGATGCCGGACCGGGGTGTCGGCGACGGCGTGCACGGTGAAGTGCAGCTCGACGCCGCGGTCGGTCAGCACCGCGCCGGAGAAGGTCTCGCTGTCGTAGCGGCTCACGGTTCCTTGCATGTCAGCAGGCTAGACCCTCGGTCCCGGTGGCGGCACCGAGCACGAGGGACATCATGTCGGCGGTCGCCGGACCTACACCGAGTTGTACGGCGTGCGCCAGATCGGCCGCGGTGTCGACGTCGCGCCGTACCGAGTCGATCCCGGTCAGCTCGACCGCAACGGCGCCCGATGCCTGGTGGGCCAGCGCGGAACCCACGCCGAACCGGGGATCCAGCGCGGTCCCGGGGGCTGCCGCGAGCAACGTCGTACCGGTGCCGGGGAGGTCGATCACGAACGACCGCGGTGCCGAACACGCGGCCAGAACGGCGGTCAGCTCGCCCGGCCGGAGCGCGGGCAGGTCTGCGGAGAGCGCGACGACGCCGTCGTCCGGGAACTCCGCTGCGGCGACCTCGGCACCGTGCAGCAAGGCTTCGTTGAGGCCCGCGGACGGCAGGTCGGGAACGACTCGCGCACCGACCGCCGTGACGTCCGCGGCCACGACCGGGTCGTCGGTGACGACCAGGACGGCGCGGACCAGGGGAGAGGCGAGGGCGGCCGCAGTAGTGTCGACAGCGAAGGCACGGGCGAGCTCCGGCCGGTGCTGGGGGTAGGCCGCAGCGAGCCGGCTCTTCGCGATCGCCGTACGCTTCACCGGGATCGCCAGGGTCCAGGAAGCGACCTGTAGGTCTGCCATCAGGCAGGATTCTCCCATGACGGGCGGCAGTGACGAGCACCAGGAGGCAGCAGTGGACGGCCAGGCCAGTCAGACGCCGGACCCCCGGCCGCGCCGGGGATTCTGGTTCGGTCTCGTGGTCGCGATCGTCAAGCCGTTCATGCTGGTGTTCACCAAGCCGGAGTTCACCGGCCGGGAGAACATGCCGCGGTCCGGCGGCGTGGTGTTCGCGCCGAACCACATCTCGCACTTCGACCCGCTGGTGCTCGGGTTCTACATCTGGGAGTGCCGGCGGATCCCGCGGTTCCTGGGCAAGGCCTCGGTCTTCAAGATCCCGGTGGTCGGCCGGATCATCTCCAGCGCCGGCCAGATCCCGGTGTACCGGGAGTCGGCCCAGGCCGCCGACGCCTTCCGGGACGCGGTCGCCGCGGTCGAGCGGGGCGAGTGCGTCGGCGTCTACCCGGAGGGCACGATCACCCGGGACCCGGAACTGTGGCCGATGACCGGCAAGACCGGCGCCGCCCGGATCGCGCTGATGACCGGCTGCCCGGTGATCCCGCTCGCCAACTGGGGTGCGCAGGAAATCTTCGCGTCGTACAGCGGCAAGCTGCGGATCCGGCTGCTGCCCCGCAAGCGGATCCAGGTGCGGGCGGGGAAGCCGGTCGACCTGAGCGCGTTCCGGGGCCGGCCGATCACCAACCAGCTGTTGCACGAGGCAACCGAGGTGATCATGCACGCGGTCGCCGCGACCCTCGGCGAGCTCCGCGGCGAGACCCCGCCCAAGGAACTCTACGACCTGCGCAAGGCCCGGGCAGCGGACGACGGTGAGGAGAAGGCATGACAAAGGTGGCAGTCTTCGGGGCTGGATCCTGGGGTACGGCGTTCGCCACGGTGCTGGCGAACGCGGGGAACCAGGTGTCCGTCTGGGGCCGGCGGGAATCGCTGTGCGAGGCGATCAACACCACGCACGAGAACCCCGACTACCTGCCCGGGCTGCGCCTGCCGGACGCGATCACCGCGACCCACGACCCCGCCGCGGCCGCAGCCGGTGCGGAAGCCGTCGTCCTGGCCGTGCCGAGTCAGTCGTTGCGCGACAACCTGAAGGACTGGGCCGGCGTGCTGCCGAACGCCGTACCGCTGGTGAGTCTGATGAAGGGCGTGGAGGTCGGTACGACGAAGCGGATGAGCGAGGTGATCGCCGAGCTCACCGGCGCCGGTCCGGAGCGGATCGCCGTCGTCTCGGGGCCGAACCTGGCGCGTGAGATCGCCGAGGGACAGCCGGCCGCGTCGGTCGTCGCGTGTGCCGACGAAGGAACGGCGACCCGGCTGCAGAAACTGTGCCACTCGCAGACGTTCCGCCCGTACACGAACAACGACGTGATCGGCTGTGAGCTGGGCGGCGCGACCAAGAACGTGATCGCGCTCGCGGTCGGGATGGCGATCGGCCTCGGCTTCGGCGACAACGCCCGGGCGTCCGTGATCACCCGCGGCCTGGTGGAAACCGCACGCCTGGGTACGGCGCTCGGCGCGCGGGAGCATACGTTCTCCGGCCTGGCCGGGCTGGGTGACCTGGTCGCGACCTGCTCGTCGCCGCTGTCGCGTAACCGCACGTTCGGCGAGAAGCTCGGTCAAGGCATGACGGTCGCCGAGATCGCGGGCGCGACCCGGCAGGTCGCCGAGGGCGTCAAGTCCTGCTCGTCGATCACCGACCTCGCCCACCACCACGACGTCGAGATGCCCATCGCCGAACACGTCACCAAGGTCGTCGCGGGCGAGATGACGCCGAAGGACATGCTCTTCAGCCTGGTGTCGAGGTCGGCCAAGTCGGAACGCTGGGGATGATCCCGGACACGTTCGTTCAGGGCACCCTCGCCCGCGAAGGGGAATCGGCGCGACTTTGGCTCACCGGCCTGCCCACGCTGGTCGAGGAGCTGATGTCGCGGTGGGAGTGCACGCCCGACGGCGACGTGACGCACGGCCGGGTGGGCCTGATCGTTCCGGTCCAGCACGCGCGTGGTGCCGCGGTGATCAAGGTGTCGTTCCCGCATCCGGGCAACGTGCACGAGCCGGACGCGCTCGTCGCCTGGGACGGGCGTGGGGCGGTGCGGTTGTACGAGCGGGCCGACGCACAGTTCGCCATGCTGCTGGAGCGAGCGCATCCGACGACCCTTGCCGAAGAATCGGACGCGATCCCCTCTGACGCCGGCCGGCTCTGCCGACGCCTGGCGGTGCCCGCGTCTCCCGGTCTGCCGCGGCTGCGGGATCGTGCCGGCGAATGGGCTGCCGAACTCCGCAAGGACGCCCGCGAACTGGCGCATCCACTGCCCGATCCGGTGGTGGACGCCGCGGTGGCGGTCATCGGCGAGCTCGGCCGAGATCAACCGGACGTGCTGGTCCACGGGGACTTCCATCCCAGCAACATCCTGCGGAGCGAGCGGGAACCATGGCTGGCGGTCGATCCCAAGGGCCTCGTCGGCGATCCGGCGTACGACGCCGCGACCTTCCTCAAGCCCCGCGCGTTGGCACTGATGAAGTCCGGCGACCTGGTGAAGGCTCTGCAGCGTGAACTGGAGGTGTTCGCGGATTCCGCGGAGCTCGACCCCGAGCGGGTGCGGCTGTGGGCGAGGCTTCAGTTGGTGCAGGCGGCGTTCCACGGCCGCCGGCACGGTTTCGGCCGCGCGCGAAGTGGCCCCGCGCTGGACCGGCTGATCACCTTCGTGGATCAGTTGCCCGTGAGTTGGTGCTGAAGGACCAAGGTCGCCGCACCGCGAAGGGCGGCGTCCTGCCCGGACCTGCTGGTGACGACGCGCAGGTCGGTGGTGGCTAGGGGCAACGATCTGGCATAGATCGCTTCGCGGATGCCGGCCAGCAGGCTGTCGCCGGCCTGGGAGAGGGAGCCGCCGACGACGATGACGGAGGGGTTCAGCAGACTCACGCAGGCGGCCAGCACGGTGCCGATCTCGCGGCCCGCCTGGCGGACGGCCGCGGTCGCGGCGGTGTCGCCGGAGCGGACGAGGTCGACGATGTCCACGCTGCCCCGGACGCCGAGTCGGCCGGCGATCGCCGCGGCCGACGCGATGGCCTCCAAGCAGCCGCGGTTCCCGCACCGGCAGTGTTCGGTGTGACCGGCGGCCTGGATGTGGCCGATGTCGCCGGCCGCGCCCTGGGTGCCGCGATGCAGCCGGCCGCCGCTGATCACGCCGGCGCCGATGCCGGTCGCGACCTTCACGAACAGCAGGTGCTCGACGTCGGCGTACTCGGTCGCGTGTTCGCCGAGCGCCATGATGTTCACGTCGTTGTCGACCAGCACCGGCCCGGCAAGCTCGCGGCTCAGCCGGCCGACGACGTCGTACGAGTCCCAGCCCGGCATGATCGGCGGGTGGTTCGGCCGCCCGGTGCTGTGCTCGACCGGGCCCGGCAGCCCGACCCCGGTGCCCGCGAGGTCGGTCACCGACCGGCGGGCCTTCCTCAGCAGCGCCCGCCCGGTCCGCACCACCGCGCTCAGCACCGCCTCGGGACCTTCCGCGATGTTCAGCGCCGTCGCGGACCGATCGAGGATCGAGCCGGTCAGGTCGGTGAGGGCGACGGAGAGATGGGTCGCGCCGACGTCCGCGGCCAGGATGAGCCGTGCGCTCGGGTTGAACCGGAACCGCGCCGGTGGCCGCCCGCCGGTCGACGCCGCCTCACCGGACGGTACGACGAGGCCGGCCGCGACCAGCTCCTCGATCCGGCCGGTCACCGTCGACCGGGCCAGCCCGCTGAGGTCGATGAGCTCGGCCCGGGTCCGCGGCTGCCCGTCGAGGAGCAGCCGCAGCACCGCGCCGCTTCCCGCCGTACCCAGATCACTCATGCGCAGACTTCCGTCGGAGGGCCGCTGGACTTTTGCTTGACAGGGTTCAAAAGTGTCACATAGCGTCCTTCAGCGTGTCCACCAGTGCGCGCAGGCTCCGGGTCGGAATCGTCGGCGGCGGATTCATGGGCCGCGTCCACGGCAGGTCCGCGCTGGTCGCGGGTGCCCAGGTGGTCGGCGCGATCGGCTCCTCGCCCGAGCGGGCCGGTGCGGCGGCGGACGCGACCGGAGCCGAGCGCGGCTTCGCGGACCTCGACGAACTGCTTGCCGCCGACATCGACGTGGTGCACGTCTGCACGCCGAACGACACCCACCTCCCGGTGACCCTGGCGGCGCTCGAGGCGGGCAAGCACGTCGTCTGCGAGAAGCCGCTGGCGACCTCGGTCCAGGACGCGGCCGGACTCCATGCGGCCGCGCTCGAGGCCGAGCGCGTCGGCGTCGTTCCGTTCGTCTACCGGTACCACCCGATGGTCCGGGAGTTGCGCACCCGGATCGCCGAGGGCGAAGCCGGGGTGATCACCAGCCTGCACGGGTCGTACCTGCAGGACTGGCTGGCCGGCGAGGACGACCAGAACTGGCGCGTCGACGACGAGGCCGGCGGTCCGTCGCGGACGTTCGCCGACATCGGGTCGCACTGGTGCGACCTCACCGAGTTCGTCACCGGCGACCGGATCGCGGCGATCAGCGCCCAACTGCGGACCGTTCGCGCCCGGCGCGGCGGCGCCGAGGTCAGGACCGAGGACCTGGCGACCGCGCAGTTCCGGACCGAGGCAGGCGTCGTCGGCACGATCGTGGTCAGCCAGGTCGCGGCCGGCCGGAAGAACCGCCTGTACCTCGAGGTCTCCGGGACCGAGTCGAGCTTCGGCTTCGACCAGGAGGACCCGGACCGGTTGTGGGTCGGCCGCCGGGCCGCGTCGCAACTACTGACCCGGGACCCGGCGACGCTCAGTCCGCCCGCGGCCAGGGTGAACCGGCTGCCGGCCGGGCACGCGCAGGGGTACCAGGACGCGTTCGACAGCTTCGTCGCCGACAGCTATGCCGCCGTTCGGGGTGACCGCCCGGACGGTCTGCCCGATTTCGCCGCCGGGGCCCGGTCCGCCCGGCTGATCGACGCGGTCCTGCGGTCGGCGGCCGCGGACAGCGCCTGGATCACCGTCGAGAACTCTTAACCGCTGAGGAGCCAGCCAGATGCCACGTCCGATCACGTTGTTCACGGGTCAGTGGGCCGATCTTCCGTTCGAGGAGGTCTGCCAGTTCGCGTCCGAGTCGGGGTACGACGGGGTCGAGATCGCGTGCTCGGGTGACCACTTCGACGTCCAGCAGGCGGTCGAGGACGACGCCTACGTCCAGGGCCGGCACGACATCCTGGCGAAGTACAACCTGAAGGTCTACGCGATCTCGAACCACCTGGTCGGCCAGGCGGTCTGCGACGACCCGATCGACTTCCGCCACCAGGCGATCGTGCCGTCGCGGGTGTGGGGCGACGGTGATCCCGAGGGCGTCCGGCAGCGCGCGGCCGAGGATTTGAAGAACACCGCGCGGGCGGCCGCCAAGCTCGGCGTGAACACGGTCATCGGATTCACCGGCTCGTCGATCTGGCAGTACGTCGCCATGTTCCCGCCGGTGCCCGCCGAGCGGATCGCGGCCGGCTACCAGGACTTCGCCGACCGGTGGAACCCGATCCTGGACGTGTTCGACGAGGTCGGCGTCCGGTTCGCGCACGAGGTGCACCCGTCGGAGATCGCCTACGACTACTGGACTACGACGCTCACGCTGGAGGCGATCGGCCACCGGGAGGCGTTCGGGCTGAACTGGGACCCGAGCCACATGGTCTGGCAGGACATCGACCCGGTCGCGTTCCTGTGGGACTTCAAGGACCGGATCTACCACGTCGACTGCAAGGACACCCGGATGCGCGTCGGCGGCGGCCGCAACGGCCGGCTGGGCTCGCACCTGCCCTGGGGTGACCCGCGGCGCGGCTGGGACTTCTACTCGACCGGCCACGGCGACGTCCAGTGGGAGGACTGCTTCCGCGTGCTGAACGCGATCGGCTACGACGGCCCGATCTCGGTCGAGTGGGAGGACGCCGGAATGGAGCGCAAGGTCGGCGCCGCGGAGGCGGTCAACGTGATCCGCGCCCTGGCCTTCGACAAGCCTGAGGCAGCCTTCGACGCCGCGTTCGCCACGGACAAGTAGCGCTCAGATCATTTCCACCCGCTGACGGTCGATGACCGGCTGCGGCCGGCATCCGTCGATCTTTGTGGTGCGCGGCCGCAGCCCCAGCCAGACGAGGACCACGCTGACGAGCGTCAATGCCACGTCGAACGAGAGCGCGAGGTGGAATCCGGTCAGCTGGACCGCCTGGGTCGCGGCGATCGCGGCCAGGACCGGCGTACCGACGACGCCTCCGACCTCCTGCGTCATCGACGTCAGTCCGGCCGCCAGGCCCTGGTC
>NZ_SMKR01000066.1 GCF_004348725.1 Kribbella turkmenica
GGCCGCCGACGCGTACAGCTGCGCCTTCAGGCTCCGCCGGGCCACGCCGAGCGCGCGCAGGCCGGCCGAGGCACCGGTGTAGAAACTGGCGAACATCACCGACAAAGTGGCCGGCAGCAACAATGGTTCGGTGGCGTCCCAGACCTCACCGAGCACCGCATGCCCCCAGGCGTGCGGCATCGTAAGCACCAGCGTCATGCCCCAGGCCAGCGCGGCCAGCGCCTGGGCGCTGCCGATCAGCAGGCAGAATCCCTTCAGCGCCCGCAGCGAACGACGCAGCATCCTGGCTGCCTCCGGCACTGCCACCAGACCGATACCGGACAGCACGATGAAGAACGGACCGAGCATCATCTCGGCGCCGCGGACGGTACCGACCGCGGCGACCCCGGCGAACGCGCCGAGACCGTACATCTTCAACTGGTAGGCACCGCTGATGGTCACGTTCTCGGCGAGGTAGCGCAGACCGAGATCGCGATGCTCCCGGAGCCACCGCCGGGCCCGGAACAACCTCGGGACGACGCCGGCCTGCAGACCGCTCACCAACGCGGCGAAGATTCCGGCCGCACCCCAGGCCAGGACGAACTTGGTGACGCTCGGGCCGTCCTGCTTCGCCAGGTACAGCAGCGGCACCAGCGCGGTTGCCCAGGTGATGTCGCTGAGGAACGCCTTGCCGCCCTGACCCGAGGCGAAGAAGGCGAACCGCCAGCTGTCCTGCAGCATCAGTCCCGGCAGCACCACGCCCAGCGCGATGAACGCGGCGCCGGGTCTGCCGCCGAGCGCGGCACCGACCACGGCACAGATCGCGCCGGTCGCCAGGCCGACCGCGATCGCCATCCCGGACGAGCTGGCCACCGCCGCCTTCCAGACCGAGCGCGGTACACCGCTGAAACGCACGGCCAGCGGATCGGTGGCCAGGCCGCGCGAGATGTTGACCACTACCCCGTACGTCACCCAGGCCAGGCTGAACGCGCCGAACTCCAGAGCGCCCAGCGACCGCGCGACGACGATGCCGACCACGAAGCTGACCAGGCTGGTCACAGCCTGGTCAGCGAGTCCCCAGGTAACGCGGCGCAGCACCCCTCTCATGGTCGGACCTACGACTCTGTCCGGGCGGGCACCACGATGAGATACGTGGCGCCCGAGCCGTCACCGGCACCGCCCAACTGCCCTGTGGCACTGGCGGTCACCACCACGGGCGGCGCGAAGAAGGCGGCCAGGCCGGCTCCTGCAGGCAGAGGTGGCTTCGTCGATCCGCTCACACTGCGCTCCGCTGCACAGGAGGGAGCTCCTGGAGCTTCCACAGGGCGAGTCGACTCGGATCGACGTCGCCGCCGTCCGGGAAGGACTCGACCGGTTCGGGAAACTCGAAGGGCGGGAGGCGAAGATTCAATCGCCGCCAGTTCCTGCCGGTGAACTGGTTCCGGTTGCGGTCGACGTACGGATAGGTGTTGACCAGCAGCCAGGTTGCACCGGTGGCGCGGAAGTTCTCCAAAATCAGCGCCGCGTCCTGGAACGAGACATGCACGAGGCAATCCCGGCACAGGATCACGTCGGCTCGAGGCAGCTCCTCGCGGGTCAGGTCAGCAACAGCAAAGTGCCGGTGCGCGTCGCCGAAGCGCCGCCGGTTCTCCATGATCACGCTCGGCACGATGTCCACACCGTGGTAGTCCCGCACCGGAAGTTCGACCTGACGCATCCAGTTCAGGTCGCCGCACGGCGCGTCGAGCAACGACGTTGCGCCGAGGCGCGTCAGAAGCTCAGGCAGCTGCCGGCGGATGTCGACGGTGGCGCGCAACTCAGATCCCGTACCGGACCCCGACTCCCCGCTGTCCCATCCCGCCGTCTCATAGACCTGGGTGAACAAAGCCTCCCGCGAGGTGACCTGCCACCTCAGGCGGTGGATCAACGCCACCCTGGCCATCGCGCCACGAAGAGGCCGGAGCACACCTCGTAGCCCCGACGAGCCGCGCAGGACCCTTGCGACAGACGAAACCGGCAATGTCATCTTGATTCCTCTCGGCGAGCCATCCGAAGATCGGCTTCTCTGTCAACGCTTCATTTCGTGCGGCTCGGGTAGCGGGACGAGGTACGTCGCACCCCAGCCGCCACCGGCCTCCAGTTGGGCGATCACTTCGTCGGCGATGTCCCAGGTGAGCACGAGGACGACGTCCGGCCTCGCGGCGCGCAGTTCGTCGATCGGCCGGATCGGGACGCCGCAGCCCCCGGGGATCCGGCGACCGTGCTTGCCGGTGGCCATGTCGACCGTGAACGGCAGCAGGTCCGTGGTGACCTTGCTGAGGTCCAGCAGGACCGGCGCCTTCGAGGGCGCGCCGTACCCGAGCACGGTCCGGCCGGCGGCCTTATGGCGGGTGAGCTCGTCGTGCAGCACTCCGGCCGCGTGCCACGCGGCCTCCTGCAGGCTGCCGAGCTGGACCTCGTCGGCGATGCCGGCCGCGTCCTCGTCTGCCAGCACCACATCCACCGACGCATCCGGCTTGGCGTCCGCGGTGTGCCGCAGCATCACCATGAGGCTGCCGCCGAACATCTCGACCTGCTTCACCGACTCGACGGTCAGCCCGTGCAACGCCGCGACGTTCTGCAGCGCCCGCAGCGAGATGTACGACCAATGCCCGTGCCGGATGGTGTCGAACTGGTTGCCGACGAACAGCGGCAGCAGGTGGTGGAACTCCATCACCAGCAGGCCGCCCGGTGCCAGCCGGTCCGCGCGCAGCTTCAACAGCTCACCGAATGCGGGCTCGTGCACGATGCCGTGGACGTCCACGACCAGGTCGGCCTGTTCGCCGTCTTCGGCCGGCCGGCAGGCGGCGGCGTACAGGTGCTGCAGCCAGGAACCGCCGTGATGGCTGGCGAACTCGAACACCACGCCGCCGTTCAGCTCCGGATACTCGGCCAGGATCTCCTTCACCGACTTCTCGGCGTGCGCGATGCTGGTCGCCGACTCGACCGCCAGCGGCTCCTCCGGCAGCTGCGGCTCGACCGGACCGAGCTGGACCAGCGTGCAGTCTTGGCACAGCCAGAGCTCGAGCGGCCAGCGCGGGTCCGGTCCGGGTGTGTCCGCGGACGGGAAATAGTCGGCACACGGCTGCGCCCCGATGTCCACCACCGGTACGACGTTCTCCCCCGCGCACCCTCGGCACTTGAAGCTCACTGGACCCCCTCCGGTCACCATGCAGTCACCATGCAGTCACCATGTCAATGTCGCCTTGGCCGTGGTGAACGCCTCCGCGTACTGCGCCCGGCACTCCATCCCGCGCAGCCGGGCCAGCCCGGCGAAGACCTCTTCGTCGAACCAGTCGTGCGGAACCTGGGACGGGTAGGCCTTGTGCAGCCGGGTGATCTTCTCCCGCAGCTGCTCCTCGGTCAGGTCGACGTACAGCCACGGCCGGCTGAAGTCGCCGTCCCACTTGGGGATCTCGTAGTGCAGCACCAGATGGTCCCGCCACACCGTCGGCGCCAGTTCGGCGATCAGCCGGTGGTCCTGGTGCGCGTCGGTGCGACTCGGCGCCAGCACCAGGTCGGGGCGGCGGCCGCCGGGTGCCTGCGCACCCCGAGCCGTTGCCTCGAGCAACTCCTTGGTCTCGTTCCAGTACGACGGCAGCCGACCGTCCGGCAGCTCGGCCGAGGTCACGGTCACCTCGCACTCCGGCAGGAACAACTCCGCCGCCCGGCGGGCCTCGTCGAGCCGGAGCGGACTGCCGGTCGCGATCACGAACTCGGCGGTCAGCTCCGGCACCGACTCGGCCAGCTTGAGCAGCGTGCCGCCGCAGCCGATCTCGATGTCGTCCGGGTGAGCGCCAACAGCCACCAGGTGGACCGGGCGCTCGATCAGACCGAGCTGGAACGGCAGCATCAGATCGCCACCACCATGGGGGCGTCGTCACCGGGCAGGTCGAGCGGCTTCTCCAGCACCTGCGAACGCTGCTGCCGGGCCTCGTGGCTCCACAGCGCCCACGGCTTCTTGCCGGAGCGGTACAGCTCCTCGAGCTGGCTGCGCTCCTTCAGGGTGTCCATCGGCGCCCAGAAACCGTGGTGCGGGATGGCTTCCAGCCGGCGCATCGCGGACAGCCGCGGGAACGCGTCGCCGACGAGGTCCTCGTCCTCGTGCAGGACGTCGAAGATCTCCTTCTTCAAGACGAAGTACCCGCCGTTGATCCAGACGTTCAGGTCGGCGGCCGACCGCAGTCCGGTGATCCGGGCGTCGGTGCCGAACTCGACCACGTGGAAGGACGCCTGCGGCGGCACCGCGAGCAGGCTAGCGGTGATGTCGCTGGTCATCACGTGGTCGACGATCTTGTCCATCGGCGCGTCGGTGAGCACGTCGCCGTAGTTCGCCAGGAACGCGTCGTCGTCCTCCAGGTACGGCCGGACCCGGCGCAGGCGCTCACCGATCGAGGTGTCGATCCCGGTGTCGACGAAGGTGATCTTCCACTCGTTGATGTCGGAGTCGAGCAGCTCGATTCGCTGCCCGCCCTTGGTCATCACGAAGTCGTTGGAGACCGTCTCCTCGTAGCGCAGGAAGTACTCCTTCACCGCGGAGCCGCCGAATCCCAGGCACAGGATGAACTCGGTGTGCCCGAAGTGGGCGTAGTACCGCATCACGTGCCACAGGACCGGCCGGTCGCCGATCGTCATCATCGGCTTCGGTGCGGAGTCCACCCCGCTGCGCATCCGCAGCCCGAACCCCCCACAGAAGATCACGACCTTCATTGACTGTCCCTCCCCCACAACCGCTGTCGTTTTCAGATCACTTCGAGGCGCGGGATCGGGACGACGAACTTCGCGCCCCACTCCCGTGCGTAGGCCAACTGGTGGACGATCTCCTCGCGCAGGTTCCACGGCAGGATCACGATGTAGTCCGGCCGTGCCTCGGCCAGCCGCTCCGGCGCGTGGATCGGGATGTGCGTGCCGGGCAGGAACATGCCGTGTTTGTGCGGGCTGCGGTCGACCGTGAACGCCAGCAGGTCCTCGCGGATGCCGCAGTGGTTCAGCAGCGTGTTGCCCTTGCCGGGAGCGCCGTACCCGGCGACCGACTTGCCGGCGCGCTGAGCCTGGACCAGGAACTCCAGCAGCTCGGCCTTGATCGTGAAGACCTCGCGCGCGAAGCCCGCGTGCCCTTCGACCGTGTGCAGCCCGGCGTCGGCCTCGTCCTGCAGGACCTTCAGCACGAGTTCAGAAGGCTCCCCCGCCGTCGCTGCAGGTGCGTCCATGGGCTGCGACATCAGCCGCAGCGAACCGCCGTGGCTGGCCAGTTCCTGGACGTCGACCACCTTCAGGCCGGCCTTCTCCAGCGCCAGCGCGGCCGTCTTCAGCGTCAGGTACTGGTAGTGCTCGTGGTAGATCGTGTCGTACTGACGCCGCTCGATCAGCCGGAGCAGGTGCGGGAACTCCAGCGACACCAGGCCGTCGTCCTTCACCAGCGCCCGCAGGCCCTTGGCGAAGTCGACGATGTCCGGCACGTGCGCGAACACGTTGTTGCCGACGACAAGGTCGGCCCTGCCGTGCCGCGCGGCCGCGTCGGTACCGGTCTCCTCGCCGAGGAAGTAGCTCTCGGTCCGGATGCCCTTCTCGTTGGCGATCGCCGCGATGTTCCCGGCCGGCTCGATGCCGAGCACGGGGATACCGAGGGCGACGGCGTGCTGCAGCAGATAGCCGTCGTTGCTGGCCGCCTCGACGATCAGGCTCTCGGCACCGAGGTCCAGCCGCTCCTGCATGTCGACCACGAACCGGCGGGCGTGCTCCACCCAGCTGGTCGAGTACGACGAGAAGTACAGGTAGTCGCTGAACACGTCGTCGGCCGCGACGTACGCCGGCAGCTGGACGAGCAGGCAGTTGTCGCAGATGCGGACGTGCAGCGGGTAGAAGGTCTCACCGCTGTCGAGCTGGTCGGCCCGCAGGTAGCTCTCACACGGCGGCGACATCCCCAGGTCGACGAACGTACGGGTCAACGGCTCGCCACACAGGCGGCAGGCGACTGATACCCCCATCAGTGCTTCTCCTCGACTGAGTCGGTGGTGACGAACAGTGCGTCCCCGGGACCCGGGAACTGGTCGTCGGTCTGCCGGCGGAGCTGGTCGTCGACCAGGCCCGCGGACAGCAGTTGCTGGATCCGGCGCAGCCGGACGAACTGGGCGGAGTCGAAGTCCGCCTGGGTCAGGCCGTGCCGCTGGTACGCGGCGGCGAGCTCGTCGACACCCTTGCGCACCGTCCACTGCAGCCTGAGGTCCGGGAAGGTGTCCTCGAGCTTGCCGAAGTCGACCTTGTAGTTGCGCAGGTCCGGGCCGGCGCCGTCGGCGATCGACAGGGCCGAGCCGGGCACGGCGTCGCGGACCATCTCGGCGATGTCGCGGACCTGGACGACGTCCTCGGACCGGCCGACGTTGAAGGCCTCGTCGTGGATCACCTCGCGCGGCGACTCGAGCACCGTCAGGAACGCCCGGCTGATGTCCTCGATGTGCACCAGCGGCCGCCACGGGGTGCCGTCGCTCTCCAGCCGGACCTGGCCGCTGGTCATCGCGATCGCGGTCAGGTTGTTCACCACGATGTCGAGCCGCAGCCGGGTCGAGGCGCCGTACGCGGTCGCGTTCCGCAGGTACGTCGGGCTGAAGTTGTCGTCGGCGAGCTTGGACAGCTCCTTCTCGGCCAGCGCCTTGGTCTCGCCGTACGGCGTCACCGGGAACATCTCGGCGTCCTCGGCGACCGCCTCGGAGCCGGCCGCGCCGTACAGGCTGCAGGACGAGGCGAACAGGAACCGCTCGACGCCGGCCTCCTTGGCCGCCTGGGCGACGTTCAGCGTGCCCTCGAGGTTGACCGAGTAGGTCGCCTCCTTGTTCAGGTGACCGAGCGGGTCGTTGGACAGCGCGGCCAGGCAGACGACGGCGTCGTACCCGCCGAGCTCGGCCGAGGTGACGTCGCGCATGTCGCGCGGCTTCCGGGAGCCGATCGGGTCCGGCCCGCCGAGCAGGTCGCAGCCCTCGTACAGCCCGGTGTCCAGACCGTCCACCTGGTGCCCGGCGTCCCGCAGGAACGGCACCATCACCGCACCGATGTACCCGCGATCCCCGGTGACCAGAACTCTCATCCGCCCGCTCCTCCGCTCGGCTCCGTCGTCGCTAGAACAGATCACCGAGCCGGCGCCGTGATACACACGGACGGAATTCGAGTTCGCGGCAGCTGAGTTCGATCGACCTCAGAGCGACCCTGCGCGCAAGCGGTACTCACCGCTCGCGCGATGGCTTACCTTCAGGGCGGTCGGTCCGACGCACACTCGCCTTCGGTGAGCTCGACGGCCTGGGCGTCGTGATTCCAGCCGCTGCACTCTCGCGGGCGAGTTGCTCCAGCACGTCCCGCGGCATCGGCAGTCGACGCGTGGTGGTCTGTACCCCTTGCTGCTGAGGGCCTCGTCCGCGATACCGGCCGGCTCGTCGCTGCGACGGTCGAATGTCACGACCTGCCGGCCCGCAGAGCCTTCTGGTCCACGACCACCCGGCCGTTCTCGACCTTCGGCGGCGGAGTGAACTCGCGGTGGATCAGCCGGTGCGACGGCCTGGGACGCTCGCTCGTCGCCGCCGTTGTCGAAGACCTCCACCTTGATCTCGACGGCATCCCTGAGATTCTGGGACGACGGACCGTAGCCGAGCTGCCTGCCGATGTAGTCGCCCTCGCGTAGCGCCATCACGCCTTCCGGAAGGCCGCGAACTCTCTGCCGGCGGCGCTGGTCTTGTCGCGCTGCCATGCCTCGTACAGCCGATCGACGAAGAAGACCGGCAGGACCTCGCCGGAGCCGAAGAGCTCCCGGATGCGGCCAAGAGTCCCGCCAACCGTCGCGGTGTGACTATCCGGACCCGCTCGCCGTTCGGCAGGTCGTACGAGGCTTCCATGATCACTCCGATGTCGTGATGCCGAACACGTTCCGTGAAATCAGGATCGGTCCGTCCGGGTCCTCCCACCTGATCCTCATGGACAGCCCGAGTGGCGCGGGCCGATCAGATTCTTTCCGCCGCATGTATCAGAACGGTGTCGACGCTGCTCTCATGGGCGCTGCGACAAGCACGCGAACGTCTGTGTCATGAGCCTGTGGGGGGCGTTATGAAGGTTGCCGTATTCGGCTTGGGCTACGTGGGATCGGTGACGGCGGCGTGCCTGGCCGCCAACGGCCACGACGTCTGGGGGGTCGATGTCGATCTCGCGAAGGTCGGTCCGATCACCGAGGGGCACAGCCCTGTGGTCGAGCCCGGCCTGGACGAACTGGTGGCGGACGGTGTCACCGCGGGCAGACTGCACGCGACCACCGACCCGCGACTCGCGCTCGACGGCGCGGACGTCTCGCTGATCTGTGTGGGGACGCCGTCCACCGCCAGTGGCAGTACGGATCTCACCTACATCCGGCGTGCGGTCCGTGACATCGCGGAAGCAGCCGGTGTGGTCGCACCGCCGGCCTCGGGCTTCCACAGCATCGTGGTCCGCAGCACGGTCCCGCCGGGCACCGTCGACGAGGTCGTCGAGCAGGTCCTGGCCGAGGTGCCGGGCTCGGGCGACTTCACCTTCGGTACGGCGATGTGCCCGGAGTTCCTCCGGGAGGGGTCCGGCCTGGCCGACTTCTACGACCCGCCGTTCGTCGTCGTCGGCACCCGGAACGCGCGGGTCGGTACCGCTCTGACCGACCTGTTCGGCTTCATCTTCGAGAACCGCGGTCTCCCGGTCGACGTGCAGGTGGTCGACGTCCGGACCGCGGAGGCGCTCAAGTACGCCTGCAACGCGTTCCACGCGACCAAGGTCTCGTTCGCCAACGAGATGGGGCGGATCTTTCGGCACTACGGCGTGGACTCGCGCGAGGTCATGCGGATCTTCGTCCAGGACACCAGCCTCAACATCTCGCCGTACTACCTGCGGCCGGGGTTCGCGTTCGGCGGCTCGTGCCTGCCGAAGGACCTGCGCTCGGTGCTCCAGCTGGCCCGGGTCAACGACACCGACCTGCCGCTGCTGGCCGGCACGCTGACGACCAACGAGCTCACCGTTCGCGACGTCGTCGACCGGGTCGTGGCCGGCCCCGGCCGGGAGATCGCGCTGCTCGGCCTGAGCTTCAAGACCGCCACCGACGACCTGCGGGAGAGCCCGAGCGTCGAGCTCGCCGAGCGGCTGATCGGCAAGGGCTACAACCTGCGGATCTACGACGCGATCGTGAACCCGAGCCGCCTGGTCGGCGCCAACCTGCGGCACGTCACCTCGAAGCTGCCGCACCTGCAGCGGGTACTGACCGCCGACCCGGCCGAGGCGCTCCGCGGCGCGGACCTGGCGCTGGTCTCGGCGACCGACCCCGCGGCCGTCAGCGCCCTGCTGGCCACCCCGCCGGCCCGGACCATCGACCTGAGCGGGCGGCTCGGCGCCGAGGTCGAGGCGCTGACCGGATACGAAGGAGTGGCCTGGTGAGCGGTCCGCGCGTCCTGATCATCATCCAGAACCTGTGGGTCCCGTTCGACCGCCGGGTCTGGCTGGAGTGCCAGGCCCTGGCGAGGTCCGGGTACGACGTGACCGTGGTCTGCCCGAAGGGCCCGGGCGATCCGTCGTACCAGGTGCTCGACGGGGTCACCGTGCACAAGTACAAGGCGTACGCGCCCGGTGGCAGCAAGCTCAGCTTCGTCGCTGAGTACGCCTACTCGTTCCTGATGACGCTGCGGCTGGTGCTGCGGGCCCGCAAGGCGGGCAAGTTCCTGGTGATGCAGGCGTGCAACCCGCCCGACATCTTCTGGCCGATCGCGCTGCTGCTGCGCCGGCTCGACCGCACCAGGTTCGTGTTCGACCACCACGACCTGTGCCCGGAGCTGTTCCAGTCCCGGTTCGGCGGTACGTCGAGTCCGGCGTACAAGGGACTGCGTTGGCTCGAGCGGCGGACGCACCGCACGGCCGACCACGTGATCTCGACGAACGACTCGTACCGGCACATCGCGATCACCCGCAGTGGCAAGGCCAACCACGACGTCACCGTCGTCCGCACCGGTCCCGATCCGGACAAGCTGCGCCGCGGTTCGGCGGACGACTCGGTCCGCCGCGGTCACCGCTACCTGGTCACCTACATCGGCGTCATGGGTCCGCAGGACGGCGTCGACATCGTCGTCCGGGCCGCGGACGTGGTCGTCAACCAGCTCGGCCGCACGGACATCGCGTTCACGCTGATGGGCGGCGGTGACGCCTTCGACGAGGTGGTCGCGCTACGAGACCAGCTCGGTCTGGAAGAGCACGTCGAGTTCACCGGCCGGGTGCCGGACGAGACGGTCCGCACGGTGATGTCGACCGCCGACCTCGGGCTGTCGCCGGACCCGAAGAATCCGCTCAACGACGTCTCCACGATGAACAAGACGATGGAGTACATGGCGTTCGAGCTGCCGGTCGTCGCCTTCGACCTGGTCGAGACCAGGGTGTCGGCCGCCGACGCCGCGGTGTACGTCGAGCCGAACGACGTGGAGAAGTACGGCCAGGCCATCGTCGACCTGCTGGACGACGAGGTCCGCCGCCGCCGGATGGCCCGGCTCGGGCGCGAACGGGTCGAGCAGGCGCTCGCCTGGAAGCACCAGCAGAAGTCCTACCTCGAGGTGTACGACCAGCTGACCGGTCACTCCAGCGTGCTCGGCGACTTCCGCCAGGCATCGGGGTCCTGACGTGTGCGGCATCGCCGGTTGCTACCAGCAGCACGACGGGCTGGCCCTGGCGACCACGATGAACGACCGGATCGCGCACCGCGGTCCGGACGCCGACGGCGTGTACCGGTTCGAGGACGGCGACGGCAGCCGTGCGATCAGGGCCTACCTGGCGCACCGGCGGCTGTCGATCATCGACCTGTCGTCGGGGGCCGACCAGCCGTTCAGCAAGCGCGGCCTGACGATCAGCTACAACGGCGAGCTGTACAACTACAAGGAGCTGCGGGCCGAGCTGGCCAGGTCCGGGGTCGCGTTCCGGACCCACTCCGACACCGAGGTGGTGCTGGAGGCCTGGCGCCGCTGGGGTCCGGCGGCACTGTCGCGGTTCCGTGGCATGTTCGCGTTCGCGATGCTCGACGAGGACAGCGGGAGCCTGTACCTGGCCCGCGACCCGCTGGGCATCAAGCCGCTGTACTTCCACCGCCGGCACGGCGGCGTGATCTTCGCGTCCGAGCTGAAGGCGCTGGTCGCCGCGATCGGCCCCGAGCTGCGGACCGATCCGGGCGCGCTGATCGCGTCGATGCTCTACTACTGGCTGCCCGAGCAGCGGTGCGCGATCGAGGGTGTGGAGAAGCTGCCGCCCGGGTCGTGGGCCGAGTTCCGGCCGGACGGCAGCAGCCGGCACGAGACGTACTGGCGGGTGACCGACGTCGCCACCGAGGCGGCCGCCGGGCCGCCCGCCGACCTGCGGTCGGTGATCGAGGAGTCGGTCGCGGCGCACCTGGTCGCCGACGTCGGGGTGTCGACGTTCCTCAGCGGCGGGCTCGACTCCAGCCTGGTCACGGTGCTGGCCAAGCGCCTGGACCCGGGGATCGACTCGTACACGATCACCTTCCGCGCGCAGGACCAGCGGCTCGAGGCGATGCCGGACGACGCGATCTACGCCCGCAAGGTGGCCCAGCAGTTCGGCATCGACCTGCACGAGATCGAGATCGCGCCCGACGTGGTTGACCTGCTGCCCCGGATCGTCGACGTCCTGGACGAGCCGATCGGCGACCCGGCCGCGATCAACACGCTGCTGATGTGCGACGCCGCCCGCGACGCCGGGGTCAAGGTGCTGCTGTCCGGGATGGGCGCCGACGAGTTGTTCGGCGGCTACCGCAAACACCTCGCCTGTGTGATGGGAGCGCAGTACCAGCGGCTTCCGGGCGCACTGCGCAACGGGCTGGTCGGTCCCGCGGTCCGGCGGCTGCCGGTGACCGCGAACGGCCGCGGACTGCGGTACGCACGCTGGGCGAAGCGGTTCCTGACGTTCGCCGACCTGCCCGAGGAGACGGCGTTCCGGCGCAGCTACACGATGTACGACGCCGACCAGCTGGCCGGCCTGCTCAGTCCCGACCTCGAGCCGTACGTCGGCAAGCTGATCGGCGAGCACAGCGACATCTACCACGACACCACGCTCGACGACCACGTGAACCGGATGTGCCTGGCCGACGCGCGGATGTTCCTGCCCGGCCTGAACCTGGCCTACACCGACCGGTCCAGCATGGCCGCGTCGACCGAGGTCCGGACGCCGTTCGTGGACCCGATCGTCGCCCGGGCGGCGTTCTCCATCCCCGGCAGCGAGAAGATCCACCGGCGGCAGGGCAAGCTCGCCTTGAAGAAGGCGGCCGAGGCCTGGTTGCCGAAGGAGATCATCTACCGGCCGAAGGCGTCGTTCAGCGCGCCGCTGCGGGCCTGGGTCCGCAACGACCTGCGCGAGCTCGTCGACGACGTGCTGCTGCGCGGCGAGCTCGTCGGCAGTGGCTTCCTGCGGCAGACGGCCGTGCAGCGGCTGGTCGACGACGAGCGGGCCGGGCGTGAGGACTACTCGAAGCAGATCTGGCAGCTGCTGACCCTGGAGACCTGGAGCCGGCACATGCGCTCCCTGGGCGTGACCATCACCTCCTTGTGACGACGTTTCTCTCTGAAGGACTGGCATGAAACAGGTTGCACAGAACTACAAGTCCGGTGAGCTCGCGGTTCTCGACGTACCGGCGCCGAGCTGCGCGCCCGGCGGTGTCCTGGTCCGCTCGCTCTACTCGCTGATCTCGACCGGCACCGAGCTGATGAAGGTCGGCGAGGCCAGGCTGTCGATGCTCGGCAAGGCCCGGGCCCGGCCCGACCAGGTGAGGAAGGTGCTGGACTCGGTCGCCCAGCAGGGCGCGCTCAACACCTACAAGAAGGTGATGAACAAGCTCGACTCCTACACCCCGCTGGGCTATTCGCTGTGCGGGGTCGTGGTCGAGGTGGGCGCGGGAGCCGAGGAGTTCAGCGTCGGTCAGCTGGTCGCTGCCGCGGGCAACGAGTTCGCGCTGCACGCGGAGTACAACTGGGTGCCGGTCAACCTGTGCGTGCCGGTGCCGGACGGGGTACCGCCGGAGCAGGCCGCGTTCTCGACCGTCGGTGCGATCGCGATGCACGGCGTCCGGCAGTCCGAGGTGCAACTCGGCGACACCGCCGTGGTGATCGGGCTCGGTCTCGTCGGTCAGCTCGTGGTCCGGCTGCTGGTCGCGGCCGGCGTCCGGGTGTTCGGGATCGACACCGTCGAGGACCGCTGCCGGATGGCGGAGAAGGCCGGCGCGCTGCACTGCTCGTCCGCCGACGAGGCGGGGATCGCCGTCCTCGAGCGGTCGTTGCTGGAGGCCTCGAACGGTCTCGGCGCGGATCACGTCCTGCTCGCGGCCGGCGGGCACTCGAACGGCCCGGTCGAGACCGCCGCCCGGCTGGCCCGCGACCGCGCCCGCGTGGTCGACATCGGCAAGACCAAGCTCGACCTGCCGTGGAACGCGTACTACGACAAGGAACTGGACGTCCGGTTCTCCCGGTCGTACGGCCCTGGCCGGTACGACGACCGCTACGAGCTCGAAGGCATCGACTACCCGGCCGGCTACGTCCGCTGGACCGAACGCCGCAACCTCGAGTGCTTCGTCGACCTGATCGCCCGCGAACAGATCGACGTCGGCTCGCTGGTCGCCCGGGTCTTCCCGATCGCCGACGCCACCGAGGTCTACCAGCAGCTCTCCTCCGGCGCCCTCCCCGGCGTCGGCTTCCTCTTCGAGTACCCAAAGCCCGAGCCGCAAGGCGAGGGTGAGCTGCCGCCCGCTGAGGGCGTGGTTGCTCCTGGTGTCACTCGGCGGCGGGAGCCTGCCGGTCGGCCGGCTCCGGCCGGCGCCGCCCGGTTCGGTTTCATCGGGGCGGGCAACTACGCGTCCAGCATGCTTCTTCCGCACCTGCAGAAGAACGACGACGCCGTGCTCGCGCACGTCGCGACGAACAAGTCGTTGTCGGCGGCCAACGCCCAGCGGCGGTTCGGGTTCGAGCGGATCTCGACCGACGCGAACGACGTCCTGACCAACGACAGCCTGGACGCGATCTTCGTGGTGACCCGGCACAGCACGCACGCGGACCTGGCGTGCAGGGCGCTGGAGACCGGGAAGGCCGTCTTCGTCGAGAAGCCGCTGGCGCTGACCGACGAGGACCTGGACCGGATCGTCGCGACCGCGGAGGCCACCGGCAACGACCGGCTGATGGTCGGGTTCAACCGGCGGTTCGCGCCGTTGCTGACCGGTCTGCGGGAGCGATTCGGCCACCCCGGCGGCGGGTCGTCGTTGCGGTACCTGGTGAACGCGGGCCGGCTGGATCCGTCCAGCTGGTACCTCGACCAGGACAAGGAGGGCAGCCGGTTCGCCGGTGAGGGCGGCCACTTCATCGACACGCTGAGCTGGTGGCTCGACAGCCCGCCGACCGAGGTGTACGCCGTTCCCGGACCGGACACCGGCGACGTGGTCGTCAGCCTGCGGTTCGGCAACGGCTCGGTCGGCACGATCAGCTACGTCGGCGGCGGCAACTCCCGGTTCCCGAAGGAGACGCTGGACGTCACCGGTGGCGGCCGCAACGGCCGGCTGGACAACTTCCAGAGCGCCTCGGTGTGGACCGGCCGGAAGCCGTCCACCCGGAAGACGCGCGGCACCGACAAGGGCCAGCGGACGGAGCTCGAGCGGTTCGTCGCGGCGGTGAAGTCCGGCGGGCCGATGCCGATCCCGTTCGACTCGCTGATCGCCACCACCCGGGCGACCATCGCGGTCGACAAGAGCCTCGCCAGCGGTCACGCTGAGCAGGTTCCATCCCCGCCCCACCGCCCCGGTCAGGGGAAGGTGTGAGCCGGCAGCCTCTGGGCTGGTACGTCCGCCGCCTGCGGCGGATGTCCCCCACCGAGCTGGTCTGGCGCACCCGCGACCACGGACGGCGTACTGCCTGGGCCTACCAGCAGGTCCGGCCAGGGCAGAACGCCAGGACCCAGGTGCCGTTGCGCAAGGGGCTGACGTTCCCGGCGGCGCTTCCTCCGCACGCGGCGGGCGCCGTACCGGATGATGCGCGCAGAGCGGTGATCGAGACCGCGGACGCGATCCTGGCCGGGAGGCTGGAGGTGCTCGGCGTCGATCGGACGGATCTGACGTCGCCGGACTGGTTCCGCGACCCGACGACCGGCCGGCGTTCCGACCCGTCGGAGTACACCTTCAAGCTGAACCACCGCAACGAGGAGCTGGTCGGGAACATCAAGCAGGTCTGGGAGTTGTCCCGGCACCACCACCTGACCCAGCTGGCGGCGGCCTGGTACCTGACCCATGACGACAGGTACGCCGAGCGCGTCGCCGACCACCTGAACGACTGGTGGCGGTCGAACCCGTTCCTGTCCGGTGTGCACTGGGCCAGCGGCATCGAGATCGGCATCCGGCTGATCAGCTGGACCTGGATCCGCCGGCTGCTCGAGGACTGGCCCGAGGTCACCGACCTCTTCGAGCACAACGAGCTCGCGCTGCGGCAGCTGTACTGGCACCAGCGCTACCTCGCGGCGTTCCAGAGCCGTGGCTCGTCGGCGAACAACCACGTGATCGCCGAGGCCGCCGGCCGGCTCGTCGGCGCCTGCGCGTTCCCCTGGTTCTCCCAGAGCGACAAGTGGCGTGCGGACGCCGCTGCCCTGCTGGAAAGGGAGTTGGACGCCAACACGTTCCCGTCCGGCGTCAACCGCGAGCTCGCCTCCGACTACCACCGCTTCGTCTCCGAGCTCGGCCTGTACGCCGCTCTGGAGGCGGACAGGGCCGGTCATCCGCTGAGCCAGCAGACGTGGTCGCTGCTGACCCGGACCTTCGACGTCGCCGCCGCGATCGTCGACGAGACTCTGCGGCCACCACGCCAGGGTGACGACGACGAAGGCATGGTGCTCGTCCTCGATCCACCCGACGTGCACAGCTGGTCGGCGTTCCTGTCCCTCGGCGCCGCGGTGCTCGGGCGGCCCTCGTGGTGGCCGGTGAGTCCGCCGACGACGACCGCCGTACTGGCCGGAAGCCTGGTCAGCGGGACGCAGCCGGACCGGCCGGCCGAGCGCCCGGACCACTTCGCCGACGCCGGGATCACGATCCTGCGCAGTCGTGACGCGGGCCCGGAGATCTGGTGCCGCGCCGACGCGGGTCCGCACGGCTTCCTGTCGATCGCGGCGCACGCGCACTGCGACGCACTCTCGCTCGAGGTCCGGGTCGGCGGTGTCGACGTGCTGGCCGATCCAGGCACGTACTGCTACCACGGCGAGGAAGAGTGGCGGAACTACTTCCGCTCGACGATCGCCCACAACACCGTCGAGGTCGCCGGTGCCGAGCAGTCCGTCCGGGGCGGCCCGTTCCTCTGGCTGCGCGGGGCCAACGGCCGCGTACGGCGCGTCGACGCCGACGGTGACGTGGTGATCTGGGACGCCGAGCACGACGGCTACCAGTCCGGCGAGACCCCGGTCACGCATCGGCGGACCGCTGTACTCGACGGTGGCGTGCTGCGGGTCGAGGACCGGCTCGACCACCGACCGGGGCGACGAGGTGGGGAAGGAATCGATGCCGTCGGAGTACGGATCGCCTGGCATCTCGGGCCGGACGTGACAGTCGAGCTGGACGGCGCGACCGCCCGGCTCAAGTGGCCGAACGGGTCTGCGGACGCCGATCTGCCCGCCGGCCTGAGCTGGACGGCGTACTCGGGTGCCGACGATCCGTTGCTGGGCTGGTACTCACCGCGATTCGGGCGCAAGGTGCCGATCACGACGCTGGTCGGTTCCGGCGTTCTCGGCCCGGACTCCCCCGCGACCAGCACGTTCCGATTCCGGTCCTGACCGGGGTTTCGCTGTATCACTCGGCGTTCCGGGCCCTCTATTACTCCGAACCGATCGTGGCGTTCGACTGGAGGGGTCTGTGAGCGAGCGTAGCGAGCGAACCGACAAGCAGAACTGCGCCGGCGCTCACGTCATAGCCGAGCGAAGCGAGGTGGACACGTGAGTGCGCAGCAGCTCGACGTCAAGAAGTCCTGGCGGGCCATTCGACGGCACCGTCTCATCGTCGCTGCCGTCGCAGCGGTCGGCCTGCTCGGTGGAGTGGGCTACGGCCTGCTGGTGCCGCCGATGCACACGGCCACCTCGCTCGTCGTGCTGCCGCCGCCTCCGGCCGCCGACGCGGAGAAGGCCGGAGGAACGCAGAGCATCGAGACCCAGGTCTTCATCGCCGAGAGCGAGCCGGTGCTGAAGAGCGCCGGCCAGAACCTGAGCCCGGCGCTGTCCACCAAGGTGGTCCGGGACCGGGTCAAGGTGACCGCGGTGACCGACGACGTCATCAAGATCGATGCCAAGGGCACGACGGCAGCGCAGTCGATGCGGCTGTCGAACGCGGTCGCCGAGGTCTACCTGGTCTTCATCACCACCGACCAGGTACTGCCCGGCGACCTGGGGAAGAAAACGGGGGCGCGCGTGCTGGAGCAGGCGACGACCGCACGGGGCGGGAACCTGGCGGTCCATCTGGGGATCTGGGGGCTGCTCGGTGCGCTCGCCGGCGCGATCGCGGGCTCGATCGGGGTACTGGCCAAGGCCCGGGGCGACCGGCGGCTGCGGCTGCGCGACGAGATCGCCGACGCGGTCGGTTTGCCGGTGCTCGCATCGGTCTCGTCGTACCGGGCGACCGACGTGTCGGACTGGGAGTACCTGCTGGAGCACTACCAGCCGACCGCGGTCGAGGCGTGGAGTCTGCGCAAGACGCTGCACCACCTCGGCCTGGACGTGCGGGGCGGCCCGCAGCTCTCGCTGACCGTCATCTCGTTCGCCGGCGACGACAAGGCGCTGCCGCTCGGTCCTCAGCTGGCCGCGCTGGCGAACTCGATCGGCATCTCCACCTCGATCGTGGTGGACACGCACCAGGAGCCGGCCGGACAGGTTGCCCTGGACATCCACCTGGTCATCGTCGACCGGGAGGCGCCGCACCTGGCCGGCACCACCCGGACGACCAACACGATCGTCGCGCTGTCCGCCGGCACGGTGACGGCCGAGGAGCTGGCCCGGCTGGCGGTCGCGGCCGCGGCCGACGACCGCACCGTCGACGGGCTGGTCGTCACCGACCCCGATCCGACCGACCGCACCATCGGCCGCGTCTCGCAGTCCGCGCGCCGCTCCGGCTCGCGGCTGCCCACCCTCCTCACCGGGACCACCGCGAGGAGGACCAAATGAGCAACCAGCCGTACAACGCACCGCCGGCCACCGACCCCCGCTGGACCGACGACGACGGGCTGTTCGTCGACGAATCGACGAACGCCTTCCCGCCGGACAGCCTGGTCACCTTTCGCTTTCTCCGCGACGCCATCCGCCGGCACCTGCGCATCTGGCTGCTGCTCGCCGTCGTCGGTCTGCTCGGCGGCCTCGGGTCGACCTACGCCCTGCCGCAGCCGCACGTCTCCTCGACCCGGCTGCTGCTGACACACAAGGACGGCGACGACCCGGCCAAGGCGATGGCCACGGACGTGAGCCTGGCGACCACGCACACGGTCGCGCAGCGGGTGATCGAGCTGCTGAAGCTGCCCGAGACTCCGGACGAGCTGATCAAGCGGTACACCGCGGTGGCGATGACGGACCGGGTGCTCGAGATCAAGGTGCAGGCCGACGCGACCGACCTGGCCACCAAGCAGGCGACGGTCCTGGCGCAGGTGTTCCTGATCTTCCGCAAGGAGCAGATCGCGCTGCAGGACGTCCCGCTGAGGCGTGACCTGACGACGGCGGAGGCCGCGCTCGACGTGGCGGAGAAGGCCGTCGTGGCAACCGGTGACAACCCGGACGAGCCGGCCCGGCCGAACAGCCCGCAGATGATCCGGCTCGGCGTCGCCCGCGACCGGGTGCAGTACGTCCGGCAGCAGATGCTGGACCAGGAGGTGCAGGCCTCGCGGATGAACAGCAGCCGGATCCTCGACCTGGCCGCGCCGGTTCCGGTCTCGGCCAAGCGGACGCTGGCGATCAACGCCGGCACCGGGCTGATCGCCGGCCTGTTCCTCGGGCTCGGCTTCGTGATCGTTCGGGCGCTGATCTCCGACCGGCTGTGGAAGCGCCAGGACATCGCCCGGGCGCTGGGCGCTCGCGTCCGGCTGAGCAGCGAACGACCGCCACGCTGGCGAGTGCTGCCGTTCCCCCGGTACCTGCGCGCGTCGCAGCGGCGGCTGCCGGAGATCCGGCTGATGGTCCAGCACCTCGGCCAGCGGATCTTCTGGGGCGAGCGGCCGACGCCGGCGATCGCGGTGGTCAGCGTCGACGACCTCCGGACCTGCGCCCTGGTCGTGGCCTCGCTGGCGGTCTCGGTGGCCGAGGAGCGCAAGCACGTCCTGGTGGCCGACCTGTCCGGGACCGGCATGCTCGCCGGGATGCTCGGGGTGAAGACCCCAGGTACGCACGAGTCCCGGTTCAGCGAGCCGCACCGGCGCATCGACGTGCACGTCCCCGACCCGGACGGCGCGCCGGCGCAGGGCAGCTACCTGCTGCTGGGTGAGACCAGCCGGCCGTCGAGCTCGGGAGACCTGGCGCTCGACGCCGCCTGGGAGGTCGCCGACCTGGTGCTCACCCTGGCCACGCTGACGCCCGAACTGGGCGCCGACCACCTGGGCACCTGGGCGTCGCACGCCGCCGTCGTGGTGACCGCGGGCCGGTCGACCACCACCAAGATCCAGGCCACCGGCGAGATGCTGCGGCTGGCCGGGCTCGAGATCGACACCGCCGTGGTGCTCCGTCCGGACCGCACCGACGAGGGCGTCGGCGTCGCCGAGACCGAGGCCGCTCCGGCCCGGTCCGTGGACGTCGAGATGTTCGGCCGATGAGATGAGCGTCGGGCTGAGTGAGCGGCTGACGCACCGGATCGACCTCCGGCCGACCCGGCGGGCGGTCGCGCCCGAGGTCCGCCGGCGGCGCCGGGTCCAGCTGGTCTGGGGCCTGCTGGTGCTGAACGTGATGACGTTCTTCGCCGGCGCACCGTACCTGCTCCCGATCCCGGGGATGGTCGGCAAGCTCATCGCGCAGGCGGCGCTGGTGGGTGCGCTGATGCTGGTCCTGACCGTGAACCGGCCGGTCCGGGTCCGGCCCAGTGTCTTCGTCTTCCTCCTGCTCCTGCTGGCGTCCGAGGCGTTGCTGGCCAGCATCCGGGCGGAGTTTCTCGGCGGCTCGTTGTTCCGGGCGAGCCGGCTGTTCGCGTTCGTGCTGGTCCTGTGGCTGCTGACGCCGTGGTGGACCCGGCGGGACCTGCTGCTGGTACGGACCCACCTGATCGTGCTGTGGTTCATCCTCGGTAGCGCCGTCGTGGGGCTGGCGGTCGCGCCGGGTACCGCGATGTTCGAGGACCGGCTGCACGGCGTCATCTGGCCGATCCCGCCGACCCAGGTCGGGCACTACGCCGCGGTCGCGGCCGGCCTGACCGCCGTGCTCTGGTTCTGCGGGCTGCTCCGGCGCGGTGTCGCGCTCGCCAGCGTGCTGGTGGCCCTACCGGTTCTGCTGCTGACCCACACCCGAACCGCGCTGGTCGCGATGCTGGCCGGCGTACTGATCGCCGGGCTGAGCCTGTTCACCGCCCGGACCCGGGCCCGGAGGTTCCTCGCCATCGGCGTCGCCGGGTTCACCGTCGGGGCACTCACCCTCGGCTCGGTCGTGAGTACCTGGCTGGCGCGTGGGCAGGACTCCGAGGAGGTGACCGAGCTCACCGGCCGCCGGGCGGTCTGGGAGTCGATCCTGGCCGCGCCCCGGTCGACCTTCGAGACCTTCTTCGGCTTCGGGCTGTCGAACAAGTCGTTCAACGGCCTGCCGATCGACAGCAACTGGCTGGGCACGTACTACGACGTCGGTCTCGTCGGTGTCGCGATCACGATCGTCCTCGTGCTGTTCGTCCTGACCTCCGCGTGGTTCCGGCCGCAGGGTCCGCAGCGCGCGCTGGCGCTCTTCCTGGTCGCGTACTGCGTGGTCGCGTCGTTCACGGAGAGCGGTCTGAGCGAGGCGTCGCCGTACCTGCTGGAGCTGACGCTGGCCGCGTCGCTGGTCTACAACCTGAACCCCCGTGAGGGAGCGCGATGAAGATCCTGCTGGTGCACAACAGGTACCGGTCGACCGCTCCGAGCGGCGAGAACCGGGTGGTCGACCAGGAGAGCGCGGCACTGGCCGAGCTGGGGCACGAGGTCCGGCACTTCGAGCGGTTCAGCGACGAGATCGAGGACTGGCCGGCCTGGCAGAAGGCAACCCTGCCGGCCCGGGTGGTCTGGAACCCGGCGAGCAGGCGCGACCTGGCCGCCGTGCTGGCGGACTTCCGGCCGGACGTCGTCCACGTGCACAACACGTTCCCGCTGCTGAGCCCGGCGATCCTGTACGCGTGCCGCGACGCCGGCGTGCCGGCCGTGATCACGCTGCACAACTACAAACTGCTGTGCGCCAGCGGGGACTTCTTCCGCGACGGCACGGTCTGCCACGACTGCGCCCGCGGCAATCCGCTGCCCGGCGTGCGGCACGGGTGCTACCGCGGATCCAAGCTGGCCACCGCGACCACGGTCCTGAACACCCGCGGCCACCGGGAGACGTGGCGCAATCTGGTCTCGGCGTACATCTTCATCTCCGAGTCCCAGCGCAGTTTGATGGCCGGGATGGACTTCGATCCGGACCGCACCTTCGTCAAGCACAACCTGGTCCCGTACGACGGTCCGCTCGGCGGCCCGCGGGACCGGCAGGTGAGCTATGTCGGCCGGCTGGACGCGGCCAAGGGCGCACCGCTGCTGATGAAGGGCTGGGACGCGTACCGGGCGATCGCGGGGGACGACGCGCTCCGGCTCGTGATCGCCGGCGGCGGTCCGCTGGTCGGCGAGGTGGCCGCGTGGGCGGCCGAGCGGCCGTCGGTCGAGCTCCGCGGGCTGATGAGCAAGCAGGAGGTCTTCGAGCTGATCGGCCGGTCCCGG
Source organism: Kribbella turkmenica (assembly GCF_004348725.1). Lineage (GTDB taxonomy): Bacteria > Actinomycetota > Actinomycetes > Propionibacteriales > Kribbellaceae > Kribbella > Kribbella turkmenica. The sequence continues at coordinate 21,960 of NZ_SMKR01000066.1, forward strand.
GCGGTCGTCCTGCCGTCGGAGTGGGAGGAGACGTTCGGGCTGGTCGTGGTGGAGGCGATGGCGGTCGGCGTACCGCTGCTCGCGTCCGGCCACGGCTCGTTCCCGGACCTCATCGAGGACGGTGTCGACAGCATGCTGTTCGAGCCCGGCCGGCCGGACTCGCTGGCCAAGCTGCTGCTCGACGTCGACACCGCACCGGACCGGTACGAGGAGCTCGGCCGGCGCGCCCGGAAGACGTACGAGGAGAAGCACCAGCCGCCGCACAACCTCGAGCAACTGCTCGAGATCTACCGGTTCGCCGTCCGCCATCCGGCCCCCGCACACCGCTGAGACCTGATTCCAGTGCCCCCCGAAGGAAATGTCATGGAACATCGCGACCCGCCCCCTCCGGCCACCGGCCGGGGCACCGCGTGGTACCGCGACGCACGAATCATCGGCGCCGCCGCCCTGATCGTGGTCGCCGCCCTGGTGGCGGTCTACCTCACCGTCGCCGGAGGCGATCGGTCGCCCGGGCAGGCACAGAACGGTCCGGCCCCGACGCCGACGGCGGCCCAGCAGTCGCCGCCGCCGGCCGCGCCGACGACTCCGCCGGCGAAGGTCTGCAACAACGTCACCGCGCTGTCCGGGCCGGCCCAGGCTCCGGCCGGGGCGGTCGTGGTCGACCCGACCCAGAACCTGAACCAGCTGACCGAACAGAGCCCGGCCGGCACGACGTTCTACCTGACCGCCGGCACGCACACCCTCGGTACCGCGCCCTACGCCCAGGTGATTCCCAAGGAGGGCAACACCTACATCGGCGCGCCCGGTGCGGTGATGGACGGCCGCAAACGCAACCGTTACGCGTTCACCGGCTACGCCGCCGGCGTCACGGTGAAGAACCTGACCATCCAGAACTTCGGGGCGCCCCGGACCAACAACGACGAGGGTGTGGTCAACCACGACGCGGCCGCCCGGTGGACGATCGAGGCCAACACGATCCGGCTGAACGCCGGTGCCGGCGTCATGGTCGGCGACCACAACATCGTCCGCGGCAACTGCCTGCAGGACAACGGCCAGTACGGGTTCAACGCCTACAACCCCGACAAGGTCATGAGCATCACCATCGAGGGCAACGAGATCGCCGGCAACAACACCGACGACTGGGAGGCCGCCAAGGTCGGCTGCGGCTGCACCGGCGGCGGCAAGTTCTGGGAGGTCACCGGGGCCGTCGTCCGGGGCAACTGGGTGCACGACAACCACAGCGCCGGGCTCTGGGCGGACACCAACAACACCGGGTTCGTGATCGAGGGCAACTACATCTCGAACAACCTGGCCGAGGGCATCGTCTACGAGACCAGCTACAACGCCGGCATCCGCGGTAACACGTTCGCCCGCAACGGCCTCGGCAAAGGTCCGCAGAACCAGGGCTTCCCGACGCCTGCGCTGTACATCTCCGAGTCCGGCAGCGACAGGCGGGTCGCCGGGGTGTTCAACCAGACCTTCGAGATCAGCGGGAACGTGTTCACCGACAACTGGGCCGGCGTGATCCTGTGGGAGAACGCAGACCGGTTCGCCGGCTCGGCGGCCAACACCAGCACCGGTTCGGGCACCCTGGTCAACCCGTCCGTGGTCACCGCCCAGACCTGCAACGCGAACACCATCAAGAGCGAGCCGTACCTGAGTGACTGCCGGTGGAAGACCCAGAACGTGCACGTGCACGACAACATCTTCTCCCTCGATCCGAACAAGGTCGGCAAGGCTTGCGCGACCCGGGCCAGCTGCGGTTACAACGGCCTGTTCTCCAACTGGGGCACGTTCCCGACGTGGTCGCCGTACCAGCAGGCCACCGTGCAGGATGCGATCACGCACGAGCAGGGCAACAAGTTCTACGACAACACCTACCGCGGGCCGTGGAACTTCATCGTGCACGGGCAGGGCAACCGGGTGCCGTGGGCGTCCTGGCAGGGTGCGCCGTACGGACAGGATCCGGATAGCGTGATCAAGGTGGTCGGGGAGCGCTGAGGACGATGATCGGGCCCCCTGAGCGCGCCGCGGGTGAGCAGATCGCACTGCTCCGCTCGGTCGGCTACGCCGCGTTCGGGCGGCACGAGCGGGATCTCGACGTCCTCGACCTGGTCTTCGACAGCCTGGTCGACGCCCCGGAGAGCCGCCGCGACGAGGTCCGGGCGCTCCGGTTCGCCGGCCACGGGGTCACCCTCGACGTCGACGTCCGCGGCCGGGGCGACCTGACCATCGAACTGCGGGTCTCCCCCACCGGTCCGGTGGTGGTCGAGTCACGGGGGTCGGAGGACGGGCCGACGGGCGCACGGCTGGTGAGCTTCCTGCTCCGCTGGCCGGGCACGACACAGCGACCGGTCCGGACCGCGTGGGTCATGCTCTGACCCCTCGGTCCAGACCGGTCGCCGGGTGCTGCTTCAGGAGGCAAGCAGCAGTCTGAGTTTCTCCAGGCACCGGCCGCGGACCGGGCCGATACTGCCGATCGGGATGCCGATGGTCGCGGAGATCTCGGCGTACGGCGCCGGCGGATCGGCCATCAGCATGCCCATCAACTGCTGCCACCGGTCCGGCAGGCTCTCGAGCGCCCGCCGTACGTCGACGGCCCGCTCGTCGGCGAGCAGGTCGGCGTCCAGCTCGGGCTGGTCGCCCGGCACGCCCTCGAACGCGGCCGACTCGTACGTGAGCAGCACCCGCTTGCGGAACGCGAGCACTCGCAGGCACTCCCGGCGGGTGGTGACCACCAGCCAGGCGCCGACCCGCTCGGGGTCGACCCGGTGGATGTGCTCGAGCAACCGCAGCCAGACCATCTGGGAGACGTCGGCGGCGTCGCTGTCACTCAGCCGGAAGCTGCGGGTGACGGCCCAGACGAGCCGGGCGTAGTGGTCGACCAGCCGGCTCCACGCTCCCTCGTCGCCGGACGCGGCCTGGATCACCAGGGCCGCGGCCTCGGACCGGACCGGTCCGTCGTCGGTCATAGATTCGTCAGTGCCGGGTTCGGCACTGAGTTGCTGCAACATTGGATTCCCCCCTCGGGAACGCACTGCTGTCGTCGTACACAGAGCTAGGAGCAGGTGTGCTGCGCCGCCCGGCCGGCAGATGGCCCGGGGGCGGGTTTCAGTAGGCGCCGTCGCGACCGAGAACGGCGCGAGCGGTCTTCCACAAGATCAGCAGGTCGAGCGCGATCGACCAGTTGTCGGCGTACCGCAGGTCGAGCCGCATCGACTCTTCCCAGGTGAGGTCGCTGCGCCCGCTGACCTGCCACAGACCGGTCAGACCGGGCTTCACGAGCATCCGGCGCTCGTCCTCGATGGCGTAGCGCGCCACCTCGGCCGGCAGCGGCGGGCGCGGCCCGACCAGTGACATGTCCCCCCGGAGCACGTTCACCAGTTGCGGCAGCTCGTCGATCGAGAACCGGCGCAGGTACTTGCCGACCCTGGTCACCCGCGGGTCGTCGCGGAGCTTGAACAGCACGCCGTTGCCCTCGTTCAGCACCTGCAGCTCCGCCTTGCGTTCCTCGGCGTCGACCACCATCGTGCGGAACTTCAGCATCTCGAAGCGCTCGCCGCCGCGACCGACCCGGGTCTGCCGGAACAGCACCGGACCACGGCTGGTGAGCTTCACCAGCAGGGCGGTCACCAGCAGGACCGGCGCGATCCCGATCAGCAGCAGGAAGCCGACCACCCGGTCGAAGATGCTCTTCAGCAGGTGCGGTCCGCCGCTCACCGACGGCCGCTCCAGGTGCAGCAGCGACAGGCCGGCGACCGGGCGGATCGAGATCCGCGGGCCGGCGACCTCGACGATGCCGGGCGATACGATCAGGTCGACACCACGCTGCTCCAGGGCCCAGGACAGCTTGCGGAGCGAGTGCCCGGCCAGTTCCGGGTCCGCGGCCACCGCGACCACGTCGACCTCGTACTGGTCGACCGCGGCCAGGATGTCCATCTCGGTCCGGCCCAGCCGCTCGGGCTCCGGCTCCTCGAAGGCGTCGCCGCGAGGCAGGCAGGTGGCGACCACGACGTACCCGTCGGCCGGCCGCTCCTCCAGGTGCCGCCGCAGCGTGGTCACCTGGTCGTTGCGTCCGACAACGAGCACCTTCCGCATGCACCGGCCGGCGAAGCGCCGGCGGGAGATGCTGCGATGCAGCACCCAGCGGCCGGTCATCGCCGCCAGGCAGGTCATCGGCACCGCCAGCACGACGAAACCACGCGCGAGCTCCAGCTTGATCGCGTACGACGTGATCGCGATCAGCGCGGTCAGCGCGACCGCGGCCCGGATGATGGATCGGAACTCCTCCGGCCCGGTGCCGAAGTACCGCGTCTCATACCCCCGCTCCAGCGCCACACAGGCCAGCCACGCGATCGGCAGTACGGCGCCGAGCAGGATGTAGCCGAGGTCGATCTGGGCACCGAACCGGGCGACGAGCGCCAGCGATCCACCGATCACGGCGGCGGCCAGGTCACCGGCGAGCGCGGCCCACCGGTACTTCGCCACCCACCGGGCCTCGGTCAGCCGCGCCGCACGCGGCACGATCGCCGGGACCTCGTCCGGTACCACCCAGACCGGCCGACGTCGTTCCCCCGACGGCGCCGGCCGGAGATCAGCCGGTTCGGCCAACCCCTCGGACATGACAATTTCAGTCACGCACAGTCACCCCCCACAGGTGAACAGCGAAACCCGTGACCAACCCACACCCCGTCACGGACTTCGAACAACGCCGCCCCCACAGCAGCGTGATCCAGAGAGTACTACGTGAACCCGGTGTCGGACAGTAGCAAACGCGAGTGTTTACCCGCACGCCACTCCAGCGGCGAAAACAAGACCCCGGAACCCTTGAACAGGTTCCGGGGGTCTCGTTGCTGATACGTACGGTGATCGGCCGCCGGGTCGGGGCGCCGATCGGGGGTGGTCAGCCGGCGATCAGCCCGTCGCCGCTGATCAGCTCGCGCATCTCGGCCAGCGAGCTGTCGCTCGGCGGCAGGATCACGTCGGAGTCGTGCAGCTCGTCGTCGGGCAGCTTGTCACCCGATCGAACGAAGTCGAGCAGCGCGGCGAAGGACGTCCGGAAGGCCTCTTCGTCGCCGGCCGACACGGCTGCCTCCAGCTCGCTGTCGACCTTGTTCAGCTCGTCGAGCTTCTCGTCGGCGAGGCGCCACTGGCCCTCGCTCATGATGCGCACGATCATCGGGCGTCCCCGTCCTGCGGTCGCACCGGCTCGGCTGCCGGCTGCTGCGCGGGCTGTTGGGCCTCGGCGGCACCCGGCGTGCTGTCACCGGACAACTCCTTGGGGGCGCTGCCGCCGGACAGCTGGGCCTTCATCGCGGCCAGCTCGTTCTCCACGTCGGAGTTGGACGACATCCGCTCCAGCTCCAGGGTGATGCTGTCCTTGCTGGTGCCGGTGGCGTCGTCGAGCGCGCCGGAGGCGAGCAGCTCGTCGATCGCGCCGGCCCGCGCCTGCATCTGCTGGGTCTTGTCCTCGGCCCGCTGAACCGCCAGGCCGACGTCGCTCATCTCCTCGGAGATGCCGGAGAAGGCCTCGTTGATCCGGGTCTGCGCCTCGGCCGCGGTGTAGGTGGCCTTGATGGTCTCCTTGCGGGTCCGGAAGGACTCGACCTTGGCCTGCAGCCGCTGGGAGGCCAGCGTCAGCTTTCCCTCCTCGCCCTGCAACTGGGCGTGCTGGGTCTGCAGGTCGTCGATCTGGCCCTGCAGCCCGGACTTGCGGGTCAGGGCCTCGCGGGCCAGGTCCTCGCGGCCCACCGAGAGCGCCTTCTGGGCCTGCTCCTGCAGCTTCGCCGACTGGGACTGCAGCTGGGAGGCCTGCAGTTCCACCCGCTTCCGGCTGGTGGCCACGTCGGCCACGCCCCGCCGTACCTTCTGCAGCAGCTCCAGCTGCTTCTGATACGAGTAGTCAAGGGTTTCGCGAGGATCCTCGGCCTTGTCCAAGGCGGTGTTCGCCTTGGCCTTGAAGATCGTCGACATCCGCTTGAAGATGCTCATCGATATCCGTACCCCTTCTGTGCCGGCGAGATAGTCGACCCGGCGTGCGTGCAAACCACCCTATGTCCCCACGGGTCACGACACCATCAGGACCGGCCCCGATAAAGTGGTCGTGAGGTCCGGGGACCACCCCGAGTCGCGACCTGCCCTGCGAATGAGGTTCAGACCCCGTGTTCCGTCGTACCAAGTCTGAGACAGATACCACCGTACCCGTCGAGCCCCAGGGCAAGCCGGGCGGCAAGGGACGGCCCACGCCGACCCGCAAGGAGGCCGAGGCCGCCCGCAAGGCCGCGCTGAAGAAGCCGCGCAACCGCAAGGAGGCGGCGGCGTACCGGCGGGAGAAGGTCCGGGCCGAAAGGGTGAAGATGCAGGAGGCCATGCGCACCGGCGACGACCGGTACCTGCCGGCCGCCGACAAGGGCCCGGTCCGGCGGTTCGCCCGCGACTACGTGGACGCCCGGTACTCGGTGATGGAGTTCGCGCTGCCGATCCTGCTGGTGGTGTCGCTGCTCGGCGTGGTCTTCTCGCCGGCCTTCCCCTGGCTGGCCGGCACGGTCAACCTGCTCTTCCTGGCGATGATCCTGCTGATCGCGGGCGACTGGTTCCTGCTCACCGGCGGGCTGAAGAAGGCGGTCGCGGCGAAGTTCCCCAACGAGTCGGCCAAGGGCATCGGCTTCTACGCCGTCCGGCGGACCATGCAGATGCGCCGCTGGCGGCTGCCCAAGCCGATGGTGAAGCGCGGCGAGAAGCCGTCCTGAGACTGCCGCGCGACCGCCGCCCGGGGCCCAGTAGGGTCGGGGTATGGACTTCCGCTATCTCGGCAACAGTGGTTTGAAGGTCAGCGAGATCTCGTACGGGAACTGGCTCACGCACGGGTCCCAGGTGGAGAACGATCAAGCCAAGGCATGTGTGCGGGCGGCGCTGGACGCCGGCATCACCACGTTCGACACGGCCGACGTGTACGCCAACACCAAGGCCGAGTCGGTCCTCGGCGAGGCGCTGGCCGGTGAGCGGCGCGAGTCGGTGGAGATCTTCACCAAGGTCTACTGGCCGACCGGCCCCGGCGGACCGAACGACACCGGCCTGTCCCGCAAGCACATCCACGAGTCGATCAACGGGTCGCTGAAGCGGCTCGGGACCGACTACGTCGACCTCTACCAGGCGCACCGGTACGACACCGAGACGCCGCTCGAGGAGACGATGGAGGCCTTCGCCGACGTCGTCCGGCAGGGCAAGGCGCTCTACATCGGCGTGTCCGAGTGGACCGCGGAGCAGCTGCAGGAGGGCCACCGGCTGGCCCGCGAGCTGCGCATCCCGTTCGTCTCGAACCAGCCGCAGTACAGCATGCTCTGGCGGGTGATCGAGGCCGAGGTGGTCCCGGCGTCTGACGAGCTCGGCATCGGTCAGGTGGTGTTCTCCCCGATCGCCCAGGGTGTGCTCACCGGGAAGTACCTGCCCGGCCGGCAGCCGCCGGAGGGCTCCCGGGCCACCGACGCCAACGGCGCGAACATGATCAAGCGGTTCCTGAACGACGACGTGCTGACCCGCGTCCAGGAGCTGAAGCCGGTCGCCGACGAGGCCGGGCTGTCGCTGTCCCAGCTGGCCATCGCCTGGGTGCTGCAGAACCCGAACGTCTCCTCGGCCATCATCGGTGCCTCCCGGCCCGAGCAGGTCGACGAGAACGTGAAGGCCTCCGGCGTGAAGCTCGAGGAGAGTGTGCTCAAGCGGATCGACGAGGTCCTCGGCAGCATCGTCGAGCGCGACCCGGCGAAGACCGCCCAGAACGCGCCGCAGACCCGGCCGGGCTCATGAGCTGGAGCTGGCGGTTCGAGACCGCTTCCGGTGCCGCCGTCGACCCGGGCGACGTCGGCGGCGCCGAGTTCTCCGCCCAGGGTGACGCGGAGAGCTGGCTGGGCGAGACGTGGCGTGACCTCGCCGAGCGTGGTGTCGGCCAGGTCTTCCTGCTGGAGGACGGCCGTGAGGTCTACGGCCCGATGAGCCTCGCCGCACCCGAGTAGTCCCTCCACCGGAACCGGGCCGGCGTCCTCCGCGACGTCGGCCCGGGTTCCTGCTTGTTAAGCTGCCGCTGAACCACTCCTGTGTGACAGGGAAGCCGGTCCAAGTCCGGCGCTGACCCGCAACCGTAGGCCACCCCTGGTGGCGAGCCGGAACACTGTCACCCAGGCAGACAGGCTCAACTACCCGCCGTGGTCCGCGGGTGGAGCCCCATCCTGCCGGTGCAGGCGGGACTTCCTCCACCGGGCCGCGGCCCGATCGAGGACACGAGATGACTGCACACCGGACCGCACGACGACTGGTCCTCAGCCTGCTGGCGGGTTTCCTGCTGGCGGGGACCGTCGCGACCACCGCCCAGGCCGAGGACGGCTACCGCTTCTGGGGCTACTACCAGTGGAGCGGGGGCCAGTGGGCCTTCGCCCAGAAGGGCGCCGACGTCGTCGTACCGGCCGACGGCGCGGTGGAGGGCTGGCGGTACGCCGTCGGCGGCGCCAAGCCGCGGGTGCCGCGCGCCGCGGGCGACTTCGAGGCCGTCTGCGGGAAGACCCCGGCCGAGACCGGCAAGAAGCGGGTGGCGCTGGTCGTCGACCCCGGTACGCCGGAGGACGCGCTCAGCGGCGAGACGCCGGGTCCCGCCACCGGCACCTGCGTGGTCACGGACGTGAACGCGACCGGTGCGAAGATCCTGGCGGCGGTCGCTCCGGTCCGGATCGAGAAGGGCCTGACCTGCGGGATCGAGGGCTACCCGGCCAAGGGCTGCGGCGACCAGGTCAAGAACATCACCGTCCCGGCGACCGACGAGCCGGTGACCCTGCAGATCGACGCGGCGGTCGGATCGACGGCCGCGCCGGCCGCTGCGGAGTCCGGTCAGTCCTCAGCGTCGGACGGCGGTGCACCGTGGGTCGCGATCATCGCGGCCGTAGTCGGGGTCGCCGTACTCGGCAGTGGTGGTCTGGTGCTGAGCCGGCGGCGCTCGAGTCAGCAGAGCTGAGTGCGTACGGTCCATCACCTCACACTCCCCCGGGCACTCCACCCGGGGGCCTGGTGGTTGTGGGCGTTGGGCATGGCGGTCGCGGCCAGCAGGACACGCAACCCGGTGCTGCTGGTGCTCATCCTCGCGGTGACCGGCTTCGTGGTCGCCGCCCGGCGGAGCGACGCGCCCTGGGCCAACAGCTACACGGCGTTCCTCAAGCTCGGCCTGGTGGTCATCGGTGTCCGGGTGGTCCTGCAGGCGTTGCTGTCCACGCGTTCGCAGGGCAACACGGTGCTGTTCACGCTGCCCGAGATCCCGTTGCCCGACTGGGCGAATGGCGTGAAGCTCGGCGGTGAGGTGACGCTCGAGGCGTTGCTGACCGCACTGTACGACGGCGGCCAGCTGGCCGTGATGCTGTGCTGCATCGGCGCGGCCAACGCGCTGGCCAGTCCCCGGCGGCTGCTCAAGTCGTTGCCTGGGGCCCTTTACGAGATGGGTGTCGCCTGCGTGGTCGCGCTGACCTTCGCTCCGCAGCTCGTCACCGACGCGCGCCGGATCCGGGCCGCCCGCCGGCTGCGCGGCCGCACCCGCGGCTCGTTCCGGACGACGGCCATGCCGGTCCTGGAGGGTGCGTTGGACCGGTCGGTGGAACTGGCTGCGGCGATGGACTCCCGCGGCTATGGGCGTACTGCGCAGGTTCCACGGAGCCAGCGCCGGCTCACCGGCGTGTGCGTCCTGCTGGGGTTGCTGGGCATCCTGCTCGGCGTCTACGCGTTGCTGACCGACGCCATGGAGTTTCCCTTCGCCGCGGCGGCGCTGGTCGTCGGCCTGCTGCTGGCGGTGAGTGCGATGGCGGTCGGCCGCCAGCGGGTGACGCGGACGCAGTACCGGCCGGATCCGTGGGCACTGCCCGAGTGGCTGGTCGTCGGCTCGGGTGCTCTGGCCGCGGCAGCGATGATCACCGCCGCGGTGCGTGGCGTCGAGGGCTTGGTGCTGGCGGGTCCACTGGTCGTTCCGCCGGTTCCGCTGTTGCCCGTGGCCGGCATCCTCATCGGCTTGGCTCCTGCGCTGGTCGCGCCGCCGCTGCAGGCTCCTCGACGTCACCTGGTGGCCGCATGATCGAGTTCGACCGCGTGACGGTCACGTACGACGGCGCCACGGAACCCGCCCTGCGGGACGTAAGCTTCACCGTCCCCGAAGGTGAGCTGGCGCTCGTGATCGGGCGGACCGGCTCCGGCAAGTCCACCCTGCTGCGGGCGATCAACGGACTGGTGCCGCACTTCACCGGCGGCACCCTCGGCGGGCGAGTGCTGGTCAACGGCCGGGACACCCGGGAGTACCGCCCCCGCGACCTGGCCGATGTGGTCGGCATGGTCGGTCAGGACCCGATGGCAGGATTCGTCACGGACACGGTCGAGGACGAACTCGCCTACAGCATGGAGTCGCTCGGGGTGACGCCGGACGTGATGAGGCGCCGGGTCGAGGAGACCCTGGATCTGCTCGGACTGGCCGACGTACGGGACCGGGCGTTGACGTCTCTGTCCGGAGGGCAGCGGCAGCGGACCGCTATCGGGGCGGCGCTCACCTCGCACCCGGCTGTGCTCGTGCTGGATGAGCCGACGTCGGCTCTGGATCCGCAGGCTGCCGAGGAGGTCCTGGCCGCGTTGCAGCGGCTCGTGCACGACCTGGGCGTCACTGTGGTGATGGCCGAGCACCGCCTCGAGCGCGTGATCCAGTACGCCGACCGGGTGATCGAGGTACCCGGTGGATCGGCTGCCGTGTCCACCGGGCTTCCGGCCGAGCGGATGGTCACTGCGCCGGTCGCGCCGCCGGTGGTCGAGCTGGGACGGCTGGCGGGCTGGATGCCGCTGCCCTTGTCCGTCCGGGACGCACGGCGGGCCGCGGTCGCGTTGCGCACCCGGTTGGGCGAGGTTGCGCCGCTGCGACCGCTTGCGACCACTGGCGACGAGCTGGCGCGTTGCCGCGATCTGGTGGTCGGCTACGGCAACGTGACCGCGCTGCGCGGTGTGTCGGTGAGCATCAACGCCGGTGAGGTCGTCGCGCTGATGGGCCGCAACGGTGCCGGCAAGTCGACGCTGCTCAACGCGTTGGTCGGGATCGTCGCGCCACGGTCGGGCACCGCCACCGCGGCCGGCGCGGACCCGCGTCGTACCCCGCCGTCCAAGCTGGTCAAGGCGGTCGGCCTGGTGCCGCAGGAGCCCGCCGACCTCCTGTACGCGGCCACGGTCGCCGACGAGTGCGCGGGAGCCGATGACGACTTCCGGGTGCCGGCGGGGAGTTGCCGGGCACTACTGAACCGCCTGGCCCCGGACATCGACGACAAGATGCACCCACGTGACCTGTCCGAGGGACAACGACTCTGTCTGGCGCTGGCCGTCGTACTGTGTGGAGCTCCGCCGCTCTTGCTGCTGGACGAGCCCACACGCGGGCTGGACTACGGCGCCAAGCGACGGTTGGTGGAGATCCTGCGGGAGCTCGCCGCCGCCGGTCACGCGGTCGTGCTGTCGACGCACGACGTGGAGATGGTCGCAGAGGTCGCCACACGCGTGCTGGTGCTGGCCGAGGGTGAGCTGGTGAGCGACGGCGAGACCGCGACCGTCATCGCCGGGTCGCCGGCGTTCGCGCCGCAGGTGGCGAAGATCCTTGCGCCGTTGCCGTTCCTGACCGTCGGCGAGGTCGCGACCGCGCTCGAACGGGCGTCGTGACCATGCTTCGCCGGCGCAGTACGGCGTCCGCCCGGCCCTTCACCCTGGTCCGGCTGAAACCGCGGAGTACCGCGGCCCTCGTGCTCGCGTCCCTGGTCGGTTTGCTCGCGTTCGGGTGGCCGTTGCTGTGGCAGACCGAGCAGGCGGGACAGTCTGCGATCGGACACACCACCGACGCGCCCTGGCTGTTCGTGTTGCTGCTGCCGTTGCTGGTGGCCGTCGTACTGGCTGAGCTGTCGGAGTCCGGGATCGATGCGAAGGTGATCTCGCTGCTCGGCATGCTGGCGGCGGTCGGAGCCGCATTGCGGGCGCTCGGGCCGGGCACTGCCGGGCTGGAGCCTGGGTTCTTCCTGCTGGTGCTGGCGGGCCGGGCGTTCGGCGCCGGCTTCGGGTTCGTGCTGGGTGCGGTGTCGCTGCTGGGTGGGGCGATGATCAGTGGCGGGGTCGGTCCGTGGATGCCGTTCCAGATGTTCGCGTGCGCGTGGGTCGGGTGCCTGGCCGGCCTGCTGCCCAGGGCCGGCGGCCGGGCGGAGTTGCTGGTGCTGGCGGCGTACTCACTCGTCTCGGGGGTGCTCTACGGCGTGGTGATGAACCTGTGGTTCTGGCCGTACGCGACGTTCGGCAGCGACTTCTCGTTCATCCCGGGTGACTCGCTCGCGGACAACCTGCACCGGTACTTCCTGTTCGTCGTGGCGACCTCCCTCGGGTGGGACATTCCGCGCGGCGTGCTGTGCGCCGTACTGGTGCTGACGCTGGGGCGGCCGGTGCTGAGCGCCTTCCGCCGGACGGCGCGCAAGGCGGCGTTCGAGGTTCCGGTGGTGTTCGAGTCGAGGAGAGGCGATGGCTGAGCAGCGGACCTTGATCCTGGGCGGTGCCCGGTCCGGCAAGTCGGTCGCCGCCGAGCGCCGGCTGAGGTCCGAGCCCGGCGTCCTGTACGTCGCCACCGGCGGAGACGGCGAGTCCGACCCGGAGTGGGCCCAGCGGATCGCCAGGCACCGCGCCCGGCGGCCCGCGTCGTGGGCCCTGGCGGAGACCATCGACCTGGTGCCGTTGCTGGACTCCGCCGGCCCGCCGATGCTGATCGACTGCCTGACCCTGTGGTTGTCGCGGACGATGGACACGCTCGATCTGTGGTCCGACCTGGGCCGGGCCGAACTGGTCGAGCAGGAGATCGACCAGCTGGCCGAGGCGTGGTCCCGGACGACGCGCGTGGTCGTTGCCGTCAGCAATGACGTTGGCTCGGGCGTGGTTCCGGCCGACGCCGGCACCCGGCTCTTCCGCGATCTGATGGGCCGGCTCAACACCGCCGTCTCCCTCCGCTCCGACCTGGTTCTGTGGACCATCGCCGGCCGGACCCTTCCGCTGACATGAAAGCCCACGAGCCGGGCGGGCGCCGCCGTCCACCGGGTGGTGGCTGGGCTGACGGGTGCTGGCTGGCGGTCGGGACATTGACCGTGCTGCCCGCACGGATGCCGGCGCGGGTCGATCGGGCGGTCGGTGGACGGGCGATGGTGCTGGCACCTGGCGTCGGGGGCGTGATCGGTGCGATCGCAGCCGCAGTGGTGGCGGTCGCCCAGGTTCTGCGGCCGGATGCCGATTTGCTGGCCGCCGTCCTGGGCGTGCTGGTCGTCGTGGCCCTCTCCGGCGCGCTCCACCTGGACGGCCTGGCCGACTTCTCGGACGCGCTCGGGAGCCGCCGGGACCGCGAGACGATGCTCCGGATCATGAAGCAGAGCGACATCGGACCGTTCGGTGTCGTCGCGATCATCGGCGTGCTGCTAATCGACGTCGCCGCCCTGACCGCCTGCGTCCGGTCCGGCTTCGGATGGCAAGCCGTCCTGATCGCCACGACGGCCGGCCGGCTGACTCTGCCGTGGACTTGTCGTACGACGATTCCCTCGGCTCGGCCGGACGGTTTGGGCGCCACCGTCGCCGGCACTGTCCGGCCGGTCACAGCCGTTCTCACGACAGGCGCCGTACTGGCTGCCGCTGTGGTCCTGACCTGGCTGACCGGTGCCGATCTCACTTTCCCCGCCGGGCGACTGGCCGGTAC
>NZ_SMKR01000067.1 GCF_004348725.1 Kribbella turkmenica
ACGTCGCCCAAGAACTCAACGCCCGACCACGCAAAACGCTCAGCTGGGACACCCCAGCCGAGCGCCTGCGTGATCTACTCACCACCTAGAAACCAACACGGTGTTGCAACGACCCCCTGAAACCGCCGATCCCGGGGCCGTTCTCCTTTCCGATGCTCAGGGCATCAGTTGCGCTTGGAGACCCTGACCTTCATGGTGGTGCCGTCGCGGTCGAGGACCTTGATGTTGACGCCGTTGTTCGGCACCTTCACCCCGGCGCTCGGCTGCTCCGCGTACCAGTAGGTCTTGCTGTCGTTGAACGTCGGCACACCCTTCTGGCCACGGATGTAGCTCGGCTGGCCGTTGATGTGCAGGGTGAACGAGTCTGCCTTCTCCAGCCCGAACGGCGCGTCGTACCCGCTGACCCGCGGACGCCAGAGCTGGCCGTCGATCCGGTTGATCGGCACCGGGTGCGAGTCGATCGGCAGGACGAGCCCCTCACCCGGGTGCTCGTTGGTGTTGTTGTCGTCCTGCGAGGTGTCCCAGTACCAGAGCAGCAGGCCGTCCTGGTACGGGAAGTGCTCGACCCAGTCCGGCTTGGTGTTGGTGAAGCCGAAGTTGTACGGGCCGGTCTTCAGGTGCTGGTCGTAGGACACGTAGTTGACGTGCGACGCCAGGTAGTAGTTGTCGTGCAGGCTGATGAAGCTGGCGCCCATCGAGCTGAAGCCGTTCAGCGTCCAGCCCTCAGGTGTCGCCTCCGCACCGGAGGTCACCAGTGTGGTCGCACCGTTGGTCACCTTGATCTCGTCGGCGAAGAAGCCCTTGCCGCCGGCCGCCGGGTCGGTGCTGTAGCGGAACCGCAGACCGATCGTCGTGTTCTGGTACGCCGACAGGTCGAAGGTCGCGTCGACCCAGCCGTTGCTCTGGCCGTCGATGCCGTTGCCCTCGGCGGCGTTGGCGATGCTGCCGGGGATCGGCTTGTAGCCGGTCCCGTCGTCCACCTCGACGTAGGCGTAGTCACAGGCCGTCGTCCCGCAGTCCTCGATGTCCCAGTTGGCCTTGAAGGTCAGCGTCGTGGTGCCCGCCGGGATCGCGACCTGCCGGTTCATCGTGTTGTTGAGCATGTGGCCGCGGCCACTCCACCAGGACTTGCTGCCGGCCGCCGGCGGGACGAGCTCGTTGACCTTCTCCTTCTTCGGCAAGGTCACGACCAGGCCCTGGGCCTTCTTCGAGTTGTACTCGTGCGGGCCGAGCTCGACGGTCCGGTTCTGCCCGGCCACGACGATCTCGTAGTCCAGCCAGCCGAGCTGCAGCTTGTCCCACGCACTGAGGTCGGCCGCCTGCTCGCCGATACCGCCGTCGGACGGCTTGCCGACCCGGCTCTGTGCCATCAGCGTCCACCAGTTCACGTGGTTCTCGACCGGCGGTCCGGAGGTGTCGTAGTGGTCCGGCAGGCCGAGGTCGTGGCCGTACTCGTGCACGAAGACACTGATGCCGCCGTTCTCCGGCTGGATCGTGTAGTCGCCGACCCACAGGCCGGTGTCGCCGACCTGCGCGCCGCCGACCGGGTTGCTCGCCGGGCCGCCGGCGAAACCGGCGTACCAGCGGTGCGACCAGATCGCGTCCTCGCCCTGATGCGGATCGCCGTCGGCCTGGTCGCCGCCGGAGTGCACGATCTGGAAGTGGTCGATGTAGCCGTCGGACTCGTTGAAGTTGCCGTCACCGTCGAAGTCGTAGCGGTCCCACTCGTCGAACGACTTCAGCTCGGCGGCGATCTCCGCGGTGGTCCGGCCGGCCGCCTTCTGGTCGAGGACCCACTGGTTCACCGCGTCCCGGATCAGGAACCAGGTGTTGTTGCAGACGTTCCCGTTGCACGGGAAGCCGTTGGAACGGCCGTAGCGGGCCTCGTTGTACTGCACCTTGACCCAGTCGGTGACGAGGCCGTCGACGGAGTACCGGCCCGAGGACTGCTTCTCGTAGTACTTCTTCACCGAGTTGCCGGAGCCGAAGTACATGTCCTGGAACCACTGGCGGTTGTAGTCCGGCTGCCAGACGGTCGAGTTGTCGACCGACCGATCCGGCTCCGGGATCGCGTTGTGCAGCGGTCCCTCGAAGGTGGCCGGGCCGGGGAAGTTCGGCGACGTGTCCTGGTCGGGATAGCTGGGGTGCCGCTCGTTGCCGAACTCGGTGAGGACGACGAAGATCCGGTCGGTCTTCTCCCGGGCCAGCTCGACGTACTGGTCGACCCGTCCCTTGGCGTTCTTGACGCCCTTCGCGCCCTGCGCCTTGGGACCGAGGTTGACGACGGTGCTGGCACCGCGCTTCTCCACCTTGGCCTGGCCGTTCAGCACCTTGGTCAGGGCCTCCTGGCGCAGCTCGCGACGCTTGTCCTCGAGCGGGCTGGGCAGTTCGTCCGAACCGGCCGCCTCGCCCGCGACCTGCGTGGCGTCCACTGTGTCGGGCGGTGCGGCATTGCCGGCAGTGGCCAGACCCACCCCTGCCGTCGCCGCCAGTGCCAGGCTGAAGAGCCCGGCGGGTAGCTTGCGCACTATTCCCCTCCGTACATTCGTCGAGACTCACCGCGCTTGGTGACGCGGTGTGTTCAGAGCTCCCCCGAGCGTGTTTCGCGCGACAGTACGTCCAGAATCCCGATTCCTGAAGTGGAAGCGGGGAAAAACCCGGAAAGGTGCGGGAATTCCTGCGGGGACCGGGGGAACTACTCACGCGGCCGGCCCGTATCGGTTGGCAGACTGTCGCTCATGGAGCGTGACCCCGCCGACGACCTGCTGCAGCCGCTGTGGCGCGCCCTGGTCGTCTTCCGCCTGATCACCTGGGGGTTCGCCTGCTTCGGGGTCTGGACCCGGTGGGACGGCATCGTCCGGCCGTCCGGTGCGGTGCTCCAGATAGCGATCATGGGCGTCTGGACGGTGATCTCCTCGATCGGCTACAGCCGGCGCTGGGGCCGGCGGAACACCCGGCTCGCGTTCGCCGATCTGGTCGTCACGGTCGGCTGCATGTACGCGACCCTGTTCGCGCAACCGCTGCTCGACATCCGCGCCGGCGCCTCCGTGCTGACCTCCGTCTGGGCGGCCGGGCCGGTGATCGCGCTGGCGATCTCCCGCGGCCGGGACGGCGGACTGCTCGGCGCCGCGACGATCAGCCTGGTGCTGCTGTCGCTGCGTGGGGTCGAGAACGCCTCCAGAATCCTCAGCAACGTGCAACTGCTGCTCGTCGCCGGTCTGGTGGTCGGGTACGCCGCCTCGACCATGCGGCAGGCGGGGGCCCGGCTGCGGGACGCGATCGCGGCCGAGAGCGCGACCGCGGAGCGGCTGCGGTTGAGCCGGTCGATCCATGATGGAGTCCTGCAGGTGCTGGCCCAGGTGCAGCGGCGCGGCACCGCGATCGGTGGTGAGACGGTGGAGCTGGCGAAGTTGGCCGCCGAGCAGGAGGTTGCCCTGCGCACTCTGATGTCGACGCGGCCGACGGTTGCCCAGGGCGACCGGATCGACCTGTGCGGGTTGTTGCTGCCGCTGGCCAGCACGCGGGTGGACGTCGTCGTACCGGCCGGGCAGGTGCTTTTGCCGGCCGCGGTGGCGGGTGAGCTGGTCGCCGCGGTCAAAGAGGCGTTGAGCAACGTCGACAAGCACGCGGGTCCGCGAGCCCGGTCCTGGGTCGTGGTCGAGGACCTCGGTGACGAGGTCCTGGTGTCGGTCCGCGACGATGGCAAAGGTACGACGCCCGCCCGGCTGGAGCAGGCCCGGGCCGACGGACACCTGGGGGTCAGTCAGTCGATCCGCGGCCGGATCACCGACCTGGGCGGGTCGGTCGCGGTCCGGACCGCTCCGGGCGAAGGAACCGAGTGGGAGCTGAAAGTGAGCAAAGCATGACCGTGCACAGTGCCGGGCCTCCGGCGCCGGCGGGATCGTGGGGCTGTGGCTCCCGGCCTTCCGTCGTCGTTCCAGTCGCCTCGCTGCCTCCACTCCGCAGTCCAGGCCGGGAGGCCGCATGATCCGGGTCATGATCGTCGACGACCATCCGATGTGGCGGGAGGGCGTGGCCCGGGACCTGGGCAGTCGCGGGTACGACGTCTGCGCGACCGCGTCGGACGTGTCGGGTGCGGTGAAGATCGCGCTCGCGACCCGGCCGGACGTCGTGGTGATGGACCTGCAGCTCGGCGACGGCTCCGGGGTCGACGCGACCCGTGAGATCACCGCGGCGCTCCCGGACACCCGGGTGTTGGTGTTGTCCGCCAGCGCCGAGCAGGACGACGTACTGGCTGCGGTGAAGAACGGTGCGTCCGGGTATCTGGTGAAGTCGGCCTCGCTGGACGAGTTCGACGACGCAGTACGACGTACGGCGGAAGGTGACGCGGTGTTCAGCGCCGGGCTGGCCGGACTGCTGCTGGGGGAGTACCGGCGACTCGGGACCGGCTCGGCGGGCCCTGAGGTGCCGAAGCTGACCGAGCGGGAGACAGAGGTACTCCGGCTCGTCGCGCGCGGACTGACTGCTCGGCAGATCGCTACCCGGCTGGTGCTGTCGCACCGGACCGTTGAGAACCACGTGCAGAACACTCTGCGGAAGCTGCAGCTGCACAACCGGGCCGAGCTGGTCCGCTACGCGATCGAGCATGGGATAGACGCCCCCGAGTAACCCCGGGGGCGCCTATCGACTACAGGCCGTTCGAGTACAGCAGGCGGTTCACTGTGCCGCCGGTGCTGCCGCCACTGACCACGTTGGCCGTGGCGTTCGACTCGATGTACGACTTCACCGTCGCTGGGCTGGCCGACGGGCTGGTTTGCAGGTAGAGGGCCGCGACTCCCGCCACATGCGGTGTGGCCATCGAGGTGCCGTTGTAGGACCCGGTGGTGTTCCCGGGCAGTGTGGAGACGATCGCCGAGCCGGGCGCGTAGATGTCCACGCAAGACCCGGTGCTTGAGTACGACGCCCGCGCATCGGTCCGCGTGGACGCCGCGACCACCAGGGCGGTCGAGATCTTCCGCGGCAGCCGGTCACACGAGTTGGCGCCGGTGTTGCCGGCCGACGCGGCCAGGAACACACCTGAGTTGATCATCGCCCGCAGCGAGTTCTCCAGCGTGGTGTTCGCGCTGAAGTTCCAGGACGCGTTGGCCACGGCGGGCTTCACCGCGTTGCGGGTGACCCAGTCGACCGCGGCGATCGCGGCCGACGCCGTACCGCCGCCGCTGCAGTTCAGCCACTTCACACCGTGCAGGCGGACGTTCTTGGCGACGCCGTACGACGTGGAGCCGATCGTGCCGGCCACATGGGTGCCGTGCCCGTTGCAGTCGGTGTTGTTGGAGTCGATGCCGTTGAAGTCGAAGCTCGCGCGGCCGCCGAAGTTCGGGTGCGTCGGGTCGACGCCGGAGTCGATGATGTAGGCGTGCACACCGGAACCGGTCCGGGTGTAGGTGAACGAGTTCGACAGCGGCAGGTTGCGCTGGTCGATCCGGTCGATCCCCCACGACGGCGGGTTGTTCTGCGTGGTGTCCAGGGCGTTCTGCACGTAGACGTCCTGCGAGATCGCGACGACGTCCGGGCTCTGCTGCAGCTCGGCGAGCTGGTCCGAGGTGAGCTTGGCGCTGAACCCGTTGACCGCCGTGCTGAACCGGCGCTGCGGCGCGACGCCGAGCTTGCTCTTCAGCTGGGCGCCCTGCTTCAGCTCGACGATGTAGGTGTCCTTGACCGCGGTCACGCCGGTCTCGGCCTTGGCGAGCTGGACCGGCACGATCCGCTGCGGCTCGGGGGCAGGCGCGGCGCCGGCGCTGCCGGCGGTGGTCAGGGCGAGGGCCGGCACCAGAGCGGCGGCGGCGAGGGACAGACTGATGCGACTGAGTCTGATTCCGGGCACGGTTCCTCCTCAGGGAACTCATCACCCACCGGGGCGGAGGGGTGATCACTCTCGGTCCGCCTTCGACTACGGAACGAGGGTGGTGAGAAATTAGGGCGTGTTCACCTGAGGCGTCAATCAGTTCGGCTGCGACCTGATGCCATGGCACTCACCGGCCGTCGCGATACGTTTGAATGGCTTCGTACACTGTGCGTTCCACGTCGAGCCTGCTCCGGTGTGGTGTGCTCTCTGTCATGACACCCGCATGGCGGGTGCCCAGCCCCGGAGGCTTCTTGTGAACCGGTCGTCCATCGTCCGTGCGCTGTTCGCGCTCGTCGTCCTGGCCCTGTCGACGTACGTCGTCCTGACGGCCACGCCCAAGCTCGGGCTCGACCTGCGCGGCGGCACCCAGATCGTGCTGGAGGCGAAGGACTCGCCCACTGTCAAGGCGACCCGTGAGACCACCGACCAGGCGACCACCGTGCTGCACCGCCGGATCGACGCCCTCGGCGTCAGCGAGCCGAACGTCACCCGCCAGGGCGAGAACCGGATCATCGTCGAGCTGCCCGGTCTGCAGGACCCCCGCGAGGCCGCCAGGGTGATCGGCAAGACCGCGCAGCTGACCTTCCACCCGGTGCTCGACCAGGTCGCCGAGAAGCCGGCGAAACCGGCCGCCGGCGAGGTGTACCTGCCACCGGAGGACGGCCAGGGATTCCTCCGGCTGGCCAAGCCCGCGATGACCGGCGAGATGGTCGGCAGCGCCGAGGGCCGGCTCGACCCGCAGCAGGTCGCGCAGGGCTGGTTCGTCGAGCTGAACTTCAAGGGTGACGGCGGCAAGATCTGGGCCGACATCACCGGCAAGGCCGCCTGCCAGCAGGTGAACACGCCGCCGCGGATGATCGCGATCGTGCTCGACAACGACGTGATCAGCGCCCCGCAGGTCGACCCGAACGGCGGCAACCAGCTCTGCAACGTCGGCCTGACCGGCGGCAGCAGCACGATCAGCGGTACCTTCACCGAGACCGAGGCCAAGGACCTGGCCGCGCTGATCGAGGGCGGCTCGCTGCCGGTCCCGGTCGAGGTCATCGACCAGCGCACCGTCGGCCCGTCGCTCGGCAAGGACGCCATCGAGGCCAGCGCCACCGCCGCGATCATCGGCCTGGCGCTGACCGCGCTGTTCATCATCCTCGTCTACCGCCTGGTCGGCCTGATGGCGGTCATCGGCCTGGTCGCCTACTCCGGCATGTCGTACGCCGCGCTGACCGCGCTCGGCGCGACGCTGACCCTGCCCGGCCTGGCTGGATTCGTGCTCGCGATCGGTATGGCGGTCGACGCGAACGTGCTGGTCTTCGAGCGCGCCCGGGAGGACTACATCGAAGGGCGCACGGACGGCCTCGCCCGGTCGCTGCGCAGCGGCTTCCAGAACGCGTTGTCCGCGATCGCCGACTCCAACATCACCACCCTGCTCGCGGCCGGCCTGCTGTTCTTCCTGGCCGCCGGACCGGTCCGCGGTTTCGGTGTCACGCTGAGCATCGGTGTGATCGCGTCGCTGCTGTCCGCCCTGGTGCTGGTGCGCGTGCTGGCGGAGTTCTTCGTCTCCCGGAAGTTCGTGCTGAAGCGCCCGGCGCTCAGCGGGATCGCCGGCCACGGCCGGGTCCGGACCTGGCTGGAGAGCCGCCGGCCCTCGCTGATGACGCACAGCCGGCGCTGGCTGCTGGTCACGGTCGTCGCGATCGTCATCGCCCTCGCGGGTATCTTCGTGCGCGGGCTGAACCTCGGCATCGAGTTCACCGGCGGACGCCTGCTCGAGGTGAGCACCGCGCAGCGGATCACGCCCGACCAGGCCCGCGCCGCGGTCGCCGAGGCCGGCTACCCGAACGCGGTGGTCCAGTCCTCCGGCACCGACGACATCACCGTGCGGACCGAGAGAATCAGCGACGACGAGACCGAGAAGATCCGCGAGTCGATCGGCCGGATCAGCGGCGGCACCGAAGTGATCCGGAACGAGAGCATCGGCCCGTCGCTGGGCACCGAGATCCGCAACAAGGGTCTGATCGCGCTCGGGATCGCGTTGCTGGCGCAGTTGCTGTATCTGGCGGCGCGCTTCCGATGGACGTTCGGTGCGGGCGCCGTCCTGGCCCTGGTGCAGAACGTCGCGGTCGTGGTCGGCGTGTTCGCCTGGCTCGGCAAACCCGTCGACGGCATCTTCCTGGCCGCGGTCCTGACCATCATCGGGTACACGGTGAACGACTCGGTGGTCGTGTTCGACCGGATCCGGGAGACCCGCAACGCGCGGGCCACCGACAACCTCGGACCCGTGATCGACACCGCGATCGTGAACGTGCTGCCGCGGACGATCAACACCGGTATCTCGACGCTGTTCATCCTGAGCGCGTTGCTGTTCCTCGGGGGTGACTCGCTCGCCGACTTCGCGCTCGCGCTGCTGCTGGGCATCCTGGTCGGCACGTACTCGTCCAACCTGACCGCGGCTCCGCTGCTGCTCGAGCTGGAGCGCCGCTACCCGGCGCCGCCGCCGCGGCCGAAGCGTCCGCAGGTCGACCGGGACGCGCAGCCGGACCGCGGCGCGGTCGTCTAGCGGCTTGTCCACAGCCCGGCCCGCCGGACCAGAAATCTGTCGGTCCCGCGGGCTAGGGTGTGGCGGTGGGAGTCGACGTACGCGAACTGCTGGAAGCCGCTGTCTCGGGGATCAACGGGCAGACCAGGCCTGGTCAGGTGGAGATGGCCGAGGCTGTCAACACCTCGATGCACGAGGGGTCGCACCTCCTCGTCCAGGCAGGCACCGGCACCGGTAAGTCGCTCGGGTACCTCGTTCCCGCGCTCCTGCACGCGATCGAGGACCGGCGAGTCGTCGTCTCCACCGCGACGCTGGCCCTGCAGTCCCAGCTCGTCGACCGCGACGTCCCGGCACTGCTGGACGCGACGGAGAAGCTGCTGCCCCGGCGGCCGAAGTACGCGATCCAGAAGGGGCGCAACAACTACGCCTGCCTGCACCGGATCCGCGAGGGCGCGCCGGACGACGACGGCATGCTCGTCGACGTGCCGCCGCCCGGGCAGATCGGCCAGCAGGTGCTGGAGCTGCGCGACTGGGCCGAGCAGCAGCTGCTCGACGGCGAGGCGGGCGACCGCGATCACGCGCCCTCGCACCAGTACCAGGCCTGGCAGCAGGTCGCCATCGCGGCCCGCGAGTGCCTCGGCGCGCAGAAGTGCCCGTACGGTGAGGAGTGCTTCGCCGAGAAGGCCAAGGAAGAGGCCCGCAAGGCCGACATCGTCATCACCAACCACGCCCTGCTCTCGATCGACGCCTTCGAGAACCGCACGGTCCTGCCCGAGCACGACGTCGTCATCGTCGACGAGGCGCACGAGCTGCCCGCCCGGGTGACCGGTGCCGCGGGCGACGAGCTGTCGCCGCAGATGGTCGAGCGGGCCGCGAAGCGTTCGCGCCGGTTCGTCGACGACGACAAGGCCGACGACCTGATCGACGCGTCGGACGCGCTCCGGGCGGCGCTCGACGGGACGCGCGAAGGGCGGATCGAGCCGTCGAACGGGCCGGTGCTGGAGGCGGCCGCGCTGGTCCGCGACGTCGCCCGCGCGCTGTACTCCGACCTGAACAAGAAGACCGACGACAAGGACGACGACCCGGACGGCGCCAAGCGGCAGTCGAAGGGTGCGGTCAAGGAGATCTTCGACGTCTCCGAGCGGGTCGCCGCGCTCAGCGATCTCGACGTGGTCTGGATGGTCGACCGCGAGCGCTTCGGCCGTGAGCTCCGGATCGCCCCGCTGACCGTCGCCGGTCTGCTGCGCGAGCTCGTCCTGAAGGACCGGACCGCCGTGCTGACGTCCGCGACGCTGACCCTCGGCGGTGACTTCGACGCGATCGCCCGCCAGGTCGGTCTGCGGCCGTCGGACAAGCTCGCCGACGACGACGAGATGCCGGACGTCGACGACTCGTCGGAGACCGGGCCGCTGCCATGGCGGGGCCTCGACGTCGGCTCGCCGTTCGAGTACGAGAAGCAGGCCATCCTGTACGTCGCCAAGCACCTGCCGCCGCCGCACCGCGACGGGCTGGGGCAGAAGCAGTTCACCGAGATCATCGACCTGGTGACCGCCGCGGGTGGCCGGACGCTCGGGTTGTTCTCCTCCCGCCGGGCGGCCGAGGCGGCGACGGCCGCGGTCCGCGAGGCCACCGACCTGAAGGTGCTGTGCCAGGGCGACGCCCAACTCGGAGAGTTGGCCCGCGAGTTCGTCGCCGATCCCGAGACCTCCCTGTTCGGCACGTTGTCGCTGTGGCAGGGCCTCGACGTACCGGGCTCGACCTGCAACCTGGTGATCATCGACCGAGTGCCGTTCCCGCGCCCGGACGAGCCGTTGATGGCGGCTCGGCAGCGCGCCGTCGACGAGGCGGGCGGGAACGGGTTCATGGCGGTCGCGGCGACCCACGCAGCCCTGCTGCTCGCGCAGGGGACGGGCCGGCTGATCCGCCGCAGCAGCGACCGCGGCGTGGTCGCCATCCTGGACCCCCGCATCGTCACCCAGCGGTACGGCGCCTTCCTGCGCGCCTCCTTGCCCCCGATGTGGCCGACCGCCGATCGTGAGAAGGTGCTCGGAGCCCTCAAGCGGTTGCAGTCGACATGAGTCCGGTGACCGGTCCGCCGGTGCTGCCGATGATGGCGGCCCTGGGGGAGATGCCGTCGGGGTCCGGCTGGTCGTACGAGATGAAGTGGGACGGCATCCGGGTGATCGCCGAGGTGGACGACGGCGTCTGCCGGCTGTGGTCCCGCAACAGCCGGGACGTCTCCGGCGGGTACCCCGAGCTGATCGGTCTGGCGGAGGCGCCGGGGTTGCGGCTGCCCGCCGTACTGGACGGGGAGATCGTCACCCTGGACGAGAAGGGTGCGCCTTCGTTCGGTCTGCTGCAGCGGCGGATGCACGTCCGGGACCCGCGGCAGTTGCGGCACCTGATCACCCAGGTGCCGGTGTCCGTCCGGCTCTTCGACGTGCTCCGCTTCGACGGCAAGTGGTTGCTAGAGGCAACGTACGACGACCGGCGCGGGCTGCTCGACTCCCTCGAGATCGGCGACCCGTTCTGGGAGACGCCCCCGGCGTACGGCGACGGGGAGGCGGCGCTGGACCTGTCGGCGTCGACCGGGCTCGAAGGTGTGGTCGCCAAGCGGCGGAAGTCGCGGTACCTGCCAGGTCGTCGCAGCGCGGACTGGATCAAGGTCAAGCCGGTGAAGACCCGGGACGTGATCCTTTGCGGCTGGCACCCGGGCGAGGGCAACCGGGCCGGCAAGATCGGCTCGTTCTACTGCGGCGCGTACTCCGAGCCCGGTGGTGACCTCGTGCTGATCGGCAAGGTCGGCTCCGGCCTGGACTTCGCCACGCTGGACATGCTCAGCGCGGAGCTCGCCGGCCTCGAGATCGGCCGTCCGCCGTTCGACCCGGCGACGATCCCGACCTCGGACCGCCGTCGGGCCCACTGGCTCGACCCCGCTCTGGTCGCCGAGGTGACCTACTCGGGCTGGGCCGCCGACGCCCGCCTCCGGCACCCGGTCTGGCGTGGACTGCGGCTCGACATCGACCCGGACTCCGTGCTGGTCGACCGCGACTGACGGGTCCGTGCGACTGCACGGGAATGTGACTGCGTGCGGGAAACGCCGCACGCGGACGGTCGGGGGATTGTTCGGAATGCGGCGATGCGGCTGTAGCGCTGAGACGGATCGTGTTCAGGTGTCTCAATTCCAACCGGATTCCAGGCAATGGCGGGAAGAACTCTGGTGCTTTTCACGTCGGTTGCTGCTCGGCGCGGAATCGCCGCCAACGATTCCGTGCTGGTCGAGTCAGTCGTTCGCTTCCCGGGAAGGCGCCGGAATCGCCAGGGCCGCCTCGATCTTGTCGGCCAATCTCTCGGGAGAATGGGCCGGCGCATACCGTGCGATCACCCCGCCGTCGCGCCCGATCAGGAACTTGGTGAAGTTCCACTTGATCCGTCCGCCGAGCAGGCCGCCCTGCTCACGCTTCAGCCAGTTGTACAGCGGAAGCGTCTTCGACCCGTTCACGTCGATCTTGGCGAACATCGGAAACGTGACGTGATAGATCGTCGAACAGAAGTTCGCGATCTCGTTCTCGTCACCAGGCTCCTGATGGCCGAACTGGTCGCAGGGAAAGCCAAGCACCGAGAAGCCCTGCCGGCGATATGCCTTGTAGAGCTTCTGAAGGCCGGTGTACTGCGGGGTTTGGCTGCACTGCGACGCCGTGTTCACCACCAGGAGCACCTGGTCGCGGAAGTCGGCAAGAGACTGTTCATTGCCTTCGATCCGCCGGGCGCTGAAGTCATAGACAGTCGTCATGATTCAATGCTGACACGACACGCCCGACTTCGCGCGCCGTCTGAGATGTCAGACTCGCCGCAGAACTGTTACGACCTTTCCGAGAATGATCGCGTCCTTGCCGTCGATCGGCTCGAACGCCGGGTTGTGTGGTAGCAGCAGGATCTCGGTCCTGGTCTTCTTGAACGTCTTCACGGTCGCCTCGCCGTCGATCATGGCAGCGACGATGTCACCGTTCTCCGCGGTCGGCTGCTGGCGGACCACGACCCAGTCGCCGTCGCAGATCGCCGCGTCGATCATCGACTCACCCTTGACCCGGAGCATGAAGAGTGTGCCCTCGCCGACCATTGCCTTGGGCAACGGGAAGACCTCTTCGATCTCCTGCTCGGCCAGGATCGGGCCACCGGCGGCGATCCGGCCGACGACCGGCACGTAGGCGGCGTCCGGATGCGCGTCGCCGGCGCCGGTCTCGTCGTACGTCGTCTGCCGCACCGAACCCAGCGCCGTCCGGCGGGCCGCGGCGTCGATCTCTCCGGGGTAGCGGACCTCGATCGCCCGCGGCCGGTTCGGGTCGCGGCGGAGCAGGCCCTTCTGCTCCAGCACGCGCAGCTGGTGGGACACCGACGACGAGCTGGTCAGGCCGACCCGCTCGCCGATCTCACGCATCGAGGGCGGGTATCCCCGGCTGTCGACCGAGTCGCGGATGACGTCCAGCACCCGGCGCTGCCGCGGCGTCAGCCCGGTCGCGTCGGCCGGGCCGTCGGGCAGCTCGGTCACGGTTTGGTCGGCAGCCGCGGCCGCAGTCGCGTCCGCGCCGGCCTGGCCGCTGGCGCGCCCGGCGCTGCGCTCGTCCTTGCTGGAACCGCTCGGCGTCCTGGCCATCGGTGCTTGCTCCTCGGGTCGGGCCGGGCGGTCCCGCGCCGGCTTTGTCGAATGACATGACCGTAGACCGAATCCTGAGATTCTTCAAACATCTGTTCGAAGGCGTGTCGGTTCGTACGTTTGTTCGTGTGTCCGGTTATAAGGCGCGCGGAACGCCGTTCGGCGGACCGGGAATTTCCTGGGCGTGTCCCGGTTGGAGGTGGTTGCGCGACGGGCGCGGTTCGGTTAATCATTCGTACAGGCGTTCGATCGAACAGGTGTTCGGGCCGGGTCGCCGGGGCCGGAGCCGGCGGAAACTGTCGGCGGCGGCCGGTAGACAGGGATCGACACCGCAGGACGAGGTCTGAACGAGGTCTGGAGGATCCGATGAGCACAGCGGCTCTCGCGGCAGACGCACTGGCGGCTCGCCAGGCACCCGAGGCGGCTCCGGACGCCCGGCCGCGCCGTCGGCCCAGGATCGCCGGGACGACGACCGAGCGCCTCCCGGTCCGCGCCTGCTCCGGGGACGACCTCGGCCGCGCCCGGACGGCGCAGGTGGCCGAGCGGCCGCAAACGCGGCGTGCGGCGGTCGCCGAGGCGCCGCTGCGGCTCACGCGGCGCGGGCGGATGCTTTTGACCGCGCTGTCGGTGCTCGTGTTCGGTTCGGCGGTCGTGGTGCTCGGCCTGCGGGTCGCCGGCGTGCTCGAGCCCGGTCCGGACTTCACCCACACGGTCCCGGTCCAGGTGGCTCCCGGTCAGTCGCTGTGGTCGATCGCCCAGGAGACGAATCCGGCCCAGGACCCGGCGATCGTCGTCGAGCGGATCGCCGACCTGAACCGGCTCGCCGGCCCGGCCGACGTGGTCCCCGGCCAGACCCTCCAGGTGCCGGTCGCCCGCTGAGCCCGGCCGGCGGGGGTCCCTGGTCAGGAGGCCTTGGTCGCGTAGCCCATGTAGGAGACGGCGGTGTCCTTGACCTCGCCGACGTTCATCCGGCGGCTCAGTTGCCCGAAGCTGATCCGGCCGCGCCGGGCCTGAACGAAGTTCCAGAGCAGTGACGCCTTGTTCGACCGTGGACCGAGGCCGGTGATGCCGCCGAGGCGGAGCCCGTGCCGGCGCAGCGTCTCCTCGAGGTCCGTCGGCTTGACGAACATCTCCCACGAGTGCAGCTGGGTGTCGACCACCCGGGTGAGGCGCCAGTCCTGCATCACTTTGATCGCCAGCAGTTTGCTCGCTCTCGTCCGGTTGATCGTGTCGAACAGGTAGAGCCCGCCGGGCTCGAGGACGCGGGCCGTCTCCTCGATGACCAGGTCCAGGTTCGAGACGTGCTCGAGTACGTCGCAGCAGTAGGCGAGCCCGAACGACTCGTCGGCCAGCGGCAGCCGCTCGCCGGTCGCGACCACGTAGCCGATCGCGAGTCCGCCGGACTCGGCGTGCCGGCGGGCGGTGCCGACGGACACCGGCGACGGGTCGATGCCCACCACCTCGCACCCGAGCCGCGCGAACTCCTCCGCCAGGAACCCGCCGCCGGATCCGATGTCCAGCGCCCGGATCCCGGCCGGATCACGACCGGCGTGCTCGAGCACGGCGCGGAAGTAGCCGAACCGCCCCGGTGTGAAACTGCCGTGCAGCATGTTCAGTGGGTTGTCCTCGTCCCACCAGCTGTCGCCGATCCGGTTGTAGATCTGGTTGTCGATGCCCATCGCAACCACCCCCGGGACCCAGTAAATCAGGCCCGGACGGCGCGCCATCGGTCCGCGCGCAGCGCGTAGACGTACTCGTTGGCCCATTCACCCTTGAAGAACGCGCACTCGATCAGGTGTGCCTCGCGGTGCATGCCCAGCCGCTCGAGCAGCTGGGCCGATGCGGTGTTCCGGTCGTCGAGGACGGCGCAGATCCGGTGCAGCCCGAGTTCCTCGAAGCCCAGGCGCAGTACTTCGGTGGCTGCTTCGAAGGCGAGACCCTTGCCCTGGTAGTCGGTGTGGAGCGCGAACCCGATCTCGCCCTGGCGGTCGGTTTCGCTGGCCCATTTGAGCAGGACCTCGCCGATCACCGTGCCGGTCTCGCGCAGTTCGATCGCGAGGACGAGCCACTGTCCCGGCTCGGTCAGAACGTCCTGCCTGAGCTTGGCCTCGAGCGCCTTGCGCGTCTGCTCTCGGTCGCGCACCGGCCAGGGCGTGTAGCGGACGACCTCGGGCCGGGAGTGGAACGCGTACAGGTCGTCCAGGTCGTCCGTCCGGTGCGGCCGCAGGTCGAGTCGCTCGGTGCGCAGCGGATAGGTCGGGCGCAGTCCAGGCACGGGTGCCGTCCTCGGGATAGTCTGTCTAATGTTGTTAGACAGCAACCTAACCGGCTCCGGCCCACTCCGACAACGAGGTTTCGTGACCACCAGCAGACGTGACCCGTCGTCCCACGCGGCGGCCGGGATCTCGGTCGGCGCGATCGCCGACGCGGCCCTGGCGATCATCCGGACCGACGGCGTCGCCGGGCTGACCATGCGGGCGGTGGCCGAGCGCCTGCAAGTCCGCGCGCCCTCGCTCTACCACCACGTCCACAACAAGGACGAGCTCCTCGACCTCGTCGCGCGCAACGCGTTCGACCGGTTCGACGCGGACCTCACGGCGTACGACGGCATCCGCACCGTCGACGACTGGATCGCGGTCACCACGACCGGTGCCCTCGAGTTGCGCGCGTTCTACGCCGACCATCCGGGGCTGGCCGCTCTCATCCAGGCGAAGGCGACACCGGACCGCGACCGTGGCCAGGGCTCGCGTGCGGACCTCGTCCGGGTGCAGCTCAAGTCGCTCGTGGATCTGGGTCTGCCCGAGCCGCAGGCCCGCGAGATCTTCCTGACCAGCGCGCATTGGACGCTGGCCGCGGTGGTGGCCGAGCCAACCACGCCCGACCGCTTCGAGGACGGGCTCGGCCTCTTCATGGACGGCGTCCGAGCCCGCTTGAACGCGTTGCTCGCTACTTGACCGTGCTCAGCCAGAGGTCCGCGTAGCGGGCGCCGTCCACAGCCGTTGCCACCTGGACGACGGTCGGCGACGGGCCGTGCGGATCGCTGGTGAGATCGGTCGACCTGTCGCGAGTGTCGACGATCGTCCGGCCGCGGGACCAGCTGCCCGAGAGCTCGACCCGCAGCGGGAACGACTGGGTCATGAGCCCGGCCGGATCGATCACCGCGCACACCGCGCCGCCGTCGCCGATGCTCGCGCCACCCTCCGACCGGTAGAGCTCGCTGCGCTTCTCGATCAGCTTCCGCGCCAGCTCGGCCGACGGCGAACCGCCCAGTGAGCGCGCCTGGTCGAGTGAGATCACCACGTCGTAGAACACGTCCAGCCCGTACATCGTCACCGGTACGCCGAGCTCGCCGGCCGCGCTGAGCACGATCCCGGCCGCCTCGGGGTCGGTCCAGATGTTGAACTCGGCCGACGCGGTCGCGTTCCCGATCCCGGCCGCGCCGCCCATGAACACGATCTCCCGCAGGCCGGCCGCGGCA
Organism: Kribbella turkmenica; assembly: GCF_004348725.1. Classification (GTDB taxonomy): domain Bacteria; phylum Actinomycetota; class Actinomycetes; order Propionibacteriales; family Kribbellaceae; genus Kribbella; species Kribbella turkmenica. The sequence continues at coordinate 16,532 of NZ_SMKR01000067.1, forward strand.
TCCGGGTAGGTGCGCAACAGCAGCGCGATGTTGGTCATCGGCGCCAGCGGGATCAGGGTCACCAGCTCGCCCGAGGCGGCAGCCGCGCGCAGTACGTCGCGGAGGAGCCCGACCGCGTGGCCGGCTCCGGCCGTCCGCGTGGAGCGAGGCCAGTCGAGGTTGCCGAGCCCGTCAGCGCCGTGGACGTGCGGAGCCGCACGGACCGGCTGCAGCAGCGGTACGGCGGCACCGGCGGCCACTGGTACGTCGGACCGGCCCGCGGCCTCGAGCACCGTCAGCGTGTTGACCACGACGTCGTCCAGGCCGACGTTGCCGCCGACGCAGGTCACCGCCTTGAGGTCGAGATCGGGGTGGCGGGCGGCGAGCAGCAGCGCACAGGCGTCGTCCAGCCCGGTGTCGACATCGAGAATCACCGGCTTCATTCCGCCATCCTCACCCATCGGCGGATCCATCCCGCGTTGGCAGTCAATTCATCACCTGCTCTGGTGCTGTTGGTGTCGCTTTCCTACGGTCGGTGGCCATGATGCTCATGTCACGCCGCCCCCGTGCAGTACTGGCCGCTCTTGCCACCGGAGCCACCATTACCGCCTTCCTGACCGCACCGCCGCCAATCGCAGTCGCCGACCCGGCGGCCGCGCCGCGCCCGGTCGTCGACGAGACCTTCGACGGCACGACGTTGCCGGCCGGCTGGTCCGCCGTGGACGGGACCTGGCAAGTCCAGGGCGGCCGGCTGATCGGCACGTCCACCAGCTCCGGCCAGCAGAGCCGGATCACCTTCGGCAGTCCGCTGACCGACTTCCGGATCGAGAGCCACCTGCGGTTCGAGTCGGCACTCGACGCCGGCCGCTGGGTCGCGTTCGGCCTCGACCTGGCCCCGAACGGCGCGGTCCCGTGGTCGATCGCGACCCTGCGGAACGGCTCCACCGCCACCAACGGACTCGAGTTCGCCCAGCGCACGCCCGCCAACACCTGGAACGTCACCGACACCGCCGCCGCGCCCGTGCAGGTCGGAGTCGGCAAGGAGGTCGCCGTCGCGGTCGAGGTCCGCGGCACCCGGGCCACCTGGTACGTCGACGGCCGCGAGTCACTGCGCACGACGATGGTCGACCGCAGTACGACGGGCGTGCAGGGACTGCTCGTCAACGGCGCGACCGTCTCGTTCGACGACCTGAAGGTCACGCCGCTGGAGAAGGAGTCGTTCATCCGCAAGCCGGGTGCGCCGTTGCGCGTCTGGGCGCACCGCGGCGCCTCCTCGGCCGCGCCGGAGAACACGGCCGCGTCCGACGAGGTCGCCCGCCGGGCCCGGGCCGAGTGGATCGAGAACGACGTCCAGCCGACGAAGGACGGCGTACCGGTGATCCTGCACGACACCACCGTGGACCGGACGACCGACGGAACCGGCCCGGTCCGGTCGCTGACGGCGGCGCAGGTGGCCGGGCTGGACGCGGGGTCGTGGTTCGCGCCGGCGTACGCCGGTCAACGGGTGCCGACGCTCGCCCAGCAGCTCGACGGACTCAGGACGCGGGGCGGCAACCTGCTGCTCGAGGTCAAGGGTGCGCACACCCGCGAGTCGGTCGCCCGGATCGTCGAGGAGATCCACAGTCGCGGCATGAGCAGCCGGGTGTTCGTTCAGAGCTTCGAGCCGCAGCACCTGCGGTGGATGCGTGAGCTCGCGCCGGAACTGCCGCTCGGCCTGCTGCGGTCGACGCTCGACCCGGACCCGGTCGCGATCGCCAAGGACCTCGAGCTGTCGGCGTACAACCCGTCCGACGCAGCGTTCCGGACCCGGCCGGGCATCGTCGCCGAGCTGCACGCGGCCGGGGTCGCGGTGAACGTGTGGACCGTGGACGACGCGAACCGCTGGAAGGCGCTGGAGAAGGCCGGTGTCGACGGCATCATCACGAACCGCCCGGCCGAGCTGGCGGGCTGGAACGCCGCCTTCGCGCAGCGGGTCAAGCCGGCCGCGACAATCCTCAGCCCGGGCCCGGGGGAGCGGATCGACCGGGCCCAGGTGCTTCGCGTGGCTGTCGGCAACAACTCGCCGGAGCCGGTCGCGATCACGCTCGACGGTGCGGCGATCGTCAACGGTACGATCGTCGACACCACCACGCTCACGGCCGGAAAGCACGTGCTGACGGCGACCGTGGCCGGCTCGACCGTGCAGAGCACCTTCGACGTCGTCGCCACTCCGACCGGGCTGGCGAACCTGATCCTGACCTCGGGAGCGACGCCGTCGACCGTCTCGACGCTCACGACCCTGCTCGGCCAGAAGCAGTACGCCGTACTCGCGACCTACGCGCGGACCCCTGGCGCTCGCGGCCTCACTCCGGAGCGCCGCGGGCAGATCGTGGCTGAAGCCACCGCACTCGGCGCACGCTGAGCCTGCCGAGCCGGGCCTCGTCGACCGGGGCCCGGCTCAGCTGTCGTGCCGGGCGGCGATGAGGCGGTGGTACGCGCCGGTGAGGTGGTTGTCGATCGCGTCCGCGGCCGCCGTCGCGTCCCCGCCCGCGATGATGTCCCGGATCGCCTTGTGCTCGGCGTACGCGATCTCGTGGAAGTCCGGCCGGGCGACGTGCCGCGAGTACAGGAACATCGCGACCTGGCTGCGGATCTGCTGCCAGGCGCGGTCGAGCCGAGCGTGCCCGGCGGCCTGGTACAGCACATCGTGGAACGCGAAGTCCAGGTCCAGCGCGGTCTGTGGTGCGTAGTCCGGCCCGAGCGCCCGCATCTGCTCCAGTACGTCGTCCATCGTCGACAACTGCTCGGCGGTCAGCCGGGGGAGTGCCCGCTTGACCGCCAACTGCTCCAGGCTCAGCCGCAGCGTGTAGATCTCCTCGACGTCCTCGTCGGTCAGCGCGATCACCTGCGCGCCGCGATGCCGGCGCAGGACGACCAGACCCTCCCGCTCGAGCTCGATCAGCGCCTCGCGGACCGGCCCGCGACTCATGTCGAGCGCCGTCGCCAGCTCGCCCTCGGGGAGGTGCTGGCCCGGGGCCAGCGCACCGCTCACGATCATCTGCCGGATCGCCGGTACGACGGTCGCCCACAGCGCCGGACTGCGATCCGTCTGCCGCGCGAGCTGCTCCAGCGGTCCGCCCACGGCCGTCCTCCATCGGTGTAAATTGTCGATTGTTAACCATTGACTTTTGGCAACGCCGACCTCAGGCTAACCGGTAGACCCCCACACGGCGAGCCCTCACCGCCGGCAATCCCGGCCTGCCGCTCGCCCCCGCCGGCCAAAGCCGCCCGGCCCTCCCATCACCCTCCACTCGACCAGCCCGCGTCAGAGGGAGACTCCGTGCTGCCCACTCACCAGAGGCCACCGAACACCCCATCGACTCACCCGCCCAGAACGCTGACCCGACGCAGCATCCTCGCCCTCGGCGCCGGTAGCGCGGCCGCGCTGGCCGGCTGTTCCTCGCCGTTCGACGACACCACCCGCGGGGGTGGCCGGGTGCTGGAGTTCACCACCTTCTACACCGGTCCCGACGGCGCGTTGATGCAGACGATTGTTGATCGATACAACAGCTCACAGGACGACGTCGTCGTCCGGTTCACCGCACCGGCGTACGGCGGTGACTACCTGACGAAGATCCTCACCGCCTCACTGGCCGGTGCACCACCGGCGATCCTGGCGCTGCACAGCTACGAGATCCCGCCGTTGCGCCGGTTCCTGCACACGATCGACTTCAACGACCTCGGGTTCAGCCAGGACGACTTCGTCGACGGCACCTGGCAGCTCGCCACCATCGACGGCCGCCAGTACGGCGTGACGATGAGCACCGGACCCGCGGCCCTCGGGTACAACCGGGCCCTGTTCGAGAAGGCCGGCCTGGACCCGGACCGCCCGCCGACCACGGGTGCCGAGTTCGTCGCGGCCGCCCAGGCGCTGAAGAAGTCCGGTCCGTGGGGCTTCATCCGCGAGACCGGCACGTTCAACCCCTGGCTCACCCTCAACTGGCAGGCCGGCGGCGACCTGATCGACGCGGGCAGCCGCGCCCTGTTCGCCGAACCGCCGGGGATCCAGGCCGGCCAGTTCGAACGCGACCTCGTCCACCGCTACCACGTCGAGCCGGCCCAGCTCGCCGGACCTCAGCTCGGCGCGCTGTTCCGCAACCAGAAGGTGGGCATGGTCTTCACCTTCCCCTGGGTGCTGTCCCAGCTGCTGAAGACCAACGCGCAGCAAGGCACCCAGCTCGACGTCGCCCCGCTGCCGCAGTTCTTCGGCGGGCCGCGCTCGGTAGTCGCGACCTCGCACATCTACTGCATCCCGAAGCAGCGCAAGAACGACGCGTGGATCCAGGCCGAGGCGCAGAAGTTCATCGCCTGGCTGGTCCGCGAAGGCAGCGTCGACTGGGCCGGTGCGCAGGCGCCGGCCAGCCGGGCCGCCGCCGCGGCGATTGCCCGGAGCAACGATCCGGTGGTGCGCAAGATGGCGCTGTTCATCGACGAGGCCAAACACGCCCGGTTCGCACCGTACGCGTATCGCTGGAACCAGGCGTTCCAGTACCTGAACGACGCGCTCGACGACGTCGTCTACCAGGGCGCGGACGTGGCGGCCGAGCTTCGCCGGGCCGCGGCCCGCGCGACCGAGAGCATGCGGGAGCCGAAATGAGTGTCCTCAGCAGCCGCATTCCACTGGCCGGTGGAAGGGCGCGGGCAGCCAACCAGGCGAACGAGCCGCCCCGGCCGCGCTCCTGGCAGGCGGCGGTCTTCCTCGCGCCGTTCGGGGTGCTGTTCCTCTTCCTCTGGGCGGTCCCGGTCGTCCGCGGGTTCTACCTGAGCCTGACCGACGTCAACGTGGCCGAAGGCACCGGCGGCTTCGTCGGCCTGGCGAACTACGCCGATCTGTTCGGCGACGGCGACTTCCGTGCGGCGCTCGGTCACACGGTGCTGTTCGTCGTCCTGAACGTCCCGGTCCTGGTGGCCGCCGGCCTGATCCTCGCGCTCGTTCTCAACCGGGATCTGTCCGGCCGCAACCTGCTCCGCGCGGCCTTCGTCGGTCCATACCTCCTGCCCGGCGCGGCGGTCGCCCTGATCTGGACGCTCGTCCTGGACCCGGTCGACGGCTCACTGAACAGCGTTCTGGAAGCCGTCGGTCTGCCCGCCCAGCAATGGCTGACCGAGCCCGGTCAGGCGATGGGCGCCGTCGTACTGCTGACGCTCTGGTGGCGTGTCGGCTTCCCACTGCTCATCCTGCTCGCCGCCCTGCAGGACATCCCGAAGCAGCTCTACGAGGCTGCGCGGATCGACGGTGCGAGCAGGTGGCAGCAGTTCCGGTACGTCACTCTGCCCGGGATCGCGCCGGTCCTCGGACTCGTGGTGCTGCTGCGGCTGATCGACTCGTTCAAGGTGTTCGAGCAGGTCTACCTGCTGACCCAGGGCGGTCCGAGCGGTAGCACCCGCGTCGTACTGCAGATGCTCTACGAGACCGGGTTCCGCGACTTCCGGACCGGGTACGCCGCCGCGATCGGCTGGCTGCTCGCCCTCATCATCCTCGTGGTCACGATCGTCCACCAGGTCGTCAGCCGACGGAGCGTGAAGTCATGACAGCACTTGCGCACCGCCGCCGCGCTCGCCGGCTCGCGACCGCCGCGGCCCTGGTGTTCGCGATCCTCTGGGGGCTGCCGCTGCTCTGGACGCTGTCGTCGTCCTTCGAAGGCTCCACCACGCCGGGCAGCCGGCTGCTGCCGAGCGACCCGACGCTGGCGAACTGGGAGATGCTCGTCGACCCGGGCGGCCGGGCCGTCAACATCTTCATCGCCTTCTTCAACAGCACGGTCGTCGCGGTGGTCTCCACGGTGCTCGCGCTGCTGGTCTGCTCGATGGCCGGCTACGCCCTGGCCAAGCTCCCGTTCCGCGGCAACGCCGCCGTCCTCGGGCTGCTGCTGGCGACCATGCTGATCCCGGGCGAGGTGGTCCTGGTCCCGCTCTTCCAGCAGTTCCGCGAGCTCGGCCTGCTCAACACGTACGGCGCGCTGGCCCTGCCGCACATCGTGTCCCTGCTGGGAGTCGTCCTGGTCAGGCAGTTCATCGTGAACCTCCCGCCCGACCTGATCGACGCCGCCAGGTCCGACGGGGCGAACGCGTGGCAGATCTACCGGTACGTCGTCGTACCGCTGATCCGGCCGGCGCTGACCACGCTCGGCATCCTCGTGTTCCTCGGCTCCTGGAACGACTTCCTCTGGCCGTTGATCTCCACCAGTTCGCCGAGTATGCAGACCCTCCCGCTCGCGCTCGTCACCTTCCGGTCGGCGTACGGCGACGTCGACTACGGCGTCGTGATGGCGTCGGCCGCCCTCGCGATCACCCCACCACTGCTCGTCTTCCTGTTCGCCCAGCGATTCATCATCGCCGGCATCAGCAACACCGGACTGAAAGGCTGACATGACCCAGAACGCCTCTCCCAGCGACGTCCAGCGCCTCCCGTACGCTCCCTCGGACCCCGACGCCACTGCGCTGCGCTGCGCTCACGTCACCGTCGACGCGTCGGCCGATGCCGGCGGTCTCGAGCGGCCGTGGGCCAGCCTCGGATACGACGAGATCAACTGGACCTACACGCCCCAGGGCCGCCGCACCCTGCGGACCATCGGTGGCTTCGCGGAGACGCCGTACCACGTCCGGCCGCACAACATCTTCAACAGCGGCACGGGCCTCGGCCTGCCGCACTGGGGGAGCGGCAACGTCTACCACGAGGACGCGGACGGCAAGCCGTACTACGACTTCATCATCGCCGACCTGACGTACGACGCGATCGTCGGTGCCGGCCACCATCCGCTCGTCGAGCTCGCCTTCACCCCGCTGGCCCTGGTCCCGGACGAGGCGAAGACCGAGTTCCCCTTCGAGAACAGCCCTAGTCAGTACAGCGCGTACGAGGCCGGCTGGTGGTCGTATCCGCCCAAGGACTACGGCAAGTGGGCCGGTCTGGTCGGCGCGCTCGTCGAGCACGCACTCGAGCGCTATGGAGCCGACGAGGTCCAGCACTGGCTGTGGGAGCTGTGGAACGAGCCGGACATCTCCTACTGGCGCGGTACGCCGGAGCAGTTCCACGACCTGTACGACGTGACGGTCAAGGCGATCCGCGACGTCTACCCAGCCGCTCACGTCGGCGGCCCGGCGGTGACCGGAGGTGACCAGGGCGCGGTCTTCCTGCACGGCTTCCTGCAGGCCTGCTCCGATCGGGACCTGCCGGTCGACTTCGTCTCCTTCCACACCAAGGGATCGCACTTCACGCCCTGGCGCACGTACGGCCCGATCGGTGCGCCGGCGCCGGAGCGGCAGTCGCCGTCCACGCCGAAGATGCTCCGCGAGATCGACCGTGCGCTCGCCGTCATCGAGCGGTTCCCGCAGTACACGGGCGCGCCGGTGATCGTCGACGAGTGCGACGCGTCCGTCCCCGCGCACTGGGGGATCTACGACAACGCGAACTTCGCGTACCGCAACAACGAGTACTACCCGGTCTTCCAGGCCAAGCTGATGAAGAAGGTGCTGGACCTCAACGAGCAGCACACCGCGAAGGTGCACGAGGCAACGACCTGGAGCTTCTCGATGGAGGGCGAGCGCTACTTCGAGGGCACCCGCAGCTTCGTCACCGCGTCCGGCATCGAGAAGCCGCTCATGAACGCCTACCGGGCCTTCGCCCACCTCCGCGACCGCCGGGTGGCCGCCACGTCCGACCAATCCACGGACATCTCCGACATCAGTGCCCTGGGCAACGGATTGCCCGAGGAGGTGGACGTGATCGCGAGCCGCAGTTCCGCCGACGGTAGCGTGGCGATCCTGATCTGGCGCCACACGGACGACCAGTACGCCGAGGACCCGGACACGACCCGGGTCGAGCTGGCGGTCAACGGACTCGACTCCGGTGACTGGACCGTGGAGCACTTCCGGATCGACCGCAGCCACAGCAACAGCCACACCGTCTGGCAGGACCTGGGCGCACCACAGGACCCGACCCCGGAACAGCTGGCCGCCATCACCGCCCGGCAAGGGCTCGAGCGCTTCGCGGACGACGCCGAGCTCACCGTCGACGGAGTCGCGGGTCTGGAGCTCGACCTGCCGCTCCCGTCGCTGAGTCTCGTCGTTCTGACCAAGGTGGCCTGATGTTCATCGGCGGCGCCTGGCGGGAGGCCTCGGACGGCCGGACGATCGACGTACTCGACCCGGCGACCGAGCAGCTCGTCGCCCAGGTCCCGAACGCCTCGGACGCCGACCTGGACGACGCCCTCGCCGCGGCCGCGGCCGGTTTCGAGGTCTGGCGTCGTACGCCGCCCGCCGACAGAGCCGAGGTCCTCGACCGGGCCGGCCGGCTCCTGATCGAGCGGTCGTCGGCCATCGCCGCCGTGCTGACCGAAGAGCAAGGCAAACCGGTCGCCGAGGCCGAGGCGGAGGTCAGGCAGTCGGCGGAGTACTTGAGCTGGTTCGCCGGTGAGGCGGTCCGGTCCTACGGGCGGTTGCTGCCCACGGGACCGGGCCACCGGGCCTGGGTCGAGCGGCGGCCGATCGGACCGGTCGCCGCCTTCACCGCCTGGAACTTCCCGGCGTCACTGCCCGCCCGCAAGCTCGCGCCGGCGGTCGCGTACGGCTGCAGCATCATCGTCTGCCCGGCGATCGAGGCGCCGCGGACCGCGGCCGGGCTCGTCCGGGCGTTGGCGGACGCAGGTGTGCCCGACGGCGTGGTCAACCTGGTCACGGGGGACCCGCCGCGGGTCAGTGAGCGGCTCATCGGCTCCGGCGCGATCGCGAAGGTCACGCTGACCGGCTCGGTTCCGGTCGGGCAGACGCTGGTGCGGTTGTCGGCGGAGCGGCTGCAGCCGTTGACGCTCGAGCTCGGCGGTCACGCGCCTGTGCTGGTGTTCGACGACCTGTCCGACGAGCAGCTCGGCCGGACCGCGGACGCGGTGGTCCGGGCGAAGTTCCGCAACGCCGGCCAGGTCTGCATCTCGCCGAGCCGGATCTTCGTGCAGCGGTCGATGGTGGACGACTTCGTCGCCGCGGTGATCGAGCGCGTCGACGGGCTGGAGATCGGCCCGCTGGCGAACGCCCGCCGGCGGGAGGCGGTCGCTGAGTTGGTCCACAGCAGCCGGGCGAAGGTTCACTGCGGGGGAGTGAAGCCCGACGGCCCCGGGTTCTTCTATCCGCCGACCGTGCTGACCGACCTCCCGGCCGACGCCGCGGTCCTCCGGGACGAGCCGTTCGGGCCGATCATGCCGATCCTGCCGTTCGACGGACTCGAGGACGGCATCGCGCAGGCGAACGCCGTGCCGTACGGCTTGGCGGCGTACGTCTTCACCGCCGACCTGCAACGCGCCGACGTGGCGGTCGCCGGGCTGGAAGCGGGCATGATCGGTGTCAACGAGGTGGCCCTGGCGTCGGCGGCCTCGCCGTTCGGCGGGGTGAAGCTGTCCGGGTACGGCAGAGAGGGTGGCACCGAGAGCCTGGAGGCGTACACGGTGGCTACCGCGGTGACGACGAAAGGAGCTCCATGACGTTGGATCCCGGGGTGTGGGGTGTGCTGGCGACACCGCTCACGGCGGACGGTTCGGCGATCGACGCCGAGTCGCTGTCCCGGCAGGTCAGGCACTACGAATCGATCGGCGCGACCGGGCTGACCGTGCTCGGGGTGTTCGGCGAAGCGGCCCGGCTCACCCCGGCGGAGCGCCGTACTGTCGTCGAGACGGTGGTCGGCTCGGGGGAGCTGCCCCTGGTGGTCGGCGTCAGCACACTCGCACTGGAGGAAGTCTGCGCTGAGGCCGCGAACGTCCTGCCCGTGGTCGGCTCGCGGCTCGCCGGGCTCATGGTGCAGGTGAACTCCGTCGATCCTGATGCTCTGAGCAAGCACCTGAACGCCGTTGCCGACCGCACCGAATGTCCGCTGGTCGTCCAGGACTACCCGGTGATCAGCGGCGTCCGGATCGCCACCGCCGACCTGGTGGCCGCCGTACGCACGGTGCCTGCTGTTGTCGCGGTGAAGTCCGAGTCCTCGCCGAGCCCGCCGGCGGTCGCCGAGCTGGCGGCCGGGCTCGACGTACCGATCTTCGGTGGCCTCGGCGGGACTTGCCTGCTCGATGAACTGGCCGTTGGCGCGGCCGGTGCGATGACCGGCTTCTCCGTTCCGGAAGGTCTGCTGGCGTGCGTCGGTGCCTTCAGGGAGGGTGGGTTCGAGGCGGCTCACGACGTCTGGCGCGACTACCTTCCACTGGTCAACTTCGAGTTCCAGGCGGCGATCGCGCTCGGGCTGCGGAAACGCAGCCTGGTGCTTCGCGGCCTGATCGCGTACGACGCGGTGCGGCCGCCGGCCGCGGTACCGCCGGCGAGCATGCTGCGGTTGCTCGAAGAGCACCTCCGCCGGACGCCGGGTGTGTCATGAGCGGGATCTATCGCGGGCTGGTCAGCTACGGCGACCGGGACTTCTCCCGCTTCCTGCGGCGGGCGTTCCTGCACGCGAGCGGCCGGTCACCGGAGTCGCTCGACCGGCCCGTGGTCGGCATCGCCACGTCCACCAGCGACTTCAATCCTTGTCACCGGCAACAACCCGAGCTGGTGCGGTCGGTGGCCCGCGGCATCGTCGCGGCCGGCGGGCTGCCGATGGAGTTCCCGACCATCTCGCTGGGGGAGAGCTTCCTCGAGCCGACCGCGATGGTTTACCGCAACCTGATGGCGATGGACGTCGAGGAGCTCGTCCGGGCCCAGCCGATGGACGCCGTCGTCCTCGTCGGCGGTTGCGACAAGACCGTGCCCGCCCAGCTGATGGGCGCGTTCTCGGCCGGCCGCCCGGCGATCCAGCTCGTCACCGGTCCGATGTCGACCGGCCGGTATCAGGGCGAGCGGCTCGGCGCGTGCACCGACTGCAGGTGGTTCTGGGCGCGCTATCGCGCCGGAGAGGTTTCCGAGACCGAGATCGGCCAGGTGGAGCGCAACCTGGCCACCACTGCGGGCACCTGCGCGGTGATGGGTACGGCCTCCACGATGGCCTGCATCGTGGAGGCTCTCGGCATGGCGTTGCCCGACAGCGCCGCCGCGCCTGCTGTACATGCGGACCGCTTGCGCATCGGTGAGGCAACCGGTGCGGCTGCCGTGTCGATCGCCCTCGCGGAGCGCACCCCTGACCAGATCGTCACCGCTGCGTCGGTCCGCAACGCCCTGCGCGTGCTTCTGGCCATTGGCGGGTCGACCAATGCACTGATCCACCTGACTGCCATGGCCGGCCGGCTGGGGTTGCCGGTCGATCCGGACGAGCTGAACGAATTGAGTGAGACCACACCGGTGCTGGTGGAGCTCAAACCGACAGGTGCGAACTACATGGAGGATCTCCATGCGTCCGGCGGGCTACCCGCCGTACTACACGAGTTGAGGGACCTCCTGGACTTGTCCGCCCTCACAGTGACGGGCGAGACGCTGGGCGAGCGGCTCGGTGCGGGGCCTAGCTGGGTGGACCGGGAAGTCGTGCGACCACTCAGCGAACCGAGTCGCGAGAAGGGCGGACTGGTATGGCTGCGGGGCTCCCTGGCTCCGTCCGGCGCGCTGATCAAGCGATCCGCAGCTGATCCCGCTCTGTTCGAGACCACGGGTCGTGCAGTCGTCTTCACCTCGTTGGAGGACCTCGCGGCCCGGGTCGACGATCCGGAGCTCGACGTGCGGCCGGACGACGTACTCGTGCTGCAGAACGCCGGACCGCTGGGCGCCGGCATGCCCGAGGCGGGCTATCTGCCGATCCCGGCGAAGCTGGCGCGGGCCGGCGTCCGCGACATGGTCCGCATCTCCGACGCCCGCATGAGTGGTACGGCGTACGGCACGATCGTGCTCCACGTGACGCCGGAGGCGGCCCTCGGCGGCCCCTTGGCCCTCGTCCGGAACGGCGACCGGATCCGGCTCTCCGTATCCGAAGCCCGGCTGGACCTGCTGGTCCCGCCGGAGGAGCTGGACCGGCGCCGGGCGGATCTGCCGGCGCCCGGGACCCCGCCGGTGACCGGCTACCGCAAGTTGTTCCGCGACCACGTTCTGGGAGCGGATCGCGGCTGCGATTTCGACTTCTGCCTGCCTGGCTCCTGACCGTCCGGGCCGCCGTAGTTTGCTCCTCCGCAAGCCCGTTCCGATGGCGCCACGCGGGACTACACGGGGCCGCGCGGATGTTGGAACACAGTGAGGAGTCCGGGACGCGCCCGACAACTTGGCGTTCTTGCAAACTGTCGGAGCAGCGATCTAGGATCCCTAGATGTAGTGGTTACACGGGTGTAATTTTCCACAGGTAGTGGTCAGTTACACACAAGTTGTCCCCAAGCTGGTCCACAGGTCGCCCTCCTGGCGGCCTCACGGGAGGAGTGATTCGTCGTGCACTGTCCGTATTGCCGGCACGCCGACTCCCGGGTCGTGGACAGCCGGGTGGCCGAGGACGGCGGAGCGATCCGCCGCCGCCGGCAGTGCCCGGTCTGCGAGAAGCGGTTCACCACGGTGGAGCAGATGCAGCTCACGGTGGTGAAGCGCTCCGGCGCGACCGAGCCGTTCAGCCGGGAGAAGGTCATCAACGGAGTCGGCAAGGCCTGCAAGGGCCGGCCGGTGGACGTCGACGCACTGGCCCGGCTGGGCCAGCGGGTCGAGGACGCGCTCAAGGCGAGCGGCTCGCCGGAGGTGCCCGCGCACGAGGTCGGACTCGCGATCCTCGGGCCGCTGCGGGAGCTCGACGAGGTCGCCTACCTGCGGTTCGCGAGCGTCTACCGCCAGTTCGAGTCCGCGGACGACTTCGAGACGGAGATCGCGCTGCTGCGGGCGGAGAAGGAGCCGGAAGGCACCGAGCCGCGCCCGCTGAGGCCGACCCAGCAGACGTAAATCGGGGAACCTGCAACACCTGGCGTTACGCAGTACTCAACGGGGCGGTCCCGACAGACCGCGGCAGTACAGACACAGGGCGAGGAGCAACCATGACAGAGACGGTGACCGGCCACTCGGGGTCGACCAAGAGGTCGGCGGCCGGGTTCCGCGGGCGGAAGAACGCGCCCACGGGACTCACCATCGAGCGCATCTTCACGACCGAGGGAGTACACCCGTACGACGAGGTGACGTGGGAGCGCCGCGACGTCGTCCAGCAGAACTGGAAGACCGGTGAGACCGTCTTCGAGCAGCGCGGGGTCGAGTTCCCCGACTACTGGAGCGTGAACGCGTCCACCATCGTGACGACGAAGTACTTCCGCGGCGCGGTCGGGCACGACAACCGCGAGTGGAGCCTCAGGCAGCTGCTCGACCGGGTGGTCAAGACCTACCGCAAGGCCGGTGAGGAGCACGGCTACTTCGCCACCCCGGCCGACGCGGAGGTGTTCGAGCACGAGATCACCTGGATGCTGCTGCACCAGTACTTCAGCTTCAACTCGCCGGTCTGGTTCAACGTCGGCACGTCCTCGCCGCAGCAGGTGTCGGCCTGCTTCATCCTCGCCGTGGACGACTCGATGGACTCGATCCTGAACTGGTACAAGGAAGAGGGCCTGATCTTCAAGGGCGGCTCCGGCGCCGGCCTGAACCTGTCCCGGATCCGCTCGTCCAAGGAACTGCTGCAGTCCTCCGGCGGCACGGCCTCCGGCCCGGTCTCGTTCATGCGCGGCGCGGACGCGTCCGCCGGCACGATCAAGTCCGGCGGTGCCACCCGGCGGGCGGCCAAGATGGTCGTGCTCGACGTCGACCACCCGGACATCGAGGAGTTCGTCGAGACCAAGATGCGCGAGGAGGAGAAAATCCGCGTCCTGCGCGACGCGGGCTTCGACATGGACCTCGGCGGCCGTGACATCACCTCGGTGCAGTACCAGAACGCGAACAACTCCGTCCGGGTCACCGACGAGTTCATGCGCGCGGTCGAGGACAAGGGCGAGTTCGGGCTGCGGGCGCGGCTGGACAACTCGGTGATCGAGACCGTCGACGCGCGGGAGCTGTTCGACAAGATCTCCCAGGCCGCGTGGGCCTGCGCCGACCCGGGGCTGCAGTACGACGACACCATCAACGACTGGCACACGACCCCGGAGACGGGCCGGATCACGGCGTCCAACCCGTGCTCGGAGTACATGCACCTGGACAACTCGTCCTGCAACCTGGCGTCGCTGAACCTGATGAAGTTCCTCCGCGACGACGACCTGTTCGACTCCGAGAAGTTCGTCAAGGCGGTCGAGCTGATCATCACCGCGATGGACATCTCGATCTGCTTCGCCGACTTCCCGACCGAGGCGATCGGCGACACCACCCGCGCGTACCGGCAGCTGGGCATCGGCTACGCGAACCTCGGTGCGTTGCTTATGGCAACGGGACACGCATACGACTCCGACGGTGGTCGCGCACTGGCGGGCGCTATCACCTCGCTGATGACCGGTACGTCGTACAAGCGCTCCGCCGAGCTGGCCGGCGTCGTCGGCCCGTACGACGGCTTCGAGCGGAACAAGGACGCGCACACCCGGGTGATGCGCAAGCACGCGGCGGCCAACGACGCGATCCGCACCATGCACGAGATCGACAAGGACGTCCAGAAGCACGCCACCGCGGCGTGGGACGCGGTACTGAAGATCGGTGCGAAGAACGGCTGGCGCAACGCGCAGGCCTCGGTGCTCGCGCCGACCGGCACCATCGGCTTCATGATGGACTGCGACACCACCGGCATCGAGCCGGACTTCTCGCTGGTCAAGTTCAAGAAGCTGGTCGGCGGCGGCTCGATGCAGATCGTCAACCAGACGGTGCCGCGGGCGCTGCGGCAGTACAACTACACCGAGGAGACGATCGAGGCGATCGTCGAGTACATCGCCGAGCACGGTCACGTGGTCGACGCACCCGGCCTGAAGCCGGAGCACTACGAGATCTTCGACACCGCGATGGGCGAGCGGGCAATCAAGCCGATGGGGCACGTGCGGATGATGGCGGCCGCGCAGCCGTTCCTGTCCGGCGCGATCTCGAAGACGGTGAACCTGCCGGAGACCGCGACGGTCGAGGAGATCGCCGACGTCTACTTCCAGGGCTGGAAGCTCGGTCTGAAGGCGCTTGCGGTCTACCGCGACAACTGCAAGGTCGGCCAGCCGCTGGCCGACGGGAAGTCCGCGAAGAAGGCTGCCGCGCAGTCGGTCGAGCCGGCCGTCGCCGAGAAGATCGTCGAGAAGGTGATCGAGTACCGGCCGACCCGCAAGCGCCTGCCGAAGTCGCGGCCGTCGCGGACCACGTCGTTCTCGGTCGGCGGCGCCGAGGGGTACATGACCGCCGGCTCCTACCCGGACGACGGTCTGGGCGAGGTCTTCCTGAAGATGGGCAAGCAGGGTTCGACCCTGGCCGGGGTGATGGACGCCTTCTCGATCGCGATCTCGGTCGCGCTGCAGCACGGCGTACCGCTGGAGACCTACGTCCAGAAGTTCACGAACCTGAAGTTCGAGCCGGCCGGTCTGACCGACGATCCGGACGTCCGGATGGCGCAGTCGATCATGGACTACATCTTCCGCCGGCTGGCCCTGGACTACCTGCCGTTCGACGAGCGGGCCGCGCTGGGCATCTACTCCGCGGAGGAGCGGTCCCGGCAGCTCGACACCGGCTCCTACGAGCCGGCCCCGGTCGAGGTCTCCGAGGCCGAGTCGCTGAAGTCCGTCGAGCCCGCGCCGGAGAAGCCGGCCGTGGCCGAGGCGGCGGCCGCGAAGCCGGTCGACACCCCCGAGGTCCGCACCACCGCCGAGATGTTCGAGCTCATCACCGGCACGTCGGTCGACGCCCCACTGTGCTTCACCTGCGGCACCAAGATGCGCCCGAGCGGCTCCTGCTACGTCTGCGAGGGCTGCGGCAGCACCTCCGGCTGCAGCTGACCGGCAGCCGACTGCGGTCGGTTCGCTAGCTGAAAGCGCCACGGCCCCCGGGAACTTCCCACTTTCCCCGGGGGCCGCAGCGCGTCTACCGTCGAGCTGTGGAGGAGATCGACGGTCTCCTCGCGGCCGGGGAGAAGGCGCTCGGCGACGGGGACTGGCGGGCGGCACGTGCGGCGTTCGGGTCCGACGGTGTGAAGGACACTGCTGCGGGCCTCGCCGGGCTGGGCAATGCCCACTGGTGGCTCGGCGACACCCGGTCGGCGTTCTCGTGTTGGGAACGCGCCTACGCGCTGTACCGCCGCACCGACCCCGTGGAGGCCGTGTTCGCCGCACTTGGCCTCAGCTTCTTGTGCGACGCCAACTTCGGCGACCATGCTGCCGCGCAGGGGTGGGCCGCCAGGGCGGACCGGGTGGCCGCGTCGGTCGGAGACCCGGTTGTGTCCGCCTGGGCGTCGTTGGCGCGTGCCGGCGCCGCGGACGAGGCGGCCAGGGCGGCCGCTTGGTGCGAAGCGGCGTCCGACGTCGGGGCCGAAGTGGGGGACCGGGACCTCGAGCTGTGTGCACTGAGCATGTGGGGCTCGGCCCTGATGGATTTAGGCCAGGTCATCAAGGGCACCGCCCTGCTGGACGAGGCTCTGGCCGGCGCCCTCGGTGGTGAGGGCGCGCGGCCCGACACCGTCGTGTTGACCAGCTGTCTGCTGATGCGGTCATGCGTCCGTGGTGCCGACTTCCTGCGGGTCGTGCAGTGGACGCGCTCACTCGACGACTTCATCGAGCGCTACGGCTGCCCGTACCTGCATGCCTCGTGCCGAGCGTCGTACGGCGCTGTCCTCACCGCGACGGGTGACTGGCCACGAGCCGAGGGCGAACTGGTCGCCGCAGCCGAGCTGGCGCGGAATGCGGCGCCTTCGGTCCAGGCGGAGGCGGCTGCCTTCCTCGCGGACCTCCGGCTCGGGCAGGGGCGGGTTGACGAGGCGCGTCGGCTGCTGATCGGTTTCGAGGACCGCACCGTCGTACGGCCTGTCCTCGCATCTGCCTACCTGGCCGCGGGCGAAGTGGCGATGGCCGTGTCTCTGGTACGCCGGCAACTAGACGACACCACACCGCTGGAGGAGGCACGTCTTCGTGAAGTGCTCGGGTCTGCGTGCCTGGCCGCGGGTGACGTCGCCGGTGCTGTCGCCGAGGCGGAGCGGCTGTCTGCCCTCGGTACGACGACCGACAGCGGGCTGATCGCGGCCCGCGAGGCGCGGCTGTGCGGGCGGGCGCTATCGGCGCAGGGGCAGTGTCGCGAGGCCGTCGCCCGGTTGTCGGCGGCGCTGACGTGGTTCGGCTTGTTGGAGATGCCTCTCGAGGCCGCGCGAACCCGGATGATGCTGGCGCACGCGATGTGCGCCGATGATCCAGTACCCGCGGTCGCCGAGGCCCGGATCGCTCTCGCGGTGTTCGAGGACCTGGGCGCCGCTGCCGATGCTGATGCCGCTGCCGCCTGGCTGCACTCCGCCGGCGCGACCGCGGTCCGCGTCGGCCCGCGTGGTCTCGGTCTGCTGACCAAGCGCGAACGTGACGTGCTCGCCGTACTCGCGGAAGGCCTGCCCAATCCCGAGATCGCGGCTCGGCTCTACATCAGCCGCCGTACCGTCGAGCACCACGTCGCGAGCATCCTGTCCAAGCTCGGCGTCCGGAACCGCACCGAGGCCGCCGCCTACCTCGCCCGGGTGAGCGAATAGGCGAGTTCACCGATGCTCGGCGCCTGACGGCGGTGCGACGCTGCTCGCGTTGAGAGGAGCTCACCATGAGCGAGACAGTGCTGGACACGACCCGCGCCGAGGCCTTCGGCCAGCAGATGGTCGAAGTACTGAACCACAGCACACTCGCGTTGCTGACGAGCATCGGCCACCAGGTCGGGCTGTACGACACCCTCGCCGACCTGCCACCCGCCACCAGCCACGAGATCGCCGGCGCTGCCGGCCTCCAGGAGCGCTACGTCCGCGAGTGGCTCGGCGCCATGACCGTCGCCCGAATCGTCGAGTACGACGCCGGCGACCGCACGTACTGGTTACCGCGCGAGCACGCCGCCTCCCTGACCCGCGCCGCCGGTCCGGAGAACATCGCGGGAACGATGCAGTTCATCGCACTGCTCGCCGGCGTCGAGTCGTCGTTGGCGGAGTGCTTCCGGGGCGGCGGGGGAGTCCCGTACTCGGAGTTCGGCGAGTTCCACCGCCTGATGGCCGAAGACAGCGGCGCCCTCTTCGACGCCGCTCTGATCGATGAGATCCTGCCGCTGGTCCCCGGGCTGCCGGCTCGGTTGGAGGAGGGCATCGAGGTCGCAGACATCGGCTGCGGCAGCGGACACGCGATCAACCTGATCGCCGCCGCCTATCCCCGGAGCCGGTGCGTCGGCTACGACTTCTCCGCCGAAGGCATCGCCGCCGGCCAGGCCGAAGCGGCCACGCTGCGATTGCGGAACGCGGAGTTCGCCGTCCGCGACGCCGCCTCGCTGGGAGAGCACCAGCGGTTCGACCTGGTCACCGCCTTCGACGCGATCCACGACCAGGCCCACCCGTCCCAGGTCCTCGCCGGCATCGCCGACTCCCTCCGCCCCGGCGGCGTTTTCCTGATGGTCGACATCCAGGCCTCCAGCAACCTCGAGGACAACCTTGACCACCCCTTCGCCACCTTCCTCTACAGCGTCTCCACCATGCACTGCATGACCGTCTCCCTCTCCCTCGACGGCGACGCCCTCGGCACAGTCTGGGGCGAACAGAAGGCCCACCAACTACTCACCGAAGCCGGATTCACCAATGTCCGTACCACCCACCTAGACCCCGACCCTTTCAACACCTACTACATCTGCCGCAAGTAGCCCCACCCCAGC
>NZ_SMKR01000068.1 GCF_004348725.1 Kribbella turkmenica
ACCTCCCCCAAAGCCCCGTCAGCCCGCTACCCCTTCTTCCTCGTGATCTCCTGCCGCGCCGACTGACCGCCCTCCTCGCCCGAGAAGCGGAGGTCCGGTACGACGACGTCTGGTCAGCGGGTGATCCGGTAGACGACGTGGCGGATCGGGCCTTCCGGGGCGGTGGTGTCGTCGAAGGCGCCGGTTGGGTCGTGGGTCACGCCCAGCCGGCGCATGACTGCGTGCGATCGGTGATTGGCGGCCGCAGTGATCGCGAGGATCTCGGCCAGGTCGCAGGTCTCGAAGCCGAAGGTCATGGCGGCCCGGGCGGCTTCAGTGGCGTAGCCGTGTTCCCAGGACGACCGGGCGAGTCGCCAACCGATCTCCACGCCGGTGAACGGCCGGTTAGTTCGACGTCGTCCATCCGGTGAAGCCGACCTGCGCGCACACCGGCAAGTCGATTCGAAGAATGCAGTCGCCCGCGCTCGACCGTGCGCGAGCGACTGCTCCGGTTCAGCGAGACCACCCCGACTGCCTTCGCCCTGAGCAGAGGAGTGGGTTCAAGTAGCTCCGCAGTACCCGCCATTGCCGGGCGTGGTGAGTACTGCGCAGCCGCCTAGTTGGCTTCTTTCGTTGCCCAGTAGTGCCATTGCGGAGATGCGACTGGGGAACGGGTCAGGCCGTCCGGCCAGGTGGCCGGCAGGTCGTGACTCCGCGCCGCGTAGAGGATCACCTCCGATGCACTGCGGTCGCCGCGGACGGCGACGCGGGCGGCGGTCTCGGCGCGCATGTCGGACAGGTAGTGGATGGCCGGCAGGAATTCGGCGCTGAGCCGCGGGCTCAGCCGTCCGACCGGTTCGTCGTCGAGCCGGACCTCGACCACGATCCGGTGCCGGTCCTGGATGCCGTCCTCCTCCTCGACCGCATGCATGGTGGCGTAGGCCCAGCACTCGCCCTCGGCCCGGAAGAACGGCGCCAGTACGTCGGGATGCACCTCGCTGCCGGGGACGACGATGCCGCTGCCGGGGGGCAACAGGTGATAGCTGCCGGGTGGCGGCAAGTTCACCGGGACGAGCATGTGCGGCTGCCCGAGGGCGACCGCGACACTCGCGTGAAACTCCGTCCCCTGGTCGCCCTTGCCGTCCCAGTCGGCCGGCTCCCACTCGCTCACCCACAAGTGGCACGGCACCTGCGGTTGCAGGCCGTGCGCCACCAGTTCTGACAACACCGGGTGGTACCGGTGCGCATCGTCCCTCGGCAGGTAGCCGACAACCTTCCCCTGCACGCGTACGGCGATGGATCGGGGATCGAAGCGGTTGTGCGGTTCCGGGACCAGGTCCGCGTCGGTGTCCAGGTCTGCTCCTCGCGCTGGGATGGGGTCCGGGAACAGGCTTCGGATCGCCTGCTCGTGCGGGGCTTCCCGCACGACCTCCTGACCACACCACAGGGCGTCTCCCCACAGACTGAACGGAATCAGTTCCATTCGTGCCCTCCAGTCCACTGTGACCGGCTTTACTCGGCTGATCCCGTCCAGCACCCTGGCCGTTACACCGAGTGAGCGTATGAAAACTAGACTGCCCAGTGAAGGGCCGTTTCACGCATGGATCAAGGGTCTGTTGCGCAAAGGTAGCCGCCCGTCCGTAGTGTGGACGCGAATTGTCTTGTGCAGCGAGCGAATCGGCGAAGATCGTGCAAATGCACGGGAAGGAAGCTCATGCAGGGCAGTAGTTCAGTCGCTCGATCGACTCCCGGCACGGACCGGCGAGCCGTTGACGCGGCAGCTGTCGACGAGGCCGTCAAGCGGCTCGACGGTGTCGCTGTGCGTACACCGTTGCAGCGCAATCTCCGGCTGTCCGAGCGCACCGGCGCCCAGGTCTGGCTGAAGCGGGAGGACCTGCAGATCGGTCGCTCCTACAAGCTTCGCGGCGCCTACAACCTGATCGCCCAACTCGGCGACGACCACAAATCCGCGGGCGTGGTCTGTGCCAGCGCCGGCAACCACGGCCAGGGCCTCGCGTACTCGTGTCACATCCTCGGCGTGCACGGCAAGGTCTTCGTCCCGCGGACGACGCCGCGACAGAAGCGCGACCGGATCGCGGCCCTCGGCGGCAAGCAGATCCAGGTGATCGTCACCGGCGACACGTACGACGACGCGGCCGCCGCGGCGCTGGCCGAGGGCGAGGCGACCGGGGCCAGCATGGTACCCGCGTTCGACGACCCGAGAACCGTCGCCGGACAAGGGACGGTGGCGGTTGAGCTGGTCGACCAGCTCGACCGCGCGCCCGACGTACTCGTGGTTCCGGTCGGTGGCGGCGGGCTCGTCGCAGGGGTCGCGACCTGGCTGACCGAGCGGTACCCCGGTGTGCGGATCGTCGGGGTGGAGCCGGCCGGAGCGGCGAGCATGGCGGCCGCGGTGGAAGCCGGCGAGCCGGTGACGCTGCCACACCTGGACAGCTTCGTGGACGGCGCCGCGGTCCGGCGGGTCGGCGACGTGACGTTGCCATTGGTCGCGAAGGCCGGGGTCGAGCTGATGTCGGTGCCGGAAGGCCTGGTGTGCAGCGAGATGCTCGAGCTGTACCAGACCGACGGCCTGATCGCCGAGCCGGCCGGTGCGCTGTCGACCAGTGCCTTGGGCAACGGTCTCGACGTTCGCCCGGGCGAGACGGTGGTCTGCCTGCTGTCCGGCGGGAACAACGACGTCAGCCGGTACGGCGAGATCCTCGAGCGTTCGCTGGTGCACGAGGGGTTGAAGCACTACTTCCTGGTGACGTTCCCGCAGGAACCCGGTGCGCTGCGGACGTTCCTGGACGAGGCGCTCGGGCCGGACGACGACATCACGCTGTTCGAGTACGTGAAGCGGAACAACCGCGAGACCGGGGTAGCGCTGGTCGGCATCGAGATCAGCCGGTCCGACGACCTCGACGGGTTGCTCACCCGGATGGACACCGCACCGCTGGAGATCGAGCGGATCAACCCGAACTCCCCGGAGTTCCGGTACCTGATCTGAACGCGACGGTCTTCCCTGAACGCACTGATCCCGCCGGAGGAGCTTGAGGCACCTGCTTCCGGACAGGTGCCGTGACCAGCCCCGTTGCGCTCCCGGCGGGATCAGTTTCTGCGGTTGTTCCTGGAGGCTCAGTGCCTCGTGTGCTTCGGGTGTTCCTCCGGCTGCCCTGACTTGGGCGTCTCCGGCCACTGCTGGCGACGCGGGTCGTCGGGGTGCAACCCGCCGGCCCAGTGGTCGTCACCCGGCTGACCGTCCCGGCCCCACGTACCTGACCGGTCCCAGTTGCCCCGGTCACGATCCCGCTCGTCGGCACCGTCCCGCGCCGTCCCGGCACGATCCCCGTCCGCCGTGTCGTCACGGATCCAGGTGTCACCGTCGCGGTTCGCCGTACGGTCCATGGCATCGCGGTCTGTGCCGTCGCGGTCCTTGCCCCAGGTGGCGGCCTGCGGGCTCGGCTGGTCCGGGTGCAACTCCTGCGCGCGGGTCCGGTGCTCGCCGGCCTCGGTCCGGGCCTCCGTCGCGGCCTGCTCCCGCTCGGCCGCACCGGCCGCGAGCCGGCGTGCCTCGGCAGCCTTCTCGTCCGCGACGGCCTGTGCCTTGCGTGCCCTGGCCTCGACCTCATCGGCCGCGGCCTGCTGCTTCTCGGCGTGCGCGGCCGATGTCCTGGCCTGCTGCTCCTGCTCGTACGCCTCCTGCCGGTCCCGTTCGGCCCGGCGCTGGGACGACTTCCGCGACGCCCCGGCGATCAGTGCCACCAGGATGACGAGGGCCGCCAGCGCGACGACGATCCACAGGACGGTCATTCCGTCCATCGTTCCTCCTCGGCTCGATGTTCGGATCCCCCGGTACCCCGTCGCACGTGCCGCTAACGTTCGCTCGTCCCGCGCCGGTCACCCGCCCCGACGATTGCTTGAGGCAACTTCGCTGACAACGATGTCCCGCCCCTTCCGCGAGGAAGGGGCGGGAGCACCAGGCGACAGAGGAGTCAGACGAGGCCGCGGCGGGCGGCCCAGACGATGGCTTCGATGGCGGTGCCGAAGCCGAGGCGGTCGCACACCATCCGGGTACGGCGGCGGACGGTCCGCTCGGACAGGTCGAGCCGGCGGGCCACGGAGTCCACCGGCAGGCCGGTGGCGAGCAGCCGGAGCAGCTGCAGGTCGTCGTGACTGATCTCGCGCGGTGGCACCCGGCGAGTGATCGGACGAAGTTCGTGGGGGAGGACGGTCATACGGATCACCTGATTCCGAACATCCGGGACTCGGCGGCGTCCCAGTCGGCCGGT
Source organism: Kribbella turkmenica (assembly GCF_004348725.1). Lineage (GTDB taxonomy): Bacteria > Actinomycetota > Actinomycetes > Propionibacteriales > Kribbellaceae > Kribbella > Kribbella turkmenica. Next base: position 4,269 of record NZ_SMKR01000068.1, read on the forward strand.
TTTCCCTGCGGCTCGTAGCGCCGCAGTTGATGGGTGGTACGAACCAGGGCGCGCATGGCGTCCAGGTCCGGCAGTGGTTCGCCCAGCGCACGCGCCTGGACGAGAACGTTGCCCAGCGCGGACGCCTCGACCGGCCCGGCCAGCACGGGCAGTCCACAGGCGTCGGCGGTCAACTGACAAAGGAGCTCGTTCTGCGACCCGCCGCCGATGACGTGCAGTACGTCGACCGGCCGGTCCGCGATCGTCTGCGCCAGCCGCAACGTCCGGCGGTAGGCCAGCGCGAGACTCTCCAGGACACAGCGGACCGTGGCGCCTCGCGACCGCGGCGGCTCCTGCCCGGTCGCGCGGCAGTGCTCGTCGATCCGGCGCGGCATGTTGCCAGGGGCAAGGAACTCGGGAGCGTCGGGATCGATCAGTACGGCGAACGGCGGTGCGTCGGCGGCGTCCCGCAGCAGCCGGGGCAGATCGTCGGCAGCCCACGCCCGCTGGCACTCCTGCAGGATCCACAGGCCCATCACGTTCCGCAGGAACCGGATCCGGCCGTCGACCCCGCCTTCGTTGGTGAAGTTCGCCTCCCGCGCCTCGGCGCTCAGCACGGGCGCATCCAGTTCCAACCCGACCAACGACCAGGTGCCGGACGAGATGTAGGCGAAGCGTTCGTCGGCAGCCGGTACGGCGACCACCGACGAGGCGGTGTCATGCGAACCCACCGCGATCACCGGGGTCGCCGTGGGCAGACCGGTCTCCTCGGCCACGGCGGGCAGCAGGGTCCCCACGACGTCACCCGGCTCCCGCAGTCGCGGCAGCAGTTCGAGGCGTACGCCGACCCGCTCGGCGAGCACCGGGCTCCAGTCGCCCGCGCGCACGTCGTACAACTGCGTGGTCGAGGCGTTCGTCCGCTCGGCACCGATCTCCCCGGTCAGCCAGTAACCCAGCAGATCCGGGATCATCAGCAATGTCCGCGCCTGGTCGAGCAGATGCTCGGCAGCCAACTGATAGATGGTGTTGAACGGCAACTGCTGGAGACCGGTGATGGCGTACAGCTCGGCGGCCGGCACCCGTTCCAGCAGCTTCTCCATCACACCGTCCGTGCGGGTGTCGCGGTAGTGGACCGGGTTGCCGAGCAGTCGGCCGGAACCGTCGAGGAGGCCGTAGTCGACGGCCCAGGAGTCGATGCCGAGGGCGTGGACCGTGCCGGCCGACCGCAAGCCTTCGAGCAGGGAACGGTAGAGGTGCAGGATGTCCCAGTGAAGGGTGTCCCGGAGCTGGACCGGACCGTTCCAGAAGCGGTGGAGCTCGGACAGGTTCAACACCCCGTCGCCGACCTCGCCCAGCATCACCCGCCCGCTGGACGCGCCCAGATCCACCGCCGCGACACGTCTCATGGATTCACGACAGTCAGGTCGAGGTGGAGGAGGTCCGCGACCGCCTCCAGGTCCTTGGCGCGGTGACCGGTGCCGAGCGCCCAGTGGTGCGCGACGCCGGACCCGGACCACGCGTCGGTCCACTCACCCGGGTCACACCCGAAGTCGACCCGGGACGTGGTGTTCCCGATCTGCAGCAACGGCCCGGGTACGACGGTGCCCTCGGACGCGATCAGGTTGAACGAACCGTCCCGCCGCTGCCCGAGGCCGCACGCGGTCACCGGTCCGTGCTTCACGTCGAACTCGACGGACACACCCCAGCCGCGCTTGCCGTGGTAGACCCCGAGCCCGCGCAGCAGCGGCTTGTCCGAGCTGATCGCGAGGTGCGCCGGCCCGTCGTGGCCCATCTCGACCACGTTGTCATGGAAGTTCAGGGCCTGGAGCTCGGTGAACGACCCGCCCGCGCCGAGCTTGTCCATCACCAGCATCGCCAGCGACGTCCGCAGTTCGTACTCGCCGGCCGCCGGGACACCCCGTGCCGTGAGCAACGAGGCGCCGAGGATCATGCCGGCCGCGACCCGCTCGTGCGTCTCGCCGTCCAGCCCGCGGTGGTAGTACGCGAGCGTGTCCAGGGCGAAGTCCTCGACCAGGCGGTCCAGCGCCACCGAGACGGTGGCGCCCCAGCGGAAGTCGTCCTCGACCACGGAGTCGTCCAGGGTGAAGATCTCCCGGGCGACCTTCATCCGCTGCTCGGTCTCCGCCTCGGTGACCTTCTCCACCCGGACCCGCAGATCGTCGATCTCGAGGATCTCCACGTGCCCGCCGAGCTGGGCGGACACCAGCGTCGGGTCGGTGATGACGTCCATCATCCCGGGGTAGAGGTGCCCGAGCAGCCCGTGCCGCCCGTGCCGGAACGCCGCCCGGACGCCGGCCGCCCGGATCCACCGGTCGATCCGGGCCCACGCGCGTTCGTCCTCGAGGTGGCCGGAGACGGAGCGGAAGTCGATCCCGCAGCGCTCGAAGGCGTTGGCCATCTCGGGCAGCGGGCAGGCGCCGCAGTACGCGAGCCAGGCGCCGGTGTCGAAGGTCGCGTGGTCCATCGACCCGGTCGGCTGCAGGTTGAGCAGCAGCACCGGCGCACCGCTGCGCTGGGCGACCGGCACCAGCATCGACGCGGTCATGTAGGTCGTCAGGAAGCCGACGATCAGGTCGCAGTCCGCGAGCCGCAGCTTCTCGGCCGCCGCGGCACCCTCCTGCGCGTCGGAGATGAAGCCGACGTCGATCACCTCGCAGTCCAGGGCCGAGAACCGGTCGGACACCCTCCGCGCAGAGGCCTGCAGCTGCGGCAGCAGATCGGGGAACTGCGGCCAGTACGCCCCGAGACCGCCGGCGACCAGGCCGATCCGGGTCTTCCGCGACTCGGCCCAGGGCAGCAGGCCGTTCCCGTCGACGGAACGGCTCGGGTCGGTGCTCCACATCGTCAACCCCTCCTAACGCAGGAACGCGGCGGCGACGCCGGCATCGACGGGAACGTGCAGACCGGTCGTGTGCGTGAGCTCCCCGCCGGTCAGGGCGAAGACGGCCGCCGCGACATGCTCCGGCAGCACCTCCTTCTTCAGCAGCGTGCGCTGTGCGTAGTACGCCCCCAGCTCGGACTCCGGTACGCCGTACACCGCGGCACGCTGCGCACCCCAGCCGCCGGCGAAGATGCCGGACCCGCGGACGACGCCGTCCGGGTTCACCCCGTTGACGCGGATGCCGTGCTCGCCGAGCTCCGCGGCCAGCAGCCGGACCTGGTGGGCCTGGTCGGCCTTGGCCGAGCCGTACGCGACGTTGTTGGGCCCGGCGAAGACGGAGTTCTTGCTGGAGATGTAGACGATGTCGCCGCCGATGGCCTGGTCGATCAGTACCTTCGCGGCCGCCCGCGAGACCAGGAACGAGCCCTTCGCCATCACGTTGTGCTGCAGGTCCCAGTCCTTGTCCGTGGTCTCCAGCAACGACTTGGAGATCGACAGGCCGGCATTGTTGACAATCAGATCGACACCACCGAACGCGAGAACCGCCTCGCGCAACGCCGCCTCGACCGCGGCCGCGTCGGACACGTCGGCACCCACTGCCACGGCGACGTCGGACGAGCCGATCTCCTTGGCGACGGCCTCGGCGGCGGCCAGATCGAGATCGGCCACCACGACGCATGCGCCCTCGGCGGCCAGCCGCTGCGCGATCGCCTTGCCGATCCCCGAGCCGCCACCGGTGACGAAGGCGACCCGGGTGGCGAGCGGCTTCGGCTTGGGCATCCGCTGCAGCTTCGCCTCCTCCAGCGCCCAGTACTCGATCCGGAACTTCTCGCTCTCGTCGATCGGCGCGTACGTCGACACCGCCTCGGCGCCACGCATCACGTTGATCGCGTTCACGTAGAACTCGCCGGCCACTCGCGCGGTCTGCTTGTCCTTGCCGAAGCTGAACATGCCGACCCCGGGAACGAGCACGATCGCCGGGTCCGCGCCACGCATCGGCGGGCTGTCCGGCTGCGCGTGCCGGTCGTAGTACGCCGCGTAGTCCTCGCGGTACCGCAGATGCAGCTCCCGCAGCCGGGTCACGGCCTCGTCGAGCGGGGCCGTCGGCGGAAGGTCGAGGACCAACGGACGCACTTTCGTCCGCAGGAAGTGATCGGGACACGAGGTACCGAGAGCCGCCAGCTCGGCCAGCTTCTCGCGGGCGGTGAACTCGAGCACGACGTCGGAGTCGTTGAAGTGACCGACCTGAGGCTTGTCGGTCGATGCGAGGCCGCGGATGACCGGAGCCAGAGCGGCGGCGCGGTGGTGACGTGCGGCCTGGTCGAGCGGTTCGAAGCCTGGAACAACCGGGCCGAAGGGTTCCGGCTTGCCGCGTTCGGTCAGGAAGCGTTCCGCCGTCCGGATGATGTCGAGGGAGTTCGCCTCGCACTCCTCCGAGGTGCTGCCCCACGCGGTGATGCCGTGCCCCCCGAGGATGCAGCCGATCGCCTGTGGGTTCTCCCGTTGCACCTGCGCGATGTCCAGCCCGAGCTGGAACCCGGGTCGCCGCCACGGCACCCAGACCACCCGGTCGCCGAAACACTCGGCCGTGAGCTTCTCGCCGTCGGCCGCGGTCGCCAGCGCGATCCCGGAGTCCGGGTGCAGATGGTCGACATGAGGGGCGTCGACCAGCCCGTGCATCGCGGTGTCGATCGACGGCGCCGCACCGCCCTTGCCGTACAGGCAGTAGTCGAACGCGGCGACCATCTCGTCCTCGCGGTCGACGCCTGGGTACACGTCGACCAGCGAGTTCAGCCGGTCCAGCCGCAGTACGGCGAGACCCGACTCCGTCAGCGTGCCGAGGTCGCCGCCGGAGCCCTTCACCCAGACCAGGTCGACCGGCTGCTGGGTCACCGGGTCGGTCGTCGTGCCCTTCGCCGAGGTGTTCCCGCCGGCGTAGTTGGTGTTGCGCGGGTCGGCACCCAGTCTGTTGCTACGCGCAACGAGTTCGGCCGGTGTGCTGCTCACGGTCATGCTCCCCATCCGGCCTGCCGGCCGTCGGCTCGGTCCTTGACGATCTGCTCGTAGTACCCGCTGCGCCGGTAGGCGGCCACCGGGTCGGGGTCCAGGCCCTGGGACTCGCGCAGCTCGGCGAGCAACGGGCGGACGTCGGTGTTGTACGCGTCCATCAGCGCGGCGTTCGCGCCCAGCACGTCCCCCGACGCCTGGGCCGCGCGGAGCGCGTCCCGGTCGACCAGCAGCGCCTTCGCGGTGGCCTCCTGGACGTTCATCACCGACCGGATGATGGCCGGGATCTTCACCTCGATGTTGTGGCACTGGTCGAGCATGAAGGCGATCCCGCGATCCGGGTCGAGCGCGTCGCCGCGGACGATCTCGTTCATGATCCGGAACAGCTGGAACGGGTCGGCGGCACCGACCATCAGGTCGTCGTCGGCGTAGAACCGGCTGTTGAAGTCGAACGCACCCAGCTTCTTCGCCCGCAGCAGGAAGGCGACGATGAACTCGATGTTCGTCCCCGGCGCGTGGTGCCCGGTGTCGATGCAGACCGTTGCCTTCGGCCCCAGTTCCAGGCAGTGCGCGTACGACGTACCCCAGTCCGGCACGTCGGTGGTGTAGAAGGCAGGCTCGAAGAGCTTGTACTCCAGCAGCATCCGCTGGTCGTCCCCGAGCCGGTCGTACACCTCCCTCAGCGCGGCGGCCAGCCGGTCCTGGCGGTCCTGGATGTCGTCCTGGCCGGGGTAGTTGGTGCCGTCGGAGAACCACAGCTTGAGGTCCCGGGACCCGGTCGTGTCCATGATGTCGACGCACTCCAGCAGGTGGTCGGTCGCCTTCCGCCGGACCTTCGGGTCGGGGTTGGTGACGCTGCCCAGCTTGTAGTCGTCGTCCTGGAAGACGTTGCTGTTGATCGCCCCGAGCCGGACGCCCTGCTCCTTCGCGTACGCCGCCAGCGCCGCGTAGTCGTCCACCTTGTCCCAGGGGATGTGCAGCGCGACGCTCGGCGCGACGCCGGTGTACTTGTGCACCTCGGCGGCGTCGGCGATCTTCTCCTCCGGCGAGCGCGGCACACCCGGCTGGCTGAACACCTTGAACCGCGTCCCCGAGTTGCCGAACGCCCACGAGGGCAGCTCGATCTCCTGGCGGCTCAGGGCGGTCTTCACAGCGTCGGTCGTCATGGTTCTCAGTCCTCTGGTAGATGGAAGATCTCGGGCAGCAGCAGGAACGACTCGTCCGGTGGCCGCCCGTCTTCTGTGCCGTCTTCTTGGCGGGTGAAGAATTCGGTCATCTCGGCCTGCCAGCGCGCGTTCACCTCGGTGGCCGCCATCGCCTTCTGCGCCGCCTCCAGGTCCTCGGCCTCGACGTACCCGATCAGCAGGCCGTCGTCGCGGAGGAAGAGCGAGTAGTTGTGCCAGCCGGTCTCGCGCAACGCGGCCAGCATCTCCGGCCAGACGTGCCGGTGCCGCTCGACGTACTCCTCCAAGCGGTCGGGTTTCACCTGGAGACAGAAGCAGTAGCGATTCACTGGGCGGCCCTCAGAAGTCGAACTGGTCGATGTTGGCCGCGGTGAACTCGGTCGGCGGGCCGAGCACGATCTCGCCGTCGGCGCCGATGGTGTACTCGCCGAGCTTCCCGGCCTTGAACTTCTCGCCCTCCGCGCCGGTGATCTGGCCCGAGCTCATCGCGGCCCCGGCGTACGCCGCCAGGTAACCGATGTCGGCCGGGTTCCACAGGGCGAACTTCTTCACCGTGCCGTCCTTGACGTACTGGCGCATCTGGTTCGGCAGGCCGAGACCGGTGATCGCGACCTTGCCCTTGTAGCTGGACGCGCTGACGTACCGTGAGGCGGCGGCGATCCCGACGGTGGTCGGCGAGACGATCACCTTGAGGTTCGGGTACGACTGCAGCAGGCCCTGCGCCTCGGTGAACGACTTCTGGTCGTCGTCGTTGCCGTAGGCGATCTTCACCAGTTTGAGCTTGCTGTTCTCCGGCTTGGCCAGCTCGGTCTGCATGACCTTGATCCAGGAGTTCTGGTTGGTCGCGTTCGGCGTCGCGGACAGGATCGCGATCTCCCCGGCCCCGCCGGCCAGCTCGCTGGCCATCTTCACCAAACTCTCGCCGATGCCCTGGGTGCTGGCCTGGTTGATGAACGCGTCCCGGCAGGTCTTGGCGGCGTCGGAGTCGAAGGTGACCACCTTGATCCCGGCCTTGCGGGCCTGGTTCAGCGACGGGCAGACCGCGTTCGGGTCGTTCGCCGCGACCACGATCACGTCCTGCTGCTGCTGGATCAGCGTGTTGATGTAGCTGACCTGCGAGGACGCGCTGGCGTCGTTCGGGCCGACCAGTTTGTACTCGCCCTTGATCTCCTCGACCGCGACCTTGCCACCGCCGACCTCCACGTCGGTGTACGGGTTGTTCAGCTGCTTCGGCAGGTAGGCGATCTTCAGGCCCTCCTTGAGCGGGGCGTTCGGATCGGCCTTGGTCCCGGCGGACACCGTCTCGGGGGTGTTCCCGGCCGCGGTGTCGGACTTCGTCGTACCGCCGCCGCACGCGGTCAGGGCGAGGGCGGCGACGGCCAGCGCCGCCACCAGCTGGGGTTTGCGAGAAGACATGATTCGACCTTTCAGGTGCGGCGCCGTTGCAGCACGGAGCGGGCAAGGTTGGGAGCGAGGACGGAGACGATCAGGAGTACGCCGGTGACGACGTTGAGCGCCTCGTTCGACACGTCGGACAGGCGCAATGCGTTCTGCAGCGCACCGAGCAGCACGACACCGGCGATGACACCGGGCAGTGCGCCCCTGCCGCCGAAGATCGAGACGCCGCCGAGCAGGACCGCGGCGACCACGGCCAGCTCGAGTCCGGCGCCGTTGTCGGCCCGGGCGCTGGAGTACCGCAGCGTCCACAGCACGCCGGCGAGACCCGCGACGAGCCCGCTGGCGACGTACAGCCAGAACTTGAGCCGGCCCGGCCGGAGGCCGGCGAATCGGGCGGCCTGCTCACTCGCGCCGACCGCGAACACCGCCCGGCCGACCGGCGTCGCGTGCAGGACCACGCCGAACACGACGGCCAGGACGACGATGACGATCAGCACGTTCGGGATCGGCGTACCACCGATGGTGCCGGTGACCCAGTCGGTGTAGAGCGCCGGGAAGTCGGCGACCGCGCTGTCGCCGAGGACGACGAACGCGAGCCCGCGGTAGAGCGCGAGCGTGCCGATGGTGACCGCGAGCGACGGCAGGCCGAGGAAGGTGACGAAGAAGCCGTTGACCGCTCCGAGCACGGCCCCGAGCAGCAGACAGAGCGGGATGATCGTCTCGATCGGCTGGTTCGCGTTCCACAGGTAGCCCATCACCGCGCTGGACAGGCCGAGCGAGCTCGCCACCGAGAGGTCGATCTCGCCGGTCACGATCACCAGCGTCATCGGCAGCGCGACCAGGGCGATCGGCAGCAGGTCGAGGACCAGGAAACCGAAGTTCCGCGACGTACCGAAACTGTCGACGGTGGCCGCGGCCACGATCAGCACGAGCACCGTGATCGCGATGATCGCGACGTTCCAGTTGGCCAGCCGGGCGGTGCGGGTGACCGTGAGCTCAGCTGACATGGGAGCCTCGCTTCTTCAGGCCGGCCGCGACCCGGACGGCGACCAGCCGGTCGGCGCCGATGGCGAGCAGGATCAGCCCGCCGACGATCGCCTGCTGCCAGAACTGGTTGATCTCCAGCACGGCGAGCGCACTCCCGATCGTGGTCAGCAGCAACGCTCCGAGCGCGGCGCCCCAGACGGTCCCGCTGCCACCGAAGACCGCGACCCCGCCGACGACCACCGCGGCCACCACGTTCAGCTCGTAACCGGTGCCCGCCGCAGCGTCGATCGTGCCGAACCGCGCGGCGAACAGCACGCCCGCCAGCCCGGCGAGCGCGCCGCTCACGACGAAGGCACCGACCGTACGGCGCCCGACCGCGATGCCGGCGAGTCGCGCCGCCTGCGGGCTCGAGCCCATCGCGTACAACTCACGGCCCATCCGGTAGTTGCGCAGGACGACTCCGGTGACCACGAGGACCAGAACGGCCAGCAGCACCAGGTACGGGACGCCGACCAGGGTCGCGGTGCCGAAGTCCAGGAACGCCGCCGGCAGTTCGTCCGCGTTGATCTGGCTGCCGCCGGCCCAGAAGTAGGTGATTCCGCGGAAGACGTACAAGGTCCCCAGCGTCACCACCAAGGCGGGCACGTTGCCGTAGCGGACGAGAACGCCGTTGACCGCGCCGCACACCACGCCGACGCCCGCACCGGCCAGCAGGACGGGCAGCACCGGAAGGTTGTTGTTCTGCAGCAGCGTGCCGACCGTGAACGCGCTCAGGCCGAGCACCGACCCGACCGAGAGGTCGATGTTGCGCGTGATCACCACCACGGCCTGGCCGACCGCCAGAACGGCCAGGATCGCCGTGCCGAGCAGGATGTCGCGGATGCTCTGACCGGACACGAACCGCGGGTTCGAGATCGTGGTCACCGCGACCAGCAGGACCAGCGCGAGAACGATCCCGAGCTCACGCGCCCGCAGTACGACGTCCAGCGAGGAACGCCTCGGCGCGGGCAGGTCGACGGCCGTCACAAGCTGGCCTCCTGTCCGGTCGCGGCGAACATCACCGACTCCTCGGTGGCCTCGCTCCGGTCGAGCTCGGCGACGAGCCGTCCCTCGCGCATCACCAGCACGCGGTCGGCCATCCCGAGCACCTCGGGCAGCTCCGACGACACCATCAGTACGGCGACGCCCTCTGCGGCCAGCCTGGACATCAGCCGGTGCACCTCGGCCTTGGTCCCGACGTCGATGCCGCGGGTGGGCTCGTCGACGATCAGCACAGTCGGCTTGGTGGCCAGCCACTTCGCCAGCACGACCTTCTGCTGGTTACCGCCGGACAACGTGCCGACCTCGTCGGAAAGCCGTCCGTACTTCGTCGTCAGCCGTTCGGTCCACTCCCTCGCCGAACGGCGTTCCCGGCCGCCGGTGAGGAAGCCGAGCCGGGACAGCGACCGCGACCGGGGCAGTGTCACGTTCCGCTCGATCGACAGCTCCATCACGAGACCTTGCTGGCGGCGGTCCTCCGGAACGAGCGCGACACCAGCGGCCATGGCCTGCTTGGGCGAGGACGGCCGGAGCGCCTTGCCGGCGATCTCGACCGTGCCGCTGTCGCGGGGGTCCACGCCGAAGATCGACTGCACCACCTCGGAGCGGCCGGACCCGATGAGACCCGCCAGCGCGACGATCTCGCCGGCGCGGACGTCGAACGAGACGTCCTTGAACACCGGGTCCCGCGAGAGGTCACGGACACTCAGCGCCACCGCGCCAGGGGTGACGTCCTGCTTGGGGAACAGCGCGCCGAGGTCTCGGCCGACCATCTTGCGGACCATCTCGTCGACGGTGATGCCGGCCAGCAGCTCGGTGGACACGTGCCGGCCGTCGCGCATGATCGTGACCCGCTCGCACAGCGCGGTGATCTCCTCGAACCGGTGCGAGATGAACATCAGCGCGGCCCCGTCGTCCCGCAGTGACCGGGCGACCGCGAACAGTCGCTCGACCTCGACGCCGGTGAGCGCGGCGGTCGGCTCGTCCATCACCACGACGCGGGCGTCCGCGGACAGCGCCTTGGCGATCTCGACGAGTTGCTGGTCCGCGATCGACAGGCCGCGGGCCGGCCGGTTCGGGTCGATGGACACGCCGAGCCGGGTGAACAGCTGGGCGGCCTGCCGGACCATCGCGGCCCGGTCGATGGTCTTGAAACGACCCAGAGGCTGACGGCCCATCGCGATGTTCTCGGCCACCGTCAGGTCCGGGAACAGCGTCGGCTCCTGATAGATGACGGCGATCCCGGCGGCTTTCGCGTCGGCCGGTGTGTGCAGCTCGGCCGGAACGCCGTTCAGCTCGATGGTGCCGCTGTCCGGGCGGTGCACCCCGGCCAGCATCTTCACGATCGTGGACTTCCCGGCCCCGTTCTCGCCGACCAGGGCGTGCGCCTCGCCGCCGTACAGGTCGAAGGAGACCTCGCGGACGGCGGCGACCGCGCCGAACGACTTCGACACGGCGCGGACCCGCAACACGGGCGTGCCGGCGGCCATGGTCACCTCCAACTCCGGGCGGCAGAGTTGCTGAAAGGTTTCAAGAAGATTGCACGAACGTAAGGGCGGGCGGCTGGAAGCGTCAAGACCTGGCTCGCCGTTCGAGGCCGATCCCGGACGCCGCACTGCGGGAAACGCTCGGGAAACAGGTACGCTCTGCCCGTCTAAGACGTTTCAAACGAGCCCGTCCGAGGCCTTGATGAAGGAGGTCGAGCATGGCAGCAGAAGCGCCGGACGCCGCCGACCCCACGTCAACCACCGGCTCGTCCTCCACGGCCGACACCGGCAGGTCCAGCCGCTCGGCGGCCGCCGCGTCGGCGCCGTCCCGCTCGTCCTCCACCGGCCCCGGCTCGGGGCGCTCGCCGTCCACGACGTTTCCGGCCGAGTCCGTCCGGAAGGCCGGTGGCCGGGAGCCGGGGCGGCGGCGGAAGGCCAACCAGCATGCGGCCGGCGTGAAGGCCGTGGCGGCGGCCGCGGGCGTTTCTCTGGGGACCGTGTCGAACGTGCTGAACCGGCCCGAGGTGGTCAGTCCGGTGACGCGCGCGAAGGTCGAGGCGGCGATGGCGTCGCTCGGTTTCGTCCGGAACGAGTCGGCCCGCCAGCTCCGCGCGGGCAGCAGCCGCATCCTCGCGTACCTGATGCTCGACGCCGGCAACCCGTTCTTCACCGACGTCGCGAAGGGCGTCGAGGACGCGGCGCGCGCGGCCGGCCTCTCCGTCTTCCTGTGCAACAGCAACGAGGACGCCGACCGCGAGGCCGACTACCTCGACCTGCTCGAGCAGCAGCGGGTGCAGGGCGTGCTGATCACCCCGATCGACCAGAACTCCTCCCGCCTGCGCAAACTGTCGGCCCGCGGTACGCCGGTCGTCGTGGTCGACCGCGCGATCGACGACAACGAGCACTGTTCGGTCGCGGTCAACGACATCCTCGGCGGCGAGCTCGCGATCGCGCACCTGCTCGAGCTCGGCCACGACCGGATCGCGTACGTCGGCGGACCGAACACGATCGGTCAGGTCATCGACCGCCGCGACGGCGCCCGCCGCGCCCTGCGGAAGGCCGGCAAACCGCCGGAGAACCTGATCGAGCTGACCACCGGCGCACTCACCGTCGCCGAAGGTAGGGGCGCAGGGCAACGACTTGCCGGCCTGCCGGCCAGCCGCCGCCCGACGGCCGCGTTCTGCGCGAACGACCTGCTGGCACTGGGGCTGCTGCAGCAGTGCGTGAGCCTCGGCCTGCGCGTCCCCGAGGACCTCGCCATCGTCGGGTACGACGACATCGAGTTCGCGGCCGCGGCCGCCGTACCGCTGACGTCTGTCCGGCAGCCGCGTCAGCTCCTCGGCCGCACCGCGGCCGAACTGCTCCTGGACGAGTCGTCCAACCCCGACCACGAGCACCAGCGCGTCACCTTCACGCCGGAACTCGTGGTCCGGACGTCAACGCGCGGGACTTCCTAGCCCGTACGCCGCCAGGAAGACCTCGGTCGCCTGGTCGGCGAGCTTCTCGAACTCGTCCGCGGGCGGCCGCGCCTCGGTGCCGGCGAACATCGCGCGGTTCATCGGCTTGTACATGACCAGACCCGCGAACTGGTACGCCGCCAGCGACGGGTCGGCCAACTCGCGCAGCAGCCCCCGCTCGGTCAGCGTGGTCAGCGCCTGCCCGAGCGCCTCCAACGACCGCTCGAACCCGCTGGTGAACCAGGCCCCGCAGACGTCGGGGAAGCGATCTGCCTCGGCGATCACTAGTCTCCGCAACTGCAGCACGCTGGGATTGGTGAGGCTGTCGAGGAAGTAGTGCGCCAGGGCACGCAGCGCCTCCCGGGCATCACCGGCCTCGTCGAGGGTCTCGGCGTACGCCTTCGTCAGGCCGTCGAGCAACTGGTCGCTGGTGCCGAGGACTATCTCGGCGAACAGGCGCTCCTTGTTCTCGAACTGCTTGTAGACAGTCTGCTTGGAGACGCCGGCCTTGGCGGCCACCTCGTCCATGCTCGCGCCGAGGTACCCGTGCTGCAGGAAGGCCTCGGTCGCCGCGGCCAGGATCGCCCGGCGTTTGCGCGGCGTACGCCCCTCACCTTCGACGACGGCCGGCTCCGGCTGCCAGCCGGCGACCCGTTGGCGTTGGTCCACGACGTCCTCCTCTGCGGTTCTCGCAAAATCATACTAGACAGTCCAGTTCTCTTCTGAGTACTGTACGGTCTAGTTCCGAACGACCACAGGGAGGCTCCGATGAGCACCGTGACATCCGCCGACGGTACGACGATCGCCTTCGACGCGATCGGGACCGGGCAACCGCTGATCATGATCGACGGCGCCACCGCGCACCGGGCCGTGAACCCGTCGAACGCCGAGGTCGCGAAGCTGCTGAGCGACCAGTTCCGGACGTCCATCTACGACCGGCGCGGCCGGGGCGAGAGCACCGACACCAAGCCGTACGCGATCCAGCGCGAGATCGAGGACCTCGCCGCGCTGATCGAGGACGCCGGGCAGCCGGCCGTCGTCTTCGGCTGGTCCTCCGGCGGGCTGCTCGCGCTGGACGCCGCGGCCGCCGGCCTGCCGATCACCGCGCTGGCGCTGTTCGAGCCGCCGGTCGTGGTCGACGACACCCGTCCGCCGCTGCCGGCCGACTACGTCGAGCGGCTCGAGGCGAGTGTCGAGGCCGGACGTCCGGGCGACGCGGTGGAGCTGTTCATGACCGCGGCCGCGAACATGCCGGCCGAGTTCGTCGACATGATGCGGGGGACGCCGATCTGGACCGGCGTCGAGCAGATCGCCGGGACCATCGCGTACGACGGCCGCATCATGGGAACGACGATGTCCGGCAACCCGCTGCCCGCCGACCGCTGGGCCGCCGTCGACGTGCCGGTGCTGGTGATGCACGGCGACAGCACCCCGCCGTACCTGAAGACCGGACCGGCCGCGGTGGCCGAGCTGTTGCCGACGGCGCGGCTGCTGCCCGTCCCGGGCGAGAACCACAACGTCGAGCCGCCGGTCCTGGCCCCGGTGCTGCGGCAGTTCGGGAAGGAGCTCTGAGATGGGGACGATCGTGGTGACCACGTTCAGCTCGCTGGACGGCGTCGTCGAGGCGCCCGGCGGCGAGGACTTCAAGTACCCGAACTGGAGCTTCGAGTTCGACCGCGGCGAGGAGGGCGAGAAGTTCAAGGAGGACGAGGCCTTCGGCGCCGACGCGCTGCTGATCGGCCGCCGGACCTACGAGGGCTTCGCCTCCGCGTGGCCGCAGTACGAGGGCGACCTGGCGGACAAGTACAACTCGATGCCGAAGTACGTCGTCTCGAGCACGCTGACCGACCCGTCGTGGAACAACACCCACGTCCTGGCCGGCGACGTCCGCGAACAGGTCGCCCGGCTGAAGGCCGAGGTCGCCGGTGAGATCCAGGTCCCCGGCAGCATCCGGCTCGCCCAGGAACTGATCGCCGCCGACCTCGTCGACGAGCTCCACCTGATGACGTTCCCGGTCATCCTCGGGACCGGCCGCAAGCTGTTCGGCGAAACCCCCGACAAGACCCGCTGGCGCCTCACCAACAACCTGACCGTCGGCGAAGGCGTCCTGATCACCACATTCCAGCGGTCGTGACCACCGCCCGACCTAACGGACGCCTCGGACGCCCCCTCGTCGGTCACCTCGGCATTCGCCTGGCCGAGGTTTGGTGAAGTGAGAAATCCGGCGCGACTCTTCACGTTGCGTGACGAGAGGCGTAGGGTGCCGTTTTCAACGGGCAATCACAGAAGTACGGGCCTTTGGGGGGTCTGCTGGGCAATGCCCGTGGGGGAAGAAATGGGAGAGGAAACCTGGCATCAGGCACGCCTGATACCGACTTCAGGGATCAACGGAGCCGACGAGCAAGAGCGGCGGGCAACATCAGCGCTGCTGGCGGTGATGTCATCCGTCCGTGAATTCGGCCGGGTACTGACCCAGCCACTGGGTGCACCCGCCGGGCCACTGGAGACGTATATCGAGGTGCCCTTCCAGCTGGGTGAGCGCCGTCTCTACCCGGATGGACTGGTCCGTGCTCGCCGGGGTCAGAAGCAGTGGACGGCTCTCGTCGAGGTGAAGACCGGAGTCAACGAGCTGAGCGCCGAACAACTCGAGGCCTATCTCGACATTGCGCGTGAACAGGACTTCGACGCCGTCATCACGATCTCGAACGAGATCCCGGCGGTTGCCGGGCTGCATCCGACCAAGGTCGACAAGCGCAAACTCAAACGAGTTGCCCTGCATCACTGGTCGTGGTCGATGGTGCTGGCCGAGGCTGTGCTGCAGAAGGAACATCGCGGCGTCGCCGACCAGGACCAGGCGTGGATTCTCGGTGAGCTGATCCGCTACCTCGAACATCCACGGTCAGGCGCGCTGCAGTTCGATGACATGGGTCGGTCATGGGTGACGACCAGGGAAGCTGTCGCCTCGGGAACGCTTCGAAATGGCGACAAGTGCGCACCGGAGGTGGCCGCCAGGTTCGACGCCCTACTCCGTTTCGTCAGCCTCCAGTTGGGTCGCAAACTCGGCGACGACGTGACGCCGGCGTTGAGCCGGAAGGAACTCGCCGAACCTGCCTTGCGCTCACAGGCTCTGGTGCAGTCGATGTGCGCGAATGGAACCATGCAGGGTGCGATCAACATCCCGAACGCGGTCGGCTCGTTGGTCGTGACGGCAGACCTCCGGGCAAGCTTGGTCACTTGTCATGTCGACATCGCTGCGCCCCGGGAAGGACGGCCCACGACCCGAGTCAACTGGCTTGTCCGGCAACTGCGTCACGCGCCGGACACGGCGCGGATCGAGGCATTCGCCATGCATGCGCGCGGCGCGGGTACGGCGGAACTCCTACGCGTCGTTCGTGAACAGCCAACGGTGCTGATCGAGGATCCGAAGAAGGAACTCCGTGCCTTCCGCGTCGCCATGGGAATGCCGCTCGGCACCAAGCGCGGCCGCGGCCGGGGATCTTTCATCGAATCCATCGAGAATGCGATCAATGCCTTCTACGGCAATATCGTTCAGGATCTGCGCGCGTGGACCGCCACCCCGCCCCGTCTTCGCGAAGCGCCGGTTCAGCCCGAGGAGCCGGCCGCGCTGACGTCGACGGCATTGTCGTCGCAAGACGGTGTTGAGTCCGGCGAGCCCGCGGTCCGCCTGACGGCCGAAGGGGAAGGCAGACCGGCGCAGGTCTTGACCAGCGTCAGTCCCGATCCGGCGCAATCCGGCATCGACGGCGCGCCTGTTCCCGAGCCTGACGTCCGGCCGACCAGCCTCGGGTGACGATTCAACTCAAGATCACCTCGATTCAGCGCTCCACAGTCGGGTATGGCTGGTGAGACGCTGTGGGGGTGGACAGGGACGGGTTCTGGGGATTGGTCGAGGATGCGCGTGGTGGGGTGGACGACACCGTCGCGGATCCGGACGGGGTAGCGGACGCGCTGACCAAGCTGCTGGGTGGGCTGGAGGCCGAGGAGATCGCGGGGTTCGGGGTCGAGCTCGCGCGGTTGCAGGTCGAGTCGTACCGGTGGGACGTGTGGGCGGCGGCGTACCTGATCAACTCGGGGGCCTCGGAGGACGGGTTCGACTCGTTCCGGGGCTGGTTGGTCGCGCAGGGCCGGGAGGTCTGGGAGGCGGCGCTGGCCGACCCGGACTCGCTGGCCGATGTGGTCGACGAGGACCGGCCGGAAGGCTTCGAGGGGTTCGACGGCGAGGGGCTGCTGCATGTCGGCAGCCACGCGTACAAGAACGTCACCGGCGACGAGGCGGCGTACTGGAAGGCGGTCGACGCCGAGGCGCCGGACACGCCGGACCTGCCGGCCGGACAGGAGATCGACTTCGACGACGAGGACGACCTGCACGCCCGTCTGCCCCGGCTGGCCGCGCTCTACCTGGACTGACTAACCCGGTTCGCCGCTGAGGCGCTCGATGGCGGCGCGCAGCCGGCGGCGCCAGGCCGGCTGCCCCGTCTCCTCGTCGGCGGCGGCCAGGCTGACCAGGTGCTGCGCCATCTCGAAGCCCTCCGCGGACCGCGACTCCAGATCGGTCACCGCGGGCTGGTCGTTCGCCGCGGACTGGGGTTCGTCGTGGTCGAGCTCGATCCGCCGGGTGGTCCAGCCGAACCCGTCCGGCACGAGCAGCTCCGGTATCAGCGACTCGTGGCTGAGCGACGCCAGGTCCTTGTCACCGTTGCCGATGCTGAAGATCGTCGTACCCCGGCGCCGTACGTCGCTGATCCGCTCCAGCAGCGTGTCCGCCGGGTCCTCCTCTGCCACCACCAGCAGCGACTCACCCCGGCCCGCGTCCCGTAGCCGGTCCAGGCCGATCGACAGGTGCGGCGGCGCGTCCGGTGGCGGCGCCCATCGGACGAGGGACGGCCGGACGTCCTCGATCCCGGCCCGGTGCAGCTCGTCGTCCAGGTGGGCGGTCAGGTGCCACGGCTCGTCGTCGGGGGGCCCGAACAGCATCAGGCCGCCGGTCCGCGTGGTGAACCTGCGAAGCGAGTGGGCGAACTCCGTCGTCCGGCTGCCGAGCTCGGTGCCGGTCAGCATCTCGCGGAGGAGGGACGCTCTGGTGAGATCCACGACTCAAACCTGACACACCTCCGGGGCGCACCGCGACTCAGGCCAGCCGGTCCGCCTTTGACTGGAGGTAGTCGCGCTCCGGCGCACTCGTCGTCCGGCGGGCCGCCAGCAGATAGCTCTCACGTGCCGCGGCGGTGTCGCCCGACATCTCGAGGAGATGGGCTCGTACGGCCTCCAGACGGTGGTGACCGGCCACCCGGTCGTCGGACTCGAGCGGCTCGAGTACGGCGAGGCCCTCCTTCGGACCGGTTGCCATGGCCACCGCGACGGCGTGGTTGAGCTTCACCATCGGGTTGTCGACCATCTGCTCGAGTACGTCGTACAACGCGACGATCTGACGCCAGTCCGTGGCCTCGGCCCGCTCGGCCGTGTCATGGACGGCGGCGATCGCGGCCTGGACCTGGTATGGCCCCAGCTGCGTCCGGGACAGCGCATCGGAAACCAGCGCCTCACCCTCGACGATGGTGTCCTTGTTCCACTTGGACCGGTCCTGCTCGGCCAGCGGGATCAGTGCGCCGTCGGGACCGGTACGTGCGGGCCGTCGGGCGTCCGTGAGCAGCATGAGCGCCAGCAGCCCGGCCACTTCGCCGTCGTCAGGCAAGAGCCGGCGCACGCCCCGCACGAGCCGGATCGCCTCGGTGGTGAGCTCCGCACTGTGCAGCGACGTACCGGACGAGGCTGTGTAGCCCTCGTTGAAGATCAGGTAGAGGACGTGCAGGACGGCACCCATCCGCTCGTCCCGCTCGGCCTCGGGCGGCAGCTCGAACGTGCTGCCCGCCTGCTTGATACTGCGCTTGGCCCGGCTGATCCGCTGCGCCATCGTTGCCTCCGGCACCAGGAACGCGGCCGCGATCTGGGCGGTGGTGAGACCGCCGACCGCGCGCAGCGTGAGCGCGATCTGCGAGGCCGGCGACAACGCCGGATGGCAGCACAGGAAGAGCAGCGTCAGCGTGTCGTCCCGGCCGCCGGGGTCGTCGAAGTCGGGACCTGACGCAACGGATTCTTCAGGTGCGGCGAGCTGGGCGGCGTTCTCCTCGCGCCGGCGCCGAGCGGACTCGCTGCGGAGCAGGTCGGTCAGCCGGCGCGACCCGACGCGAATCAACCAACCGCGCGGGTTGTCCGGCACTCCCTCGTCCGGCCACTGCTGGGCGGCCGCGAGCAGCGCCTCCTGGACCGCTTCCTCGGCCAGGTCGAAGTGCCCGTAGTGCCGGACCAGCGCACTGAGCACCTGCGGCGCCTGCTCGCGCAGCAACAGCTCCAGGTCGCTGCTCGCACCTCCACCTCGCCGCGCGGTCACATCTCCAGCCCGGACGTGTCCATCACCGGCCGCACCTCGACCGCGACGTACTTCGCGTCCGGCATCCGGGCCGCGTAGCCGATCGCCTGGTCGATGTCGTCGCACTCGACCAGGTAGAACCCGGCCAGGTGCTCCTTGGCCTCGGCGTACGGTCCGTCGGTGGTCCTGGTGGTGTCGTCGCGGACCGAGACCGTGCGGCTGGTGATCGGGTCGGCCAGTCCGGCCGCACTGACCAGGTGGCCCTGCTCGCTCAGCTCGCGACTCAGATCTTCATGGGCCCGGGCCAGGCCCTCGCGTTGCTCGGCGGACAGGCTCGCCCAGCTGTCGGGGTTGCTGTAGATCAGCAGCACGTACTTCACAGGCACCATCCTGACGCTCGGGGAGGCCGCTGTGACCCCCATTCACCCGGTACGTCGGACCGAGTGCCCGGTTTTCGACAGGAATGTCGAGGTGGTCCGGCACGGGGTGCGACCAACGGCGTCGGCCTCGAGGGCCGGACTGCTGCTCAGCCGCAAGCCCACTGTCGACCAGAAGTCGCCGTCAGTTGCCGCCGCATGAGTCAAACACTTGTTGGAGGTTTGGCTTCTCCGGAGTGGGCACCAGATTCGTGTGGTCGCCATCCCCGCCCGGCGGCCCCTTGAGAAGGAGGCTCCATGCTCATCCTCGGACTGATCCTGTTGGTCCTGGGTCTCGTGCTGAACATCTCGATCCTGTGGACGCTCGGCATCATCATCCTGATCGTCGGCGCCGTACTGTTCCTGCTCGGCTCCACCGGCCGCGCCGTCGGCGGACGACGGCACTGGTACTGATCGCCGGACGACCTCGGAACCCCGCGGACGCTGTCCGCGGGGTTCTGTCCGTCCGCACCGCTACCGTGAGCCCAATGAAGTACGTCGTGATGGTCTACGGGGCGGACGCCGCCCGCCGGTTGCCCGAGGTCAAGGCCGAGCTCGCCCCGACCGGCGAGCTGGTCAGTGCGGAGGAGCTCCGGCTCCCGAGCGAGGGCCGGATCGTCCGGATCCGGGACGGCGCGCAGATGGTCACCGCCGGCCCGTTCGTCCCGACCGACCACCAGGTGTCCGGCATCGTCCTGATCGACGTCGACGACGACGCCCGCGCGGAAGCCGTGGCGGCGCGCATCTCCGCCGTGGTCGGCGACCGGGTCGAACTGCGCGGAACGCTGATCAGCGCCTGAGGGAAAGCTCGGCGGTCGCTTCCCGGCGAACGCCGCGATCCCGTCGGCCAGCTCACCGGTCGCGATCGTCTCCTGGTACCACCGGAACGCGAGCGCGTCCGCGTCGGTGCCGCAGCAGCGCGTTCACCGACTCCTTGGCCGAGCGGATCGTCAGCTGCGAGCGCGACACCAGCGTCGCTGCGAAGGCCGCGACCGCGGCCTCCAGCCCGGCCGGCGCGACCACCCGGTCCACCAGGCCTTCGAGCTCGGCCTGGGTGGCGGCGAGCAGCTCACCGCTGAACAGCAGGTAGTTCGCCGTCGCCGGGCCGACCAGGTCGAGCAGCACCTTGATCGCGGCCGGCGGGTAGACGACTCCGATCGGGGCCGGCGTCACCCCGAACGTTGCGTCGTCCGCCGCGAACCGGAAGTCGCAGTTCACCGCGATCTCCAGACCGCCGCCGATGCATTGCCCGCGGACGACGGCGATCGTCGGCTTCGGGAACTCGCGCAACTCGGCCTGCGCCGCAGGCTGGACGCCGGCAGCTCGGCCATCGGGTCGGCCGGGTCGGCGCCGGAGACGAGGTCCCCGATGTCCGCGCCGGCCGAGAAGCTCGGCCGGGCACCGGTCATCAGCAGCACCTTGACCGCGTCGTCCGCGGCCAGCTCCGCCAGCAACCCGGGCAGCACCTCCCACATCGACCGTGTCAGCGCGTTCCGCTTCTCGACCTTGTCGATCACCAGCCGGGCCACCGCCCCGCGCTCGACCCGGAAACTTAGCTCGTCCACGCCCGCAGTCAGCCAGTCGGCGGCCCCGTGCGCCGCCGACTGGATCACATCTACGCTGCCCGCTCGAACCACATCTAGGCGGCCCGCCTGACCCGCGACTTCGCCCTGGCCATCCGGAACAGGTACGCCGGAGTCGGCGGCACCCAGCCGAGCTGCTTGGCCTGGCCGAGGTCGTCACGGTTGGCCCAGTGCTCGATCAGCCGGCCGTCCTGGAGGCGCAGCCAGTGCGACTGGGTGATGGCGAAGGTCTTCCCGGTCGGCGGGAACACCGTGTCCACCCCCTGGCTGTCGTAGACCGCGAACGGCGCGACGTGCCGGCCGCTCATGGTCGAGTGGACGGCCACCAGGTTGCCGTCAGCAACGACGTGGTGGAACTCGTAGGCCAGCCCCTCGAACGCGGTCCGCAGCCACAGCGCGGTCGCGTAGAAGCCCGCGGGCCCGCCGACGCGGCACTCCGGCGGCTCGACGTCGCCCTCCCGGTTCACCGCGTCCGGGTGGATCAGCGCGTCGAAGTCGGCCCGGTCACCGTCGGCCATGATCCGGATGCAGCGCACCGCCAGCTCGCTCGCCGACACGCCTGCCGTGGTGTTCATCTCTCCCCTAAAATTCGATACAGTCAATCTGTATCTAAAACCATGGGACCGGTGATGGCAGAAGTCAAGAGGCAGTACGACGCGTCCGGCCGGCGCGCGCAGGCCCGCCGACGCCGGCGGGATGTGGTGGCCGCGGCCCGCGAACTGTTCGAGAGCGACGGCTTCCAGGCGACCACCATCACCGCGGTCGCCCGGCGCGCCGGCGTCTCGGCCGAGAGCATCTACAAGGGCTTCGGCACCAAGGCCGCGCTGGCCAAGGCGGTGTTCGACGTCGTCCTCGCCGGCGACGACGAGCCCGTCCCGATGGCCGAGCGCCCGGAAACCCGGGCGATCCGGGCCGAGCCCGACGTCCGCCGGAAGATTGCGCTGTACGTCGACGGCCTCGTCCGCCGGCAGGAGCGGTCGGCGCGGGTCCAGATCATGATCCGCGACGGCCGGCACCACGACGAGACCCTGCGGGAGACCTGGGAGACCCTGCTGACCGAGCGGCTGGCCGGGATGACGATGTTCGCCCGCCACCTGGTCGAGTCCGGGCAGTTGCGGGCGGAGATCACCGTCGAGGAGGCCGCCGACGTGCTCTGGACCTGCATCGCGGTCGAGCTGTACGAGCTGCTGGTCCTGCAGCGCGGCTGGTCGCTCGAGCGGTACGGCACCTGGCTCACGCGGACGATCAGTGACTCGCTGTGCTCAAACAACAGCACGAAATTGGCCTAATCGTTTGATCTCGACTGGATAACATCCGGATAGCGGGCGGATTACGTCCGCTTTCCCCTTCGGATGTTCGTAATGCGTTAAGAGTGCGAGGCGATTGCGAACCTTTGCCGGATGTGTGTTTGACTCCTCCGGTCGATAACGGTTTGGTCTCGACAGATTGGATGGGCAGTGGCTGCAGGACGGCATAGACAGGCGCGGCACCGTCAACCGCGCCCGAAGGTGATCCAGCCCGGCATCGCGAAGGTGGCGATCCCCGGCGCGGCGGTGGCACTGGTGGCCACCGGCTCGGCAGCCGCACTTCCCGATCAAGAGGTCAAGCTCGACACCCCGATCGCCAGCTCGTCCCTGCAGCTGGCGCGCGAGGCGGCCATCAGCCGGGACGCTCTCCGTCCGCCGCTGAACCTCAGCACGCCGACCCCGAAGCCCAAGGCCGCGGCTCCGACGGCGAAGCACCTGAAGAAGCAGGCACCGATCCCGAAGCCCGCGGCCGCCAAGACCCGGGCCGCCGTCAAGGCCGCGACCCCGCCCAAGGTGGTCGGCTCGAAGTACACCACCACCGATCTGAACGTCTGGTCCGTGCCGGTCGTCGGCACCCTCCTGGACGTCGTCCCGAAGGGCACCAAGGTCTCCGTCACCGGCAAGGTCGACGGCATCTGGGCCGAGATCGTCCGCGACGGCAGGTCCCGGTGGGTCAAGGCGCGGTACCTCTCGGCCACCAAGCCGGTCGCGAAGACCGCCGCGAGCACCGCGGGCACCATCTCGCAGTCGGCCTGCAAGTCCGGTTCGGGCGTCGAGGACGGGCTGACCCAGGACGCGATCCGGGTCCACCGGGCGGTCTGCGCGAAGTTCCCGGACATCACGTCGTACGGCGGACTGCGGGCGGGTGACTCCGGCTCCGAGCACTCCACCGGGCGCGCGCTCGACATCATGGTGACCGGGTCGCGCGGCGACGAGATCGCCGACTGGCTGAGGGCGAACTACAAGAAGCTCGGGATCAGCGAGCTGATCTGGGAGCAGAAGATCTGGACCGTCCAGCGCGGCTCCGAGGGCTGGCGCGGGATGGAGGATCGCGGCGGCGCGACCGCCAACCACATGGACCACGTGCACGTGTCGGTCTACGGCAACGAAGGCACTGTCTAGGTCCTGCCTGATCGTCGGCCCTCCCGCTGACGCCCCGAGCGACCCCGTACCTCCGGAACCTGAGGGACGGGGTCGCCGGCGGTTCACGGCCTGATGTTGGCGTTCAGGTGGAAGACGTTCGCCGGGTCGTAGGCCCGCTTCACCTCGCGCAGCCGGCACAGGTCGGCCGGCGCGTACGCCGTGTCGGCGCGGTCCGGGTCACCGAGGAAGTTCACGAACGTCCGGCCGGAGTTCGGCAGGTGCGGCATCTCCCGGTCGACGATCAGCGAGTACGACGCCCCGCGGTGACCGACCGGACCGGCGCCGGGACCCGGGTTGGCCATCGCGCCGCCCCAGTGCCGGATCTCCACTGTCGGGGCGCTCTCGTCGGTGGTCAGTGCCTCGATCAGGGTGTCGGGCAGGTCGTCGAGGAAGTCCAGGTGCCGGGCCGGCGTCCCGCCCATCGCGGCGTCGGCGTACTCGATCGTCGCGAGCTCACCGGCCAGCCGGGGTCCGGCGACCTCGAGCAGCGGCTTCAGCAGGTGCTCGGCCACCTCGGCGTCGCCGGCGTGCATGACCTTGATCGCGACCGCGGGCCGGCCGTCGGCGAGTTTGGTGAGGACGACGGCGGTGCTCAGCTCGTTCGGGATCGTGGCGGTCCACTCGCGGTAGCGGCGGAGGATGCCGGCCGCCCGGTCGATGCCGTGGTACACGATGCCGGCGTGCACCTGGCGGACCGGGTACAGCCGGAACTCGAGTGAGGTGACCACGCCGAAGTTGCCCGTCCCGCCGCGGAGCGCCCAGAACAGGTCCGGATGCTGCTCGACGGTCGCGGTGACGAACCGGCCGTCGGCCGTGACGACCTCGGCGCGGATCACGCTGTCGGCCGCGAACCCGTACCGCCGGGCGAGCCAGCCGACCCCACCGCCGAGCGTGTAGCCGGTGACGCCGACGTCGCGGTGCGACCCCGACAGCGGTGCCAGGCCGAACTGCCGGGCCGCGTCGAGCACCGCGCCCCAGCGGGCGCCCGGGCCGACCTTGGCGATCCGGCGTTCCGGGTCGATCAGGACCGAGGCCATCGGCGTGGTCTTCAGGAGGATGCCGCCGTCGGCCGGGACCCGGGTGCCGTGACCGGTCGCCTGGACAGCGATCGGGAGCCCGTACGCCCGGGCGGTCCGGACGGCGGCCTGCACGTCGGTCCGCACCGACGCCTCGGCCACGACCAGCGGTCGCGCGTCCACTGTCGGGATCACGGACTTGCGCTGTACGTCGTACTCCGGGTCGCCCGGCCGCCGGACCGCACCGTTGAACCCGGCACCCAGCAGGCCCGCCACCACGTCACTCGCGACCGGTGCCACCGTCTGCGTCGTCACTGCTCACCACTCCCTTGGTCTCCGCTTCTACCGGTACGTCGAGCGAGCACGGCCGTTCTTGACACTCCCGCCAAACTTTTTCTGCATGAGCCCCACCCACGCGGTCACCGTCGACGGCCAAATCCTGACGAAGCGATACGTCACCTGGTTCCGAGACGAGCCCGCCCGCGAGTGGGCGGCCCTGCACCTGGTCTCCCGGCACGCGCCCGATCTCGTCCCCGTCCCGCTCGACCGGACCTGGGCCGACGGCGGCGTGTCGACGACGGGCATCGCTCGCCCAGCTGTTTCGATGACGGTCGTTCCGGGTGTTCCACTCAGCGGGTCGCTCTCTGCACCGCAGCTCGACGCCTTGGCCGATGCGCTCGAGGCTCTCTGGTCGATCCCGCCCGACGGCCTCCTCCCGATCGACCTGCCGGCTCTCGTCGATCGCGTCCACGTCGGCCTCAGCACGCTGCGGCGGGTGCCGGGTGTGATCGGGACGGCCGCCCGGGAGTGGCTGGAGACGGGGTACCAGCTGACCGACGTACCGGATCCGGTGGTAGCTCACGGGGATCCGAACCTGGAGAACTATCTCTGGGACGGCGGCCGGGTTCGCATCGTCGACTTCGAGGACGCCGGTCGCGGCGACCTGGCGGTCGAGCTGGCGAACCTGGTCGAGCACTTGTCCGGACGCAGTACCGACTGGAGCGGGTTCACCGACCGGTTCGCGGTCGATCCGGACCGGTTCCACACCGCGCGGTGCCTGTGGGCAGGGTTCTGGCTCACGCTGGTCGGTCCGGGCGGGCCGAGTGCCGCGCGGAACCCTCCCGGCACCGCGGAAGCCCAGGCCGGGAGGGTCTTGACGCTGCTCAGGCCGGGATCGGCAGCTGCTCCAGGCGGTCGACGTCCGCGAGGATGTTGATCTCGGTGATCTTGCCGTCGACAACCGTCAGGTCCATGACCCCCATCAGGCGGCCGTTGACGACAGTGGCCGTGCCGGGCAGGCCGTTGACCAGGGCAAGCTCGGTGTACGGCGACATCCGGCGGAACATCATCGCCTGCTCGACCACCGCCCGTGCACCGCGGATCACCTTCGACACCGCCGGACCGGCGAGCTCCACGGTTGCCGCACCCGCGTCGGCCCGAAGGACGACGTCCGGAGCGAGCAACTCGAGCAGCGCCTCGAAGTCACCACCGCGGGACGCGGCCAGGAACGCGTTGACGACCTCCCGCTGACGCCCCGGATCCCCGTCACCGGCCGGACGGCCCTGCACCCGCCGCCGCGCCCGGCTGGCCAGCTGCCGGGTCGCGGCCGGCGACTTGTTCACGATCGACGCGATCTCGTCGAAGCTCACCCCGAACATGTCGTGCAGCACGAACGCCAGTCGCTCCGCGGGGGCCAGCGTTTCCAGGACGACGAGCAGCGCGAGCCCGATCGCGTCCACCTGGACCGCCTGCTCCTCCGGCCCCGGTCCGCTGTCCTCGCGGGTCACGATCGGGTCAGGTACGAACTGCTCACGACGCGACTTGCGGCTGCGCAGCGTGTCCAGGCAGACCCGCGACACGACCGTGGTCAACCAGCCGCCGAGATTGCCGACGTCGCTGGTGTCCGACCGGCTCAGCCGCAGCCACGCCTCCTGCACCGCGTCCTCGGCCTCCGCGAGCGACCCGAGCATCCGGTACGCCACTGCCCGTAGGTGTCCACGGTGCTTCTCGAACTGCCGCGCTAGCTGGTCGTGCTCGTCCACTGGTCACAGTCTCCCGTCGTGCGCCGTCATCTCCCTGACGGACGGCGGCACCATGATGTGACAGCGGGAGGCCGTGCCCCATGATGGGGGCATGCCTGCGACCCGTCGCGATCTGGTCTTCGAGGACCACTTCGACGGCTCCACGCTGGACCTGTCCGCGTGGTCGCCGTACTACCTGCCGCAGTGGAGCTCGCGGCAGGCGTCAGCAGCGACGTACGCGGTGGGTGACTCGTGCCTGACACTCAGCATCCCGCCGGAGCAGGGTCTCTGGTGCCGCGGCGATCACAAGCCCGACCTGCGCGTCTCGGGGATCCAGTCCGGCAACTACTCCGGTCCGGTCGGGAGCACGGTCGGCCAGCAGCCGTACCGCGAAGGTCTGACGGTTCGCGAGGAGCAGGAGCCGTTCTGGGGCTGGACACCGTACGGCGGGTACGTCGAACTGCGCGCCCGGGCCGAGATCAGTCCGCGCTCGATGGTGTCGCTGTGGATGGTCGGGCTCGAGGACCAGCCCGACCGGTGTGGGGAGATCTGCGTGATGGAAGTCTTCGGCGACGCGATCGTCCCCGGCGAGTCGACCGCGGTCGGCATGGGCCTGAAGACCATCCGCGACCCGGCCGTGCCGCAAGACTTCGAGGCGGTGCCGCTGTCGATCGACCTGGCCGACTTCCACACCTATGCCGTCGAGTGGACCGGCAGCCAGGTCAGGTTCCTCGTGGACGGCACGCGAATCCGCAGTTGTCAGGGCGCTCCGGCGTACCCGGTGCAGCTTATGCTCGCGGTGTTCGACTTCCCCGGGCAGAGCGTCGGCGACGACGACCGGCTGGTGCCAACCTTTACCGTCGACCACATTCGTGGATGGAACGTTGCGGAGGAGCTCGTCGCCTGACTAAGGTCACTGCCATGTTCCTGTGCGCTGGTAGCTGGTGGGCCGTCGAGTAGACGGTCCTGCTTCCGCGTCAACACCCCGGCCGTCTCCTGCGAGGCGGCCGTCGTGATGTCTCCCCGCGGGCGGCCCAGCACCCCGAGGATGCCAATGGCAACAACACTCCGGACCTGGTCCGGGCTCATCTCCGCGCTCCTGGCCGGCTCCGACCTGACCGCCGCGGACACCGCCTGGGCGATGGACCAACTGGTTCTCGGTGAGGCGTCGCCGGCGCAGATCTCCGGCTTCCTGATCGCCCTGCGGGCCAAGGGTGAGACGGCCGAGGAGATCGCCGGTCTTGCCGCGGTACTGCGTTCGCACGCCACGCCGGTGCGGATCCGGGGACCGTTCGTGGACATCGCCGGGACGGGTGGCGACCGGACCGGTGCGGTGAACATCTCCACGATGGCCGCCGTGGTCGCGGCGTCGACGGGCGTGACTGTGGTGAAACACGGCGGACGTGCCGCATCATCGTCGGCCGGAGGCTCTGCCGACCTGGTCGAGCACTTGGGCGTACCACTCGACTTGTCGGCTGACGAGGCTGCGCGGGTGGCGGCCGAGGCTGGGCTGACCTATCTGTTCGCTCCACGCTTCAACCCGGCCCTGCGGAACGTGGCCGTCGTACGGCGTGAGTTGGCTGTGCCGACGGCGTTCAACGTGCTCGCACCGCTGGTCAATCCGTCCGATCCTCAGCACCAACTCGTGGGCGTGGCCAACCCGGCGATGCTGCCCGTGATCGCTCGCGCGTTGGCTGTGCAGGGCCGGTCTGCCCTGGTGGCCCGGGGTGATGACGGGCTCGACAAGCTGACGACTACTGGGGTGTCGCGGTTGTGGGTCGTTCACGACGGCACTGCCTCGGAGGTGGTGTTCGACCCGCGGTCGCTCGGCCTGCCTTCGGTGTCGCCGGCTGAGCTTCGGGGCGGTGATGCTGCCTTCAATGCGCGGGTGCTGCGCCGTCTGGTCGACGGCGAGCCCGGTCCGGTGCGGGACGTCGTACTGCTGAACGCTGCGGCCGCACTGGTCACGTTGGAGTTCGGAAGCGGAGTGCTGCTGAAGCAGTTCGCCGAGGCTCTGGAGCGGTGTCGGCAGGCTGTGGACAACGGCGACACCACGGCAACGCTGGAACGCTGGGCCGGTTACTCGCTAGCGTTCAGGTGATGCGTGAGCTGCTCGACGCCGCAAGAGGCGGTGATGACGACGCCTTCGGACAGCTGGTGGGTCCGTGGCGTGGAGAGTTGCATGCTCATTGCTACCGGATGCTCGGCTCCGACTCGGATGCGGACGACGCCGTCCAGGAGACGCTCCTCCGCGCCTGGAGTGGTCTCGACCGGTATGAGGACCACGGCTCCATCCGGGCCTGGCTCTACAAGATCGCCACGAACCGGTGCCTCACGCTGATCGACAGGCGCGGGAGGCGCGAGCTGCCGACGGACCTGGAGGCCACTTACGACGCCGAGTGGGTGGAGCCCTATCCGACGAGCCGGCTGGCGTGGACCGCGCAGCTCACCCCGGAGGCGCGAGTCGTCGCGCTCGAGTCTGTCGAGTTGGCGTTCGTCGCGTCGTTGCAGCACCTGTCCGCGCTACAACGTGCGGTACTGCTGCTGCGCGACGTACTGGCGTTCGCCGCTCGTGAGGTCGCGGAGTTGCTGGGGACATCGGTTGCCGCGGTGAACAGTGCGTTGCAACGGGCGCGCTCGGTCCTGAGCTCGCTGCGGCCGTCGCAGCAGCAGACACTACGGGACCTGGGGGAGTTGGCCGAGCGCGACCTGGTACGGCGATATATGGCCGCGTGGGAGAGCGGTGACGTCGACGCGATCGTGGCCATGCTGGCCGAGGACGCGAGGTACTCGATGCCGCCGCTGCTGCAGTGGTTCTCCGGGCGGGCGGGGATCCGGCGGTTCCTGCTGGACGGGCCGCTGCGCGAGAAGTGGCGGTTCCTGCCGACCCGGGCGAACGGGCAGTTGGCGTTCGGGACGTACCTGTGGGACGTCGACCGGTACGTCCCCGGCGGGCTCGACGTGATCCTCCTCCGCGGGTCGCAGATCGTCGAGATCGTGTCGTTCCTGGACGCGGACTTCGAGGCGTTCGGGCTGCCGGAGGAAGTTTTCTGACCGCTGCGATGAGTTTCGGCCGTCTGCCCGGGTTCTAGCTGTGACAAGTCCCTTCGCAGACGAGGACGGAACCATGACGAACGAGCAGGAAGTCCGCACGCTGATCGAGAACTGGGTCACCGCGGTGCACACCGGTGACCTGGACACGGTCCTGGCCGACCACGCGCCGGACATCGTGATGTTCGACGTACCGCCGCCGTACGAGGGTGTGCGCGGGGTGGACGCGTACCGCGATACCTGGCCGGGGTTCTTCGAGTGGCAGCGGTCGGGGGCGTCGTTCGAGCTGGAGTCGCTGGACGTGACCGCGGGTTCGGACGCCGCGTTCGCGTTCGCGTTGCTGCGCTGCGGTACGCCGGACGAGTTCGCGGCCAAGCCCGCGCAGCGGCTCCGGCTGACGATCGGCCTGCGCCGCGTCGACGGCCGCTGGACCGTGACGCACGAACACCATTCGTTCCCGCACGACGACGTACCCGCGGCTGTTGCGTCGGCCGACATCCAGGACCTGCTCACCCACTGGACCGACCGCACCGCCGCCCGCGACCTCGACGGGCTGATGGAAGGTATCGCCGAGGACGTCGTCTCCTACGAGCTCGACGGCGAGTACACCGGCAAGCCGGCCGTCCGCGAGGTCTGCAAATCCGGCCTGGAGGCCACCACCGACCCCATCTCCTTCACCATCACCGACCTCACCATCACCGCCTCCGGCGACCTGGCCATTGCCTGGGGCATCGACCACGTCAAGTCCACGACCACAGAAGACCGCTCCCGGTCAACCCGAGTCTTCCGCCGATCGAACACCACCTGGCACCTGATCCACCAACACGTGTCCCACCCCTCAAAGAGCTAGGCGCAGGACGGTTTCGGCGACCTGGTCCGGGCAGCGGAGGTTGGGGTGATGGTCGGCGCCTTCGAGCCAGATGAACTCCGCGTCGGGGATCCGGGCGGCGGTGGCGCCCGCGACGGCGGCGAGGATGGGGCGGTCCTGGTCGCCGACCATCACCACGGTTCGCGCCTGGATCTCGTGGAGCCGGTCGTAGACCGGCGGATCCTTGCGCAGGTAGGTTTCCTGGTCCAACCACGCCGGCACGGCGGCCTCCAGCTGAGCGACCGCGGCCTCGTCGGCACCGGCGCCCGCCCACAACCGCATCCCGAGCCGTATCAGCCCGTCCACGTCCCGAGCTTCCACGAGCGCCTCGAACTCCGCATCGAGCTCAGGCTCCTCGGGGAACGGGAATCCGCTCACCCCGGGACACAGCAGCACAAGCGCCCGTACCCGTCCCGGATCGTCCACCGCGAGCCGCAGCGCCGTGTCCCCACCCATGCTGCACCCGACCAGCACCACCTGCTCGAGCCCCAACTGATTCAGCACACTCACCAGATCCCCGACCGGCGAGAACTCGGTCGTCGGCGGCGAGGACCGTCCATACCCGCGTACGTCGTACCGCACCACTCGATGCCTCTCCACCAATCGAGGCATCACCGGATCCCACCCACGCGAATCC
>NZ_SMKR01000069.1 GCF_004348725.1 Kribbella turkmenica
GACGGTCGCCGTACCCGGTCCCGGACATGGCCATGGCGGCGGTGGCGGGCACGGTGCCGCGCTCGACCCGGAGGAGCTGCGGTACGCGCCGCGGCCGCCGAAGCGGTTCCCATGGCTGCGGCGGATCGCGGTCCTGGCCGTCATCCTCGCGCTGATCGTCGGCGGCGGCTGGTTCGCGTACGCCTGGACGCAGAACCAGTACTACGTCGGCACCGACGGCGACTACGTGGCGATCTTCAAGGGTGTGGACGAGGACATTCCGGGGTTGACGCTGTCGAAGGTGTACGAGAAGCAGACGCTCCAGGTGGACAAGCTGCCGACGTACAGCCGCGAGCAGGTGGAGAGCAACATCCGGGCCGACGACCTGCCCGGGGCGCGGACGATCGTGAACGAGCTGGAGCGGGCCGCTGCCGAGTGCGCCGCCCGGGCGAAGCCGACGCCCACCCCCAAGCCCAGTACGCCGCCGGCCACCGTGCCGCCGGCGTCCACCCCGCCGAAGCCGCCGGCGACCGTGCCGGCGACCACTCCGTCGGCCACGCCGACGCCCGGCACGGTGAACCCCGACGATTGTGACGGGGTCCGATGAGTATCGCGTCGACCTCCGTCGTCCAGATCATCCCGCGCACCCGGCGCGGGGTGGAGCTGCTGCTGCTGATCATCGCGATCGTCGTCTCGGTCGGCGCGTACGTGAACATCGGCATCACCGTCCAGGACAAGGTCCCGGCGAGCACCGGGTACTACGCCGCCGGCATCGGACTGCTCGCCCTGATCGCCCACTTCGCGCTGCGCTTCCGGGCGCCGTACGCCGACCCGGTGCTGCTGCCGTGCGCCGTCGTGCTGAACGGGCTCGGGGTGGCGATGATCCACCGGGTCGACCTCGGCATGGCCGCGGCCGCGGAGGCCGCCGGGCGGGATCCGCGGTCACCGGCCGCGCCGCAGCAGATCACCTGGACCGCGGTCGGCATCGTCTTGTTCCTGGCCGTCATCCTGCTGATCCGCGACCACCGGCGGCTGCAGGCGCTGACCTACACCGCCGGCCTGGCCGGCCTGGTGCTGCTGGTCCTGCCGCTGATCCCGGGTCTCGGCGTCAACATCAACGGCGCGCAGATCTGGGTCCGGCTGCTCGGGATGTCGTTCCAGCCGGGTGAGTTCGCCAAGCTCTTCCTGGTCGTCTTCTTCGCCGGCTACCTGGTGGTGAAGCGGGACGTGCTGACGCTGGCCGGGCACCGCTTCCTCGGCCTCGACCTGCCCCGCGCCCGCGACCTCGGCCCGATCCTGATCGCCTGGGCGGTCAGCCTCGGTGTGCTGGTCTTCGAGAAGGACCTCGGCTCGTCGCTGCTGTTCTTCGGCCTGTTCCTGATCCTGCTGTACGTGTCCACCGAGCGGGCCGGCTGGCTGATCATCGGTGGCCTGCTGTTCGCCGGCGGCGCCTTCTTCGCGTCCCAGACCTTCGGCCACGTGCAGAAGCGCGTGGACGACTGGCTGCACCCGTTCAACGAGGTCGGCGGCCAGGTCGCGACCGCACTGATGGGCCAGGCCTGGGGCGGCGTCCTCGGCCGCGGCCTGGGCCAGGGCCGGCCGGAGGTGCTCGGCTTCTACGGCCAGAGCGACTTCATCATCTCCTCGTTCGGCGAGGAGCTCGGCCTGACCGGGCTGATGGCGATCATCCTGATCTACACGCTGATCGTGGAGCGCGGGCTGCGGACCGCGCTCGGCTGCCGGGACGTCTTCGGCAAGCTGATCGCGACCGGTCTGGCGATGTCGTTCGCGCTGCAGGTGTTCGTCATCATCGGCGGCGTCACCGGGCTGATCCCGCTGACCGGTCTGGCCACGCCGTTCATGGCGCTGGGCGGTACGTCGCTGGTCGCGAACTGGGCGATCATCGCGCTGCTGCTGCGGATCAGCGACCAGGCCCGCCGCCCGCAGACCCCGGCCGCCCCAGTGTCCGACGAAACGATCGCGATGGCGGTGCAGAAGCAGTGAACTCAGCGATCCGGCGACTCGCCGTGGCGGCGATCATCCTGATGCTCGCGCTGATGGCGAACTCGACCTACCTGCAGGCCTTCCGGGCCGGCGACCTGAACGCGCGCAACGACAACCGGCGGGTGCGGGACTCGCAGTTCTCGGTCGACCGCGGCCCGATCCTGATCGGCAGTACGCCGGTCGCGCAGAGCAAACCGTCGACCGACCGGTTCCAGTTCCAGCGCACGTACGCCGCCGGCCCGGTCTACGCGCCGGTGACCGGCTTCTACTCGTACCTGTACGGCCGGGCCGGGATCGAGCTGACCCAGAACGCCGAGCTGAACGGGTCCGACCCGTCGATGGCGTTCCGCCGGGTGATCGACGTGATCACCAACCGGCGTCAGCAGGGCGCCAGCGTGACGCTGACGCTGAACGCCGCGGCCCAGCAGGCGGCGTACGCCGGATTGGCCGGCAAGACCGGCGCGGTGGTGGCGATCGAGCCCAAGACCGGTCGGGTGCTCGCGCTGGCGACCCGGCCGTCGTACGACCCGAACCGGCTCGCCTCCCACGACCTGAACGATGTCAGCGCGGCGTGGAAGGAACTGACCGAGGCGCCCGGTAAGCCGATGTCGAACCGGGCGGTCAAGGAGCTCTACCCGCCGGGCTCGACGTTCAAGCTGGTGACCGCGGCCGCGGCGCTGTCGAGCGGCAAGTACACGCCGGAGACGAAGGTGCACTCGCCGGCCGAGCTGCCGCTGCCGCAGACCACCGTCCCGCTGGTGAACGAGAACGGCCGGAACTGCGGCGGCAGCGACAACGCGACGCTGACGGTCGCGCTGCGGAACTCCTGCAACACCGCGTTCGGCACCATCGGTCTGGACCTGAAGGCCGACGCGCTGCGCGAGCAGGCCGCCAAGTTCGGCTTCGGCGAGCGGCAGCTGCCCGAGCTGGGCGCGGTCGCCAGCCGGTTCCCGGCCGACCCGAACGAGCCGCAGACCGCGCAGTCCGCGATCGGTCAGTTCGACGTTCAGGCGACGCCGCTGCAGATGGCGATGGTGGCCGCCGGGATCGCGAACAAGGGCGAGGTGATGAAGCCCTACCTGGTGCAGAACGTGAAGACCCACGACCTGAAGACGGTCTCCGAGACCAAGCCCGAGTCGCTGCACCAGGCGGTCACGCCGGAGGTCGCCGCCCAGCTGACCCAGATGATGGTCGACGTGGTCGCCAACGGCACCGGCAAGCCGGGCCGGATCAGCGGGGTCCAGGTGGCCGGCAAGACCGGTACCGCGCAGACGTCGCCGGAGCGGCCGCCGTTCGCCTGGTTCACCGCGTTCGCTCCGGCCGACGACCCGAAGATCGCGGTCGCGGTGATGATCGAGGACGCGAACATCCCGCGCAACGACATCGCCGGTGGCACCCTGGCGGCACCGATCGCCAAACGGGTGATGGAGGCGGTGCTGGGCCAGTGACGGGTCGACGAACACGATACGGAATGATGCCGTGACGGTGCGTCTTTCCAACGGGGTTCCACGTGCGGCGACGGCTACCGTGGGCAAGTTGAGTGTGTTTCCGGACAGGTTGGAAGGCTGAGTCATGACATCGCAGGCACGTCTCGTCGGCGGCCGGTACGAAGAAGGCGAACCGCTCGGCCGCGGCGGCATGGCCGACGTCCGCAAGGGCGTGGACAACCGGCTCGGCCGGGCGGTCGCGATCAAGCGGCTGCGGGTCGACCTGGCCAGCGACGCCACCTTCCAGGCCCGGTTCCGGCGGGAGGCCCAGTCGGCCGCCTCGCTGAACCACCCGACCATCGTCTCGGTGTACGACACCGGCGAGGAGCCCGACCCGAACGGCTCCGGCATCACCATCCCGTACATCGTGATGGAGCTGGTGACCGGCAAGACCCTGCGTGACCTGATCCGCGAGGGCCGCAAGATCATGCCCGAGCGCGCCCTGGAGATCACCTCCGGTGTGCTCGAGGCACTCGACTACAGCCACCGGGCCGGCATCGTCCACCGCGACATCAAGCCCGGGAACGTGATGCTGACCCCGCAGGGCCAGGTCAAGGTGATGGACTTCGGCATCGCCCGGGCGGTCGCGGACACCTCGTCCACGATGACCCAGACCGCGGCCGTCATCGGCACGGCGCAGTACCTGTCGCCGGAGCAGGCCCGCGGTGAGACCGTCGACGCGCGGTCGGACCTGTACTCCACCGGCTGCCTGCTGTACGAACTGCTGACCGGGCGGCCGCCGTTCGTCGGTGAGTCGCCGGTGTCGGTCGCGTACCAGCACGTCCGGGAGCAGGCGCTGCCGCCGTCGTCGTTCGACCCCGACATCCCGCCGGAGGTCGACGCCGTCGTCCTCAAGGCGCTCGCGAAGAGCCGCGAGGAGCGGTACCAGAGCGCCGCCGAGATGCGCCAGGACATCCACCGGGTGCTGGCCGGCCAGCAGGTGACCGCGCCGATGGCCGCGGTCGCCGAGACCCGCGCGCTGGCGCCGACGGTGGCCCAGACAGCGGCCACCCAGGCCTACCGGCAGACCGGCGCCGACGACCTGCTGCCGCCGGACGACGGGATCGACGAGGCCGAGGCGGCCCGCTCCCGGCGCAACCGCGGACTCGCCTACTTCCTGCTCGGCCTGGCGATCGTGGCGGTCGCCGTCGGCGCCTACGCCCTGTTCACCAGCATGAACAAGGACAACGGCGGCACGGCGAACCCACCGGCCAAGGTGGCGGTCCCGGACGTCACGGGGAAGTCGCTGACGGAGGCGACCGCACTGTTGTCCGAGAAGGGCTTGAAGATCACCTCGACCAGCGCGAAGAACGACACGGTCGGGCGGGGCCTGATCATCGAGCAGACGCCGCCGGCGGAGACCCAGGCTGACCCCGGCTCGACCGTCAACGTGGTGATCTCGGCCGGTCGCAGCGCCTTCCCGGTGCCGGACGTCATCGGCAAGTCCGAGTCGGCTGCCCGGAAGGAACTGGAAGGCACCGCGGCGAATTTCAAGGTCAAGGAAGCCACCCAGGAACAGGACAGCCCGGAGAAGAAGGGCACCGTGCTGGCCGTCAGCCCGGACCCGAGCGGGATGTACCCGTCCGGCACCGAGTTCACCCTGACCGTGTCCACCGGCGTGGAGCTGGTCGACGTGCCGAACGTGGTCACCCAGCTGCAGGACGACGCGACCAAGACGCTGAAGGATCTCGGCTTCCGCGTCGGCTACGCCACCGCAAGCGACCCCAACGCGGCCGACCAGACGGTGCTCAAGCAGAGCGTCAAGGCGAACACCAAGGCGCCGAAGGGCTCACTGGTCACGCTGACGGTGAACGACGCGGGCGAGCCGACACCGCCGCCGTCGTCACCGACGCCGTCCGAGTCGGAGACTCCGGACGATCCGGTCACCCCGCCGATCACCATCGGCGGCTGACACGACGAAGCCCCCCGCGCAGTGAGCTGGTCCCGGAAAGTTGGACTGGTTTGAGTAAGAGGTTATAGAGGGTTTCTAGGCTGCGAGGGTCTGGGTCCGGTAGTGCACCGGGCTCAGGCCCTCGAGTTGTGTGGAGATTCGGTGGTTGTTGTACCAGCCGACGTACTGGTGCAGCGCTTCGGCCAGCGCCTCGACGGAGGCGTATCGGGTGTGGTTGAAGAGTTCTTCTTTGAGGTGCCCGAACCAGTTCTCGATGACGGCGTTGTCGTAGCAGTTGGCTTTGCGGACATCGACTGTGTCGCGTCGGCGTCGGCGAGCAGCCGCTGCCAGGAGCGGTGCTGGTACTGGAATCCTTGGTCGGAGTGCACCAGCGGCGCCTGGCCAGGGCCGAGGGTGGCCAGGGCGTCGGGCAACGAGTTGTTGGTCAGGTCCAGGTTCGGCGAGGTGCCGATCGCGTAGGCGATGATCTGGTGGTCGAACAAGTCCATCACCGGCGACAGGTAGAGCTTGCGGTCCCCGACGCGGAACGCCAGCACGGTCACCGGCTCCCCCGCCAGGAACCGCTCCACCACAGCCAGCTTGAACTCGAACGAGTACGACCGTTTCGCCGGCCTGGTCAACAACGCTCCTCTGCCCCAGATCCGCCACCGCTGATACAGCATCTTCACCGGGTCACACGCCACCACCAACTGCCGCGCGACACCCCCCGGACCCAGCCCCCGCTCGAACAAACCTACCGCCAGCGCCCGCTGCGCCGCGCTCAGCGAACTACGACGATCCATACAAAACACTCCCCAGAAGCCGGAACTGAATTCTCAGTCCAACTTCTGGGCAGCAGTTCATTCACAGCGCGGGGGGCTTTCTCGTAGGTTCAGCTGACGACGGGCGCCAGGCCGGCGGAGCGGGCGACGGCGGCCGGGTCGCCGCACATCACCAGCCAGTTGGCGAGCATCCGGTGGCCACCTTCGGTGAGCACCGACTCGGGGTGGAACTGGACGCCCTCGACCGGGAGATCGCGGTGCCGGGCCGCCATGATCACGCCGGCCTCGGTCCGCGCCGTCACCTGCAGCTCGTCCGGCACGGTGTCCTGGGCGATCGCGAGCGAGTGGTACCGGGTCGCGGTGAACGGCGACGGCAGTCCGGCGAGCACGCCGGCGCCCTCGTGGAACACCTGGCTCGTCTTGCCGTGCAACAGCTCGTCGGCCCGGCCGACCACCCCGCCGTACGCGACGCCGATCGCCTGCAAGCCCAGGCAGACGCCGAAGATCGGGACCTGGCCGGCCTTCTCCTTGATGATGTCCACGCAGGCGCCGGCCTCTTCCGGCGTACCAGGGCCGGGCGAGAGCAGCACACCGTCGTACCCGGTGACCTGGTCGGGAGTGACTTCGTCGTTGCGGAGCACGGTGGTCTCGGCCTGCAGTTGCTGCAGGTACTGCACCAGGTTGTAGACGAAGGAGTCGTAGTTGTCGACGACGAGGATCCGCGGCATGCGGACCATTGTGACAGGGGCCGGCTAGCGCCCGCTCGCGGTCGGGCTGCCCGACGGCGTCTGCTCGAACCCGGGCACGGTCGCGCTCTGCAGGTCGAGGGTGCCCTCGTAGGCCGGCATCGCGATCGACGACTCGTTCTTCACCTCGTAGCCGAGCTGGAACTTGACCACGTAATCCTGCAGGTTGTCGATGTACTGCGAGTCGTCCAGCGCCTTCTGCAGCTTCTGCCGGTCCCCGATGGCGGTGATCTTGTACGGCGGCAGGTAGGGCACGCCGTGCAGGACGACGGAGTTGCCGACGCACTTGATCCCGGTGGTGGAGATGACCCGGTGGTTCTGGATCGAGATCGCGTCCGCGCCGCCGGCCCAGAGCGCGTTCACCACGGCCTGGATGTCCTGCTGGTGGATCACCAGCCAGTCGGCGTCGACGTCCGGGTTCTCCTTGACCACCTCGCGGGGCGCGTCCTTCAGGGTGACGGTCAGTCCGGGCCCGGTGACCGGCGTCGTGCCGACCTGCTCGGACAGTTCCTTCAGCTCGGCGGACAGCTTCGGGTCGATCGAGCCCTGCTGCGCCTGCAGCTTCTCGATGTCCTGGGTCAGGGCCGCGTGCTGGCGGACCAGGCTCGCGCTGCGACGGCTCTGTTCCTCCACCAGCCCGGCGAGCGTAGTGTTGCGGCTAGGGCGCAGGTCGGTGCCCCGGGCGTTGGTGGCGCTGGTCGCGAACAGCAGGCCGGCGCACAGCAGCGCCAACGGCGCTCCCGCGCGCCACAGCGAAATCCGCCTGAACCTACGCACCAGTGATCTCCAGGTTGCTGTCTGCACTACGCTAACCCGGGACCGGACCCGACTACGGTCCGGGCCTGAGCCCCAGAGCTCAGCTTATGCGTCCTTACAAGGAGTTCAGTCGTGCCCGAGTCGAGCAGTCGCAACAAGAAGAAGACCGACAAGGTCAAGGCGGAGAAGACGCCGAAGAAGCCGCGCACCACCAGCCGCGCCTGGGTGGCGCCGCTGATGCTGGCCTGCTGGCTGCTCGGGCTCGCCTGGCTGGTCGTCTTCTACGTAGCGGGCCAGGACATCCCGGTGATGGACGACCTGGGCAACTGGAACCTGCTGATCGGCATGGGCCTGATCGCCGTCGGTTTCGTCGTCTCCACCCAGTGGATCTAGCCCGCCGCCGAGTCTCGCCGGACAGTTCCCGGCGAGCCGCCTAGTCCTCAGCCGGTCATCGGGCGCGCCTGGCCGAGGTCCGTGGTCAACTGCCGCGTTTGCGGGTGTCGTAGAGGACGACGTCGGCCGGTACCTCAACCGCCTGGCCGCGGAATCACAGGCGTGAAGTTATCCACACCCGTATCCCCAGCTGTGCACAGCTTTCCGCCGACTTGTCCCCAGGTTGTCCCCGGCTTCTCCACGATCCCCGGCGAGACTTCGGCGAAATCTGTGGATAACCGAGGTTTGAGGATTCGGCTTCCACAACGTTCACGCGAGCGGCGAACCGACGTACCGTCGATGTGCCGGACTGCGGCCTGAGAGACGGGGAGGGTCTCGCCATGTTTGTGCAGGTCATTCAGGGACAGGTGACGGACGCCGAGCGCGCGCACGCCGCGCTCGACCAGTGGGTGGCGGAACTCGCGCCCCGGGCGACCGGGTGGCTGGGGACCACCGCTGGAGTGACGGAGGACGGGCGGTTCATCGCGCTCGCCCGGTTCGAGTCCGCCGAGGCGGCACGGCGGAACAGCGAGTCGCCCGCGCAGGACGCGTGGTGGACCGAGTTCTCGTCCGCCCTCGGCGGAGACGCGACCTTCCACGACACCGAGGACGTCGTCGTCGACCTCCAGGGTGAGCCGGACGCGGCCGGTTTCGTGCAGGTGGTGCAGGGAGCGGGAAGCAACCCGGAACGCGCTCGCGAGCTGATGGGCCAGGACTCCGAACCGTGGGCGGAGTTCCGGCCGGACGTGATCGGCAGCGTCGCCGCGTTG
Organism: Kribbella turkmenica; assembly: GCF_004348725.1. GTDB lineage: Bacteria > Actinomycetota > Actinomycetes > Propionibacteriales > Kribbellaceae > Kribbella > Kribbella turkmenica. Next base: position 8,848 of record NZ_SMKR01000069.1, read on the forward strand.
TACGACGACGGCGACTACACGATGGCCGTGTACTTCACCAGTGAGGCCGAGGCGCGGGTGGGCGAGAAGAAGGAGCCACCGCCAAAGCTGAAGGCGCAGATGGACGAGCTGCAGTCGCTCGCCGCCGGCCCGCCGACGTTCTTCGACCTCAAGCACCCCTGGCTGTACTCGCCGAGCTGAGTCTACGTAGAGATATATGTAGACATCTACGTACCTCCTACGTATAGTTCTACGCAGGAGGAGAGAAGAGATGCCCAACAAGACGATCTACGTGTCGGACGACGACCTGCCGCTGTACAAGAAGGCGCAGGAGCTCGCCGGGAACCTGTCCTCGGCGATCTCGATCGCGCTGCGCAAGTACGTCGAACTGGAGGAAGGCCGGCTCGAGGGGTACGACGAGATCACCGTGCGGGTGGGCCGGGGGACCGGCCGCAAGCAGCGGTTCTCCGGCGTGCTGCTCGCCGAGGGCGGCCGGTCCAGCAGGTCGGGGTACGAGGCCTTCAAGGTCTACCGCAGCCGGTCGGGGAAGTTCGTCCTGCACGCCGACCGCCGCAACCAGTTCAGCCACGACGCCGACGACGAGCAGTACCTGACCGGCTGGCGTTCCTGGATCGGCAACTGGAGCACCGACCAGTCCTGGAGCATGGCGCAGGGCGAGGCCACGCTCTACGTGGTCGAGACGGTCCAGGAACTACGCGAACTGATTCCCGAGGATCTCTACGAACTGGTCGAGGAAGCCGCGAACCAGCCCGCGGTGGAGGACCTGGACATCTGACCACCTGACCCCACCACGCTGACCACCGACCGCCGCCGGCGGCTCGGCCGGATCAGCACGCCCGAATCTCTCCTCCGCACACCCTTCAGGCCATCCGGGCCAGGTTCACCCTGCCCGAAATCACTCAAGGAACCCTCATGTCATCTGCGATCGACGTGCGCGGTCTGCACAAGTCGTACGGCGACAAGGCGGTGCTCGGCGGCATCGACCTTCACGTTGCCGAAGGCACCATCTTTTCCCTGCTCGGCCCGAACGGCGCCGGCAAGACCACCGTCGTGCACATCCTGTCCACTCTGGCCACCGCCGACGCCGGCGAGATCCGGGTGGCCGGCCACGACCTGCACGCCGATCCCGAGGCGGTCCGGGCGGCGATCGGCGTCACCGGCCAGTTCTCCGCGGTCGACGGCCTGCTGACCGGCCGGGAGAACCTGATCATGATGGCCGACCTGCACCACCTCGGCCGCCGCGAAGCCCGCCGCCGGGCGGAAGAACTGCTCGCACAGTTCGACCTCGCCGAGGCCGGTACGAGGCCGGCGATGACGTACTCCGGCGGCATGCGACGCCGGCTCGACCTGGCGATGACGCTGGTCGGCAGCCCGCGGATCATCTTCCTGGACGAGCCGACCACCGGCCTCGACCCGCGGAGCCGGCACACCGTGTGGCAGCTGATCCGGCAGTTGGTCGCCGACGGCGTGACGGTCTTCCTCACCACGCAGTACCTGGAGGAAGCCGATCAGCTGGCCGACCGGATCGCCGTACTGGACGTTGGCCGGCTGGTCGCACAGGGCACCGCGGAGGAGCTCAAGCGGCTCGTCCCCGGCGGGCACATCCGGCTGCGGTTCACGTCACCGGAGGAGTTCGCGCTGGCCGGCCGGGTGCTGCCGACGGCGCTGCCGGACAACGAGTCCCTGGTCCTGCAGCTGCCGAACGACGGCAGCGTGCACTCATTGCGCGCGCTGCTGTCCCGCATCGACGACGCCTCGCTCGAGGTCGACGAACTGACTGTCCACACCCCTGACCTGGACGACGTGTTCTTCGCCGTCACCGGTCAGCGCACCGCTCACGAGACCGAGCCTCAGAACGAAGGTGCATCGAAATGAGTTACGCGCTCCAGGACACCGCCACGATGCTGCGCCGCAACCTGCGGCACGCGCAGCGCTACCCTGCCCTGTCGCTAGGCGCCCTCGGGATGCCGGTGATCATGATCCTGCTGTTCGGCCTGGTCTTCGGTGACACCTTCGCCGCCGGCCTGGGCGGAGCCGGCGGCTTCGACTACCTCGACTTCCTCACCCCGGGCATCCTGCTGATGTCGATCGCGTCCGGGACGATGTCGCCCGCGGTGGCTGCCTGCACCGACATGACCGAGGGGATCGTCTCCAGGTTCCGGACGATGGCGATCTTCCGGCCGGCCTTCCTGACCGGGCACGTGCTGGGCAACGTGATCCTGACGATCGTCAGCCTGGCCCTGGTGGTCGGGTTCGCGCTCCTGATCGGGTTCCGGCCGAACGCGTCGTTCGCGGACTGGCTGCTGGCGAGCGGGCTGCTGCTCGTGCTCACCGTCGCGCTGACCTGGCTCGCGATCGCGCTGGGGCTGACCAGCAAGACCCCGGAGGGCGCGAGCAACGTCGTCCTGCCGATCAGCCTGCTACTGCCCTTCCTGAGCACCACGTTCATCCCGCTGGAGTCGATGCCGGGCGGCATCCGCTGGTTCGCCGAATACCAGCCGTTCACCCCGATCATCGACACCCTGCGGCACCTGCTGATCGGTACACCGATGGACAACGGCGACGGGTGGCTGGCGCTGGCGTGGTGCCTGGCGATCGCCGTGGTCGGCTACTTCTGGGCGCAGAAGAACTACAACAAGGGAACCACTGTCTAAGACGGAGCACCGAGCAGGTTCGCGCGGGTGCGGACGTGCGCGGGCACGAGCAGATCGCAGTCCGGGTTGGTGAGCGGTTCACCGGCCACGACCTGGAGCGGGATCACACCGGTCCAGTAGGGCAGGTCGAGATCTTGCTCCTCGTCGTTGGCGGGTCCGGAGCGGGTCTTCACCGACGCCTCGGTGAGCGCGAGGGCCAGGACCGAGGTCTTGGCGAGCTCCTTTCGGTTCGGCGGGCGTACGGCGGTGGACCGGCCGGGCACCAGGTGGTCGACGATCCGGTTGAGACCGTGGCGCTTCTCGTCCGGATCCGTCACCAGCCGGGGTACGCCGAAGATCACCGCGGACCGGTAGTTGACCGAGTGGTGGAAGGCCGAGCGGGCCAGGACGAGTCCGTCGGTATGGGTGATCGTCACGCAGATCGTCTGCTCCGGCGCCGCGACCACGCTGCGGGCGGCGACCGAGCCGTGGAGGTAGAGCGTGCCGTCCGGTCCGCGGTCCAGGTCCACGCCGTACGCCGTGGGGAGCACGAGCGGAGCGCCGTCCAGGACGACACCGAGGTGGCAGAACATGCCGTCGAGGAGGATGTCGTGCAGAACGTGGCGGTCGGTCGCAGCGCGCTCCTTCGAGCGGCGCAGAGAGGTCCGATAGGTCGGCGAGAGCGGCGTGATGGTCATGTCACCAGGTTTGGGGAACCAGTGGCATGCTGGCACGGTCCATTCCCGAGCGAATCAGGTAGTCCATTCGTGCAGAGCTCGCTGCCGTTGATCCTCGATCGTGCCGCCGGCCCGCCGCTGCACCTGCAGCTGGCCGAGCAGGTCCGGGCGGCGATCCGGGACGGGCGGCTCCAGGCCGGCCACCGGCTCCCGTCCACGCGGGACCTGGCCAAGGATCTGGCCGTCTCGCGCTCGGTGGCGCAGGCGGCGTACGACCAGCTCCACGCCGAGGGGTGGATCGAGGGTCGCACCGGGGCCGGGACGTTCGTGACGGACGTGGCGCCGCTGCAGCCCGCCGTACGGCGTCGTCGTGAGCCTCGGCCGGATCCGGACGCCGGCCTGCTCACGCTGCGCCCCGGCATCCCGTACATCAGCCCGACGCCCGACCCCGGCTGGCGACGGGCCTGGCGGGAGGTGTCGGCCCAGTCGCCGCCGCGCGGGTACGACGACGCGGCCGGGCTGCCCGCGCTCCGGGAGGCGCTCGCGGACCACGTCGGCCGGGTCCGCGGGATCGCCTGCGGACCGGAGAACGTGCTCGTCACCAACGGGACCGTCCACGGGCTCCGGCTGCTGCTCGCGGTCACGCTGCAGCCGGGCGAGCGGATCGCGATCGAGGACCCGGGTTACCTGAACGCCGTGGGCGCCGCGCGGGACCATCGGCTCGAGATCGTCGACGTACCGGTGGACGAGGACGGCCTGCGGGTGTCGGCGCTGACCGAGTGCTCGGCGGTCTACGTCACGCCGTCGCACCAGTACCCGCTCGGCGGCCGGCTGCCCGTTGCCCGGCGCAACGAACTGGTCCGGTGGGCACGCCGGACCGGGACGCTGCTGATCGAGGACGACTACGACAGCGAGTTCCGGTACGACGTCGCCCCGCTGCCCGCGCTCGCCCAGCTCGACCTGGACCGCGTCGTCCACCTCGGCACGCTGTCGAAGACCCTCAGCCCGTCGCTCCGCCTCGGCTGGCTGGTCGCCGCCGACACCATGGTCGACCGCCTCGCCACTTTCCGCGCCAACTCCGGAGACTGGCCCGCCTGGCCGATGCAGGCGGCGCTCCTCACCATGCTCCGCGACGGCTACCTGGACCAGTCCGTCCGCCGCAACCGCCGCCTCTACGCCGACCGCCGCCTGCACACCTGCACGGCGCTCGCGCCGTACGGCCAGGTCATCGGCCAAGACGCCGGCCTCCACATCACCTTGCTACTGCCCGACCACGTCAACGACCACGAGGTGACCCGGCTGGCCCGCGCCTCCGGCGTCGTCATAGCCCCCCTCTCGGAGTACCGCCGCACCAACCCCGGTCCGCCCGGCCTGGTGATCGGCTACGCCACTCCGTCAACCCCCGACCTCCACAAAGCCCTGGCCCTCCTCACGGACGTACTGAACCGCGTCACCAACCGTTGAGAGATGCTTCTGTCCCGTCGCACGTGGGTCTTACGGGTGGTTGGGGTTTTCTTTCAGCGGGGGTTGTACGGCGGGGGTGTCGTCGGTCCACGTAAGTTCTGAGAGCCACATGGAGCGGCCGGGTGGGTCCACGCCGACGGCGGACGGGTCCCAGGCGTGGTAGACGAACCAGTAGCGGTTGTCCTTCTCGAGGACCATGTTGTGGCCGGGGCCCGCGGCGGCCTCGGAGGTGACGAGGATGGGGTCGCCGGACTTGGTGCAGGGGCCGGTGGGGGTGGTGCAGAGGGCGTGGCCGACGGCGTAGGTCTCCTTGTCGTAGGCGTTGGCGGAGTAGAAGAGGTGGAACTTGCCCTCGCGCTCCACCATGTACGGCGCCTCGACCAGGTTGCCCTCCCAGTCGAGGTCCTGCTTGATCAGGCGACGGGTCGGCCCGACGAGCCGCAGCCCGTCGGGGGAGAGTTCGGAGACGTAGATCCAGGTGTCGACACCGATCGCGTTGCCGTCGTTCTTCCAGTACAGCCAGCGCTTGCCGGACGAGTCCTGGAACGGCGAGGCGTCGATCGAACCGCCCTCGTCCACCTGACAGATCAACGGCTCGGACGATTTGTCGACATATGGACCCGTGGCCGAGGAAGCGACCGCGACCCCGATGCACTGCCGCCCGGACGCGTCGTCGGACGTCGTGTAGTACATGGCGTACCGATCGGCAGCCTGGACGGTGACCTCCGGGGCCCACACCTTCCCCGGGGTGGTCCACGCGGGCAGCTCGGGCAGCGCGTCGCCGATCTGTTCCCACGACACCAGGTCCGCGGACTTCAGCGTCTGCACGTTGCCGAGCGAGCCGTTGGTCGCGAAGGCGACGTACCCGTTGTCGACGGCAATCACCTGCGGATCGGCGAAGTTCTGGTCGTAGACCGGATTGGTGAAGCCCATCGCGGGCGCTCCTTCCGAGGACGCACGGCCGGGATCGCTGCAACCACCCAATCCCAGCACGAGCAGCAGCAACAACCCCAGCCGGCGTCTCATCTCACTTGCTCTCGTAGAACCGCAGGTACTCGAACGTCGCCACCGGCGGTACCGCGGCCCCGGTGAACTCACCGTGCGCGTACAACCCGAGCCGGGCCGGAGCGGACAGCACCCACGCCGCACCCCACGTCCAGTCCTTCCCGTCCACCGACGTACCGGCGCGGTACACGTGCTCACCCGCCGCGTTCTCGTGGTACGCGAGCCGCATCCACAGCGTCGGCGCCGACCGCCCGATCGCGGCCGCGCCGTACGATGTCGCACCGTCCGACGGCCGCGCCACCAGCTCACGCCCGTACTCCGTCTGCCGGGTCCGCCAGATCGCCACGTTCCCGAGTCGCGCGAAGTCGCTGTCGTTCAGGTACGCGATCATTCCGGCCTGCTGGTAGTTGCGGATGTCGCCCTCACCGAGGTCGAGGTGGAGCTTCGTCTCCGCGATCCAGCTGGACGTGGACGGCGTCTCGTGGAACAGCAGGCCGGCATTGTTGCCGCCGCCGACCAGGTCCGCGTTCTGCAGCGGCCACGACAACTTGCCGTCAGCAACGACTGCCTCGGCGTCCGGCCGCACCCAGGACCAGTCGGCACCCAGCCCGCCGGTGAACTCGTCACCGGCCAGCAACTTCCCGGTCCGAGGTACGTCCGCCATCCGCCGGACCGGAGCCGCCACCGGCCGCACCGTCAGGTTGTCCACCTCGGCCGAACCGAGCCACCGTACCGGCGCCGGCTTCACCGAGAGCCCGCGGACGACGAGCCGTGCCTCCGCGTACAGGTCACCCAGTCCGGCGTCGGACAACCGCGCCGTCACCGTCGACCCGGACACCTGGATGCTCAGCTTGTTCCAGTCGGACCGGTCGAAGTCCGCCGGCAGCGGCGCCGAGGCCGTACGACGGCCGGCCACCACGGTGATCTTGGACGCCGACACGGATGCGACGACCGCTTGACCGCCGAGCACCGTGGTGAACGACGACCCCAGCCGGACATCCGCTTCGACGCGGAGCGAACCGCGGGGAGCCGGCTTCCGTGTCCGCGCGGGACCGGAGATCGCCGCGGTCGGACCACCGAGCTCGTCACCGGGCCGACGCTCGGCGCCGAGCAGACCACCGGCCGGGTCGGTCGAGGTGATGCCGAGCCCTGAACCGGTCGTCGGCGCGGGCACCGGGCGGTCGGACGGGCCGAGGCCGGCCCGGGTCCGCGGCCAGCCGTCGATCCAGTCGATCCGGTCGATCAGCATCGGCCGCCGGTTGATCCCGAACGGAGCGGTCAGCCAGGGCGTGCCGCGGTCGATCGCGTGGTACACGATGTGGTCCTGCCCGGCCGCGTCCGTCATGAACGCGTGGTGGCCCGGACCGATCCACTTGTTGCCGTTCTGGGTGATGACCGTGGTACCGCCCACGCGGGACTCCAGCATCGACGCACCGTCCTTGTCCAGGAACGGGCCCTTGGGCGACCGCGACCGGCCGGCGAAGACCGAGTAGCCGGTGGTCGGGCCGGCGCAGCAGTTCATCGACGAGGCCATCAGGTAGTACCAGCCGTCGCGGTAGACGACGTACGAGCCTTCGTAGCGGTCGCCGATCGTCACCTGCGTCGGCTCACCGACCGCCTGCAGACCGTCCGGGGTCAGCTCGGTGACGGAGATGCCGCCGTAGAACCCGCCGTAGTACAGGTACCGCTTGCCGTCGGCGGCCGTCAGCAGCGCCGGGTCGATGGTGCCGAAGTAGCCGCCGTTGCCGTCCGGTTTCGGGGTGACGACCGGGCCGCCCGTGGCGGTCCACGGGCCCGCCGGGGTCGGGGCGGTGGCCACGCCGATGGCGGGATCACCACCGGGGTTGGCGGCGGTGTCGGTGACCGTGAAGTACATGACGTACTTGCCGTCGAAGTACCGGATGTCCGGCGCCCAGAAGAACGACCCGGGCGCCGCCCAGGCGGGTTTGGTCTGGTCGTCGAAGACCGTGCCGAGGTACTCCCAGGAGCTGAAGTCCTTGGTCCGGGCCATGTGCATCAAACCGAACGGACCGCCGGACACCAGCGGGTCGGAGGTGGCGTACGCGTACCAGTAGCCGTCCCGGCCCTGGATGATCGCCGGGTCGGCGAAGGTGTCGGCGAAGCTCGAGGAGATCGCGTTGGTCGTGGTCTGGCCGGGTGGTGCTGCGGTGGCGGCCGGATAACCGGCAGCCGTACCGGCGGCCACCGAGGCCACAGCGAGCGCTGCGGCCAGCCATCGTCTCTTGGAGGGCACAGGCGGGTCCCTTCTGATTCGGTTGGTCAACCTTTGATGCCGCTGCGCGCGACACCTTCGATCACGTACCGCTGGACGAACACGTAGAGGATCAGCACCGGTACGGCGGCCACCGTCGCGCCGGCCATGATCACGGGGTAGTCGGTGGTGTAGGCACCCTGCAGCAGGGTCAGACCGGCCGGCAGGGTCAGCCGCTCCGGGCTGAACAGCACGAACAGCGGCCAGATGAAGTCGTTCCAGTTCGTCAGGAACGACAGCACGGTCAGCGTCGCCAGCGCCGGTTTGGCGTTCGGCAGGATGATCCGGGTGAAGATGATCCAGGAGTTCGCGCCGTCGATCAGCGCGACCTCCTCGAGCTCCTTCGGGATGGCCAGGAAGAACTGCCGCATGAAGAAGACGCCGAAGGCGCCCGCGGCACCGGGGACGATCAGCGCGGCCAGCGTGTCCAGCCAGCCCAGGTTGTCCATCAGCAGGTAGTTCGGCATCAGGAACACGAACCCGGGGACGAACAGCGTCAGCAGGATCACGCTGAAGATCGCGTTCTTGAACCGGAAGTTCATCCGGGCCAGCGCGTAGCCGGCCATCGACGCCACCGTCACGACCAGCAGCGCGTGCAGCGCGGCCGCGCCGAAGCTGTTCAGCGCCCAGCGCAGCACCGGGTTCTGACCACCGGTGGTGAGGATCTCGCCGTACGCCCGGCCGGTCGGCTCCTGCGGGAGGGGCGTCGGCGGGTCGGACTGCGACTCACCAATCGTCTTGAACGACGTGATCACCATCCACAGCAGCGGAAGGATGACCAGCACGGCCAGCAGGACCACCAGGATCCAGAAGGCGGCGGACGGTCGGCGCCTCATGACTTGCGCTCCCTCAGCAGGACGAAGTTGAGCACGGAGATGATCGCCAGGCACAACGCCAGCAGGTAGCTCATCGCGGTGGCCTGTCCCATCCGGAACTGGCTGAAGCCGGTGTCGGTGATCACCATCAGCGCGGTCGCGGTGGTGTCGCCGGGACCGCCCTGGGTGATCAGCACCGACTGGCCGAACATGTTGGCACTGGCGAGCACGGTGATCGTGACGATGAAGACGGTCACCGGCCGCAGCCCCGGCAGCGTGACGTTGCGGAACTGCTGCCAGCTGTTCGCGCCGTCCAGCTCCGCCGCCTCGTACTGCTCGGCCGGGATGTCCTGCAGCCCGGCCAGGAAGATGATCGCGTTGAAGCCGGCGGTCCACCACACGGTGACCGCGACCAGGGCGATGAACGCGTACGGCTGGTCGTTCGTCCACCCGATGTCCGGAGCTCCGAACAGTCCGAGGAACGCGTTCAGCAGACCGAAGCTGGTGTCCAGGATGTAGCGGAACATCAGGCCGATCACGGCGACGCCGAGGACGAACGGCGCGAAGTACACCGCCCGGAAGAAGGTCCGGCCCGGGAACTTCCGGTTCAGCAGGACGGCGAGCGCGAGGGGCAGCGCCACCAGGAACGGCACCGACGCGACCGTGAAGATCCCGGTCGCCCGCATGCCGTGCCAGAACGGCTCGGCGGTCGCCGACAACGGGTCGAACAGGTCCTTGTAGTTCTGCAGACCGACGAACGGCTTCCCCGGCAGCTGGAAGTCCCAGTCGTGCAGGCTCATCCAGAACCCGAAGATCGCCGGCCCCACCACGAAGAGCAGGAACAGCGTGAGATACGGCGCCAGGAACAGGTACGGCGTCGCCCGTCCGTACCCGCGCACCTCGGTGGACGCGCGGGTGCGACGTCTGCGGATCGCACCCGCGTCGGCCTGGACGGCCATGCCTACGCGCCGTACTTCTTGCGGTTGGCGTCCAGGATCTTGTCGGCCCGCGCGGCGGCGTCCGAGAGCGCCTTGGCCGGTTCCGCCTTCAGCAGCACGGCCTCGTTGACGGCCTTGTTCAGCTCGTTCAGCGCGTCACCGATGCCGGGAACCGCCGGCGGGAAGTGCAGGTGGTCGATCTGAGTCGCCAGCGCCGCCTGCTCCGGCAGGGCCTTGAACTCGGCCGACTCGCGGACCTGCTTGCGGGCCGGCACCTGGCCGCCCTTGGCCCACTCGAGCGACTTCTGGCTGATGTAGTTGACGAACACCCGGGCCGCGGTCGACTTGTTCGCGTCCGCGGTCTTCAGCTTCGGCAGCACGAACTGGTGCGAGCCGGCCCAGGCGGCCTCGGTGCCGCCGATGTTCGGCAGCGGGGCAACGCCCCACTCGAGGCCCTTCTTCTCCCGGAACGTGTTGATGTTCCAGATGCCGTTCCAGACGAAGGCGTTCTTGCCGTTCATCACCGCGATGTTGTCGGCGTCCTGGGCGACGTTCTTCGGGCTGTGGCCGTTCTTCACCAGGTCGGAGAACCAGGTCAGCGCCTTCACGCCGCCCTCCTCGTGCCAGGTCGCCTTGGAGGCGTCGTCGTTGAACAGGTCGCCGCCGAACTGCCAGAGCAGCGCCTGCACGGTGAGGACGCCGGTGAACGGGAACGGCGTGGCCCAGTGGCCCTGGATCCCTTTGCCCTTCAGCGCGTCGAGGGCCGCCGCGTACTCGTCGGCGTTCGTCGGCGGCTTGGCCGGGTCGAGGCCGGCCTGGGTCATCACGGTCTTGTTGTAGAAGAAGCCGAGCGGGTGGACGTCGAGCGGGATGCCGTACCGCTTGCCGTTGAACTCCCCGGCCTTCCAGACGACCTCGGAGAAGTCCTCCTGCTTGAGCTCGAGCGCCGTGGCCACGTCGTCGAGCGGCTCGATCACGTTCCGGGCCGCGTTGGTCGCCAGCGAGTCGACGTGCATGATCGCGACCGCGGGACCGCGGCCGCTGCTGACCGCGGTGGGCAGCTTGGTGTAGTAGTCCGCCCACTGCATCACGGTCATCTTGACCTTGATGTTGGCGTGCTCGCCGTTGAACTGGTCGACCAGTTTGCGCATGAACGGGCCGTCACCGCCGGTGAATCCGTTCCAGAAGTCGAGTTCGACGTTCGGGCCGTCGTACCCCTTGGCGCCGCCGTCTCCGGTCGCGGGCGCGGCGCCGGGCTTGCCGGCCGACCCTTCGCCGCAACCGGCCAGGATTCCGGCCGCACCGGCCGCACCGATACCGCCGAGGACCAGGCGCCGGCTGATCGTGTTCATGGTGTACCTCCAGGGGACTTTGCCTCTCCGGAAGAGAGGCGAATCAGGTGCCACGATGCCGGGGGCAAGGTGGCGGTGCAGCTGCCGTCGACGACTTCCGTTCCGTCGACGGCACGGGGGACCACCCGGTCCGGGTCGTCGGCGGTGTTCACCGCGGCCCGGTCGTCGTCATAGAGCGCCAAGTGCTCGATCACCCGGTACCCAGGGGCCAACGGGACCTCCAGGTCGACCTTGTCGTACTCGCTCCGGTTGACCACGAAGATCGCGATCTCACCGATGCTCTCGTCGTACGTCGCCGTGCTCCACAGCGCCGGCACCCGGCCGAACGCGGCGGTGTCGATCTCGGGCCCGCCGCTGACCGCGGTCCGCAGCACGGTCGGGCCGGCGTACCGGGCGGTCAGCGCGAACGGGTGGAAGATGGTCTGCCGCCAGGCGCGGCCGTCCGGCTCGGTGCGGATCGGCCCGATCACGTTGACCAATTGCGCGAGGCAAGCGATCTTCACCCGGTCGGCGTGCCGGAGCAGGGTGATCAGCAGGCTGCCGACCACCACCGCGTCGTCGACGGTGTAGGTGTCCTCGATCAGCGGCCCGACCTCGCGGATGTCCAGGCCGAGCTCACCGGGGAAGCGCTGCTGGTACCAGACGTTCCACTCGTCGAACGACAGGGTGAGCTCCTTGTCGCTGCGCTTGAGCGCCTTCACGTGGTCGGCGGTCGCGACCACGGCGGAGATCATCCGGTCCATCTCCTCGGACGCGGCCAGGAAGCTCGCCTGGTCGCCGTCCTTCGGTTCGTAGTACGCGTGCAGGCTGATGTGGTCGACCAGGTCGTAGGTGCGTTCGAGGACGACCCGCTCCCACTCGCCGAAGGTCGGCATCCCGGCGTTGCTCGAGCCGCAGGCGACCAGTTCGAGACCGGGGTCGACGCGACGCATCGCGTTCGCGGTCTCCTCGGCCAGCCGGGCGTACTCCTCGGCCGTCTTGTGGCCGATCTGCCAGGGCCCGTCCATCTCGTTGCCGAGGCACCAGACCCGGATGTCGTGCGGCGCCTCGCTGCCGTTGGCCACCCGGCGGTCGGGCAGCTCGGTCCCGGCCGGGAGGTTGCAGTACTCGAGCAGCTCGACGGCTTCCTTGATCCCGCGGGTGCCGAGGTTGACCGCCCAGATCGGCTCGACGCCGGCCTTGCGCGACCAGGCGACGAACTCGTCGGTGCCGAACTGGTTCGGCTCGATCGCCCGCCAGGCCAGGTCGAGCCGGCGTGGCCGCCGGTCCTTCGGCCCGACACCGTCCTCCCAGTCGTAGTTGGAGACGAAGTTGCCGCCGGGGTAGCGGATCGTCGTGACGCCCAGCTCGCGGACCAGCTCCAGCACGTCCTCGCGGAAGCCGTCGTGGTCCGCGGTCGCGTGCCCGGGCTCGTAGATGCCGGTGTACACACAGCGCCCCATGTGCTCGACGAACGAGCCGAACACCCGTCGATCGAGCCCGCCGATGACGAACGCAGGATCCACCACAAGCCGTGTCACGAAGCCTCCCTGCGGCTTTTACATCGTTTAACCTGGGGTTCTACAACGATTGACATGGCCTGTAAAGAGCTGGCCGCCCGCACACTGGGGAACATGCCGAAAATCCACTCAATCGTGATCCACTGTCACGATCCGTACCTGCTCGCACCGTTCTGGAGCATGGCCACCGGCCTGCCGGTGCACCCGGACGACGTCAAGGCACTGGCCGCGCACACCCTCGAGGAGGACGAGTCCGTCCTGCTCGGGTCCCGCGACGGCTTGCACGTCTGGATCACCCCGGCCGAGGAGCTCAAGCCGCCGGGCCGGATCCATCTCGACGTCACCGGCGCGGACGGTGAGCTGCGGACCCTGCTCAAGGCCGGGGCGACCGTCGCCCGCGAGTTGCCGCACTGGACCGTGCTGTCCGATCCCGAAGGCAACGAGTTCTGTTTCGTGCCGGCCGTGGCACACTCAGGCTCGTCGACCATGTGAGCGGGCCGGGTGAGACGGAGGTACGGATGACGACCAGGCTGAGTGACGTGGCGGCGAGGGCCGGCGTGTCGGTGAAGACGGTGTCGAACGTCATCAACGACTACCCGCACATCACCTCGCAGACCCGGGCGAAGGTCGAGGCCGCGATCGCCGCGCTCGACTACAAGCCCAACGTCAGCGCGCGTTCGCTGCGCAAAGGCCGGTCGGACTTCATCGCGCTCGCCATCCCGGAGATGGCCTCGCCGTACTTCGCCGAGCTCGGCGCCGCGGTCAGCCGGGCCGCGAAGAAGCGTGGCATCACCGTGCTGATCGACCAGACCGAGGGCGAGTCCGCGGCCGAGAAGCTGGTCCTGGACGGGATGCGCGGGCAACTGATCGACGGCATCATCTTCTCCCCGATCACCACCGCACCGACCAGAATCGGCACCGCCGGTACGGCGAAACCCCTTGTCCTGCTGGGCGAACGGCCGGCCGGTGGCACCTTCGACCACGTCGCGGTCGACTCGGTCAAGGCGTCGTTCGACGCGACCACGCACCTGGTCTCGATCGGCCGGCGCCGGATCGCCGCCATCGGTGTCGGCGGTGGCGCGGGGACCGGCGCCGTTCGCCGGAAGGGATACCGCAAGGCGTTGAAGGCCGCCGGCCTGCCGCACGATCCCGCGCTGGAACTGGCCGGCACCGGGTACCACCGGCCCGACGGCGCGGCCTCGATGCGGGCGCTGCTGGCCCTGCCCGAGCCGCCGGACGCCGTGTTCTGCTTCAACGACCTGCTCGCTCTGGGCGCGCTGCGCACGCTGGCCGACGCCGGGCTGTCGGTGCCGGACGACGTGGCCGTGGTGGGCTTCGACGACATCGAGGACGGCCGCTACCACTCGCCGTCGCTGACCACGATCTCACCGGACAAGGAGTGGCTCGCCGAGAACGCGGTCGGCCTCCTGCTCGAGCGGATCTCCGGGAACGCCGAGGCCGCGCGTCGCGACCTCAGCGTCCCCTACACGTTGGAGATCCGGGAGTCGACGGCCGGCTAGAAGGCCGCTGGACCGCATCGACAAAGGCCGGCTCGAGCTCAGGACCCGCGCCGAGTTCGGCTGTGCCGACTCCAGCAACCCCGGCGCAGTGTTTACCGGCAGCCCGGGCCCGCCGCGGCCTCGGCTGCGGTTGTGCCGACGAGACCCGCTGGTACGCACGGCACGTCGATCCGGCCGGAGACGAGGTCGTGGCGAAGGTCCTCCAGCCGTCCGGCGTACGGGGTGATGAAGCCGCCGGATTGCGTGAGCTCGATGCCGCCGTTGGACAGGTCGTACTCGCGGAGGCCGGGTGTCAGGGTCCCGTCCAGCCAGGAGCGCAGGCCGTCGTACATTGCCACGTCGAAGCGGATGACCATCGAGGTCAGGACGTGCTCCCGACTTTCTACCCTGGTAATCCAGTCGCCGTTGAGATAGGCGTCGTCGTCCACTCCGATTCCCCAGAGCTGCCGATCGAGCTGCGTGGAGAGTACGGCGACCTCGTCCAGCGCCCCGTACTGCGCGCCACCGGCGGCCGGGAAGATGACGTCCGCTCCTGCACGGACCATTTCGCGGGTTGTCCGGCGCGCCCCGACCTGGTCGAAGAAGCCGGTGTAGTCAGGGACACGGCTGAGGTACGTCGACAGCACCCGGGCACCCGGAGTCACCGCGCGGACCCCGGCGACGAATCCGGCCTCGAATCTGCGCAGTACGTCGGTGTCGGCGCCGCCGATGAAGCCGACGGTCCCCGACTTGCTGGCCATGGCGGCCGCTGCCCCGGCAAGAAACGCGCCGTCCTGGTGGGCGAAGCCGATGGACGTCACGTTCGGCTCGTCGACGATACCGGTGAACATCAGGAAGTCGACGTCGCGATGGCGGCGGGCGACTGGTGCCAGGTCGGTGTCGTTGGTGGTGACGATGACCAAGTCGTCGCCTTGCGCTGCGAAGCGTTCCGCAGCCGATTCGGCCGATTCGACATCGACGTCGACCTTGGCCAGCGCGAAGCGGTTCTCATCGGCGACGCGGTCCAGGCCGAGCTCGAGGTACCGGTCGATGTGTCCGGTGCGGTGATAGACCCATCCCACTCGGGGGGTGGACTGCCCGCCGGGTGTGAGTAAGCCGAAAGCGGCCGACACGCCGGCGAACAGCACGGCCGCCACCGCAACGAGCAGCCAGCGCCGCGACCGCCGCTCGAGACGCCTGCGGGATTCGGCCAGGGCGGCCGCCCGTGCCATCTCGTCGTCGACCATGGTCTGCGAGGCATCGAGAAACGCCGCCTCTGGTCCGCTCAGCTGCAGCACGCCCTCAGCGCGCCAGTTCTGGAACTGCTCGAGCCGCGAGCCGCGGAGCAGATAGCCGGCATCGTGTTCCGCGGCGTGCCATTCCTCGAGGGCGACCCGCAGCGCACCGTGCCGCTCCAAGGCGGTGCGGTGCCTCCGCAGAAGGTTTGCGAGCCAGGGCCATCGCTCGAACAACGCGTCGTGAGCCACCTCGACGGTGGCGTGTCCTGTCTGCTCGTCCCGGTCGAAAGTGATCAGGTGGTGGCGACCGACGGCCCTGAGGACGTCGGAAATGGCGGCGGGGTCGACTCCGGTGAGTGCTCCGAGTTCCCGGGCGGGCGTGCGCCGCCGGACGATCTGGCCGCCTTCCACGCGGACCAGGCGAAGGAAAATCTGGGTGGCCGCGGCGGCGACCTCGTCCGGCCAGCCGCGCCGAATCTGCTCGGCACGCCGGGTCAAGGCCGCCTGCAGGCCACCGATCGCCTGGTAGCCGGCCAGGTCGAGCGCGGATCGGCTCCGGTCGAAGAGTTCGGTGAGAGCGAACTGCAGGAGTGGCAGCTGTGCTGGCTGGTCGGCGGTGGCGGCGACGAGCTCCGCGAGCAGCGCAGGTTCGACCGCGACTCCGACGCGGCTCGCCGGGGCGACCACGGCCGCTTCGACTTCCGCGGCCGTCATCGGCAGTACGTTCACCACCCCGGCGGCGAAGATTTCGGCGAACCCCGGCTGCCGTAGCGGCCGGTCGTAGAGGTCCGCCCGAAGCGCGAGCAGGAGACTCACCCCGGGCTGGGCCGAGAGGTTGGCCAGTCGGTCGAGAAGGGCGCGCACCTGCGCCTCGTCCAGTGCCAGCAGGTGTTCCTCGAACTGGTCCATCACCACGAGCACGGGCATTCCGGCGGACGCGTGTGGTCCGGCCGCACCCCCGGCGCGTGCGGCGGCGACCCGCGACTCGATCTCGTCCGGGTCGTGCACGTCGGGCGCCAGCTCGACGATGGCAGTTCGCCGGGGTTGACTCGCCAGGAGCCGCGCCAGCACTCCAGCTTTCAGGACGCTCGACTTGCCGGACCCGGATGGACCGACCACCGCGACCAACGGTTGCCCTTCGCCAAGGCGCGCCAGGATCCCCTCGGTCAGAGCCTCACGCCCGAAGTAGTCGTCGGCGTCCGCGACCTCGAAGGGCCGCAGGCCCTTGTAGGGATTCCGGTGGACCACCGAGACCGCGACGGCGGGAACCTCCGGGTCAAGCGCGGGATCGTGGAGAAGGATGCGTTCCTGGAGACCCGCCAGCGAAGGCATCGGGTCCAGGCCGAGTTCGTCACGCAGGCTCTCCCGGTACACGGTGTAGGTCCTCAACGCCTCCCGATGCCGCCCGGCGCGGTACAACGCAAGCATGAGCAGTTCCCGGCTGCGTTCGCGATAGGGGTCCTCGCGGCAGGCACGTTGGGCCCAGGTGACCGCTCGGGCCGGATCTCCGGACGACAGGCACGCCTGGGCGAGATCCTCGAGCACCCGCAGCCGCAAGTCCTGCCACCGCCGGATCTCAGGCTGAGCGATGGTTTCGAGCGCCGTGTCGGCGAGGGGTTCTCCCTGCCACAGCTCCAGTGCGGCGGTGAGCAGATCCGCTGCTGACGGCCTCATCTCCGTGACCTCGTGGTGCCCTTCGTCGGCCAGCTGCTCGAAGCGGATGACGTCCAGCGCCTCGGCCGGCAGATTCAGCAGGTAGCCCGGCTTCTGCGTCACGATGCCCCCCGGACCATAGCCGCCGAGGGCTCGCCTCAGGTTCGAGACGTACAGCTGAACAGAGTGTTCCGCCGTACGAGGTCGGCGCTCGCCCCAGAGCAGGTCGACTATTCGGTCGGTGCTGACGACGTCGCCACGGTGCAGCAGCAGGATGGCCAGCAGGCTTCGCTGCTTGGGTGGTCCCAGGTCGACCGGGCTGCCGTCGACAGTGACGCGGAGCGAGCCGAGCATTCGCACGCTGACGCGGTCACCCAGACCCCTGTGGCTGGGGAACCGCCCGCCGACCAGGTCACCCACGGCGCACCTCCCCTCCAAGGCAATGTACGACGAGGGCGGAGTGGATGCTCCGCCCTCAGTCCTCCGTTTCAGCCGGCGACCATTCCGCGCATCGCGTCGACGATGCCCACAGCCTCGTCACACGGCCCCGGGTAGTAGGTGCCGACGAGCTGACCGTGGCCAGACAGGTTCGCGTACGCGCCCGTGCCGGAGACAACGCTCCACGTGCCGCGGTCGGCCGGGTCACACGGCGACCAGCGAGCCAGGATGTGGACGACGAACGTTCCCGAGCCGTCGTCGCAGTTGAAGACCTTGTCCACTTCGAACGTGAACATGTTGCGACGCTCGGTGACTTCTTGCGAGAGCAGCGCCGTGGTGCCGCTAGGGCAAAGCCTTCGTCCGCTCGCCTGGAACGTGCCGCTGCCGGCGTCGAACGACTCGGTGACGAGAAGCTCGACGTACCCGTCGCGCGGGGTCGCGCCCGAGGCCGGGACCGCCGCCGACACACCGGCCGCCGTGACAACGATCGCGACCGCCATCCGCACAACCCACCCAAGATGCCGCATTTCCAGACCTCCTCCCGTGGGCGGGTCCATCGCCGCCCGTACCGGAGGAGCCTTCCAACCGTCGCTCTACAGATGCTCTATCTCACCGCGCAGGCGCCGATTTGTGGCAGGCGGGCGGGACTCGAGGTGCCACCCGACGGCACAGTCGTCGTGGTCTCCAGGACGTCGGGCTCAACGGTCCGGGAAGCCGGCCAGTTGTTTCGCCAGGTCGTCCTGCGTCCGCTGCAGCTTGCCGGCGAGTCCGAGGATTGCGTTGCGCAACGGCCGGACCGGTCGGGGCAGGTTGGCCAAGCGGGTCAGCCGGTGCGCGAGCGCGACCACGCGGACCGCCTCGGCGCGACTGTTCCTCGCGTAGGCGTCCAGGCCGGCCTCGTGGCCGTCGGTCAGGGCTGTGGACAGCGCGTCGGCCAGCGCGACCGCGTCGCGCAGACCCAGGTTCATGCCCTGGCCGCCGGCCGGGCTGTGCGTGTGCGCGGCATCGCCGGCCAGCAGCACCCGCCCGGCCCGGTAGGTGTCCGCGACCCGCTCGTGAATCCGGAAGCGCGAACCCCAGATCACCTCGGTCACCCTCGGCGAGTTCTTCTTCGGACCCCGCGCCGTCAGTAACTGCTGGGCGTACGCGAGGTCCGGGTGCTCGGGCGCGGCGTCGACGGACGCGACCAGCCGGAACGACCCGTCCGGGAGCGGTGCGATCACGAGCAGGCCGGCGGTCGCGAAGGACAGCGAGACCTCCTCGGCCGGCAGCCCTTCGGCCCGGACGTCGACCAGGCTGAACGACAGTTGCAGGGTGTCGCCCGGCATCTCCACCCCGGCGAGCTCGCGGATGGTGCTGTTCATGCCGTCGGCGGCGACGACGTACTGCGCCTTGATCACGTCGCCGGTGTCGAGCGTCACCTCGGCGCCGTCCGCGGTCTGACTCAGGCCGGTGGCGACGTACGGGCGGAGCACGCTCCCACCGAGCTCCTCGAGCCGCTCGAGCAGGATCTCCTCGGTCTGCCACTGCGGGATCATCAACGTGAACGGGTAGTCCGTCGGCAGGTCGCGGAAGCTGACCGGCACGAGCCGGCGGTCGCCGTCGCGGATGGCGAAGTCGTCCAGCTTCAGCCCCAGCTCGACCAGGCGCTTGCTGACACCGATCCGGTCGAGCAGCTCCAGCGTCCGGGCATGGATCACGGACGCCCGCGAGGTGTTCGCCCCCTCGGCCTGCTTGTCCACCACGACCACGGAGTGCCCGCGCAGCCGCAACCCGGCCGCCACCGCCAGCCCGATCGGGCCGGCGCCCACCACCACGACCTCTGCACCCTGCGGAGTCATCGTCGCTCCTCTCATCGCATTTATCAACGCTTGTTGACTTTTACTGTAGGCAGGCCGGGATGAAAAGTCAACAAGTGTTGGCATATGCTGCGGGCATGGCGGAACGGAAGTCGGACCGAACCCGGGCGGCGATCCTCGCGGCGGCCCGCGAGCGGTTCGGAGCGGACGGGTACGAGCGGGCCACGATCCGGGCGATCGCGGCCGACGCGGCGATCGACCCGGCGATGGTGATCCGCTACTACGGCACCAAGGAGAAGCTGTTCGCCGCGGCCGCCGAGTTCGATCTCCGGCTGCCCGATCTCCGCGACGTACCGCGGGATCAGCTGGGGGAGGAGCTGATCCGGCATTTCCTGACACGCTGGGAGGGTGACGACACCCTGCGAGCACTCCTGCGGGCGGCGATGACCCACGAGACCGCGGCCGACCGGATGCGGCAGTTGTTCACCGACCAACTCGCGCCGACGCTGCGGGAACTCTTGGTCGACGCCCCGGACGTCCGCGCCGGCCTGGTCGCGAGCCAGGCGCTCGGCCTCGCGCTGGTCCGCTACATCCTGCAGGTGCCGCCGGTTGCCGGACTGTCCCACGACGACGCCGTGGCCTGGCTCGGCCCGACGCTGACGCGCTACCTCACCGCGCCGTTGCCGTGATCCATGCCTGTGTGGCGGGGAGGGTCTCCTCCAGCGGAGGAAGGTGGGGGTGCCACTTGAGCTCCCACTCCAGCGACAGGGGATAGCCGGTCCCGCTCAGCGTCGCGAGCAGGTCCTGGATGGGGAAGTCGCCGGTGCCGATGGCGACCGGACGGTAGTTCTGCCGGGAGTCCGTGTCCTTGATCTGGACGAACTCGATCCAGGGCTCGAGCAGGTCGAAGGCCCGCGCCGGGGTCTCCCCGTGGCTCCAGGTGTGCGCGCTGTCCCAGACGACCTTCACGTGGTGGCCGGGGACGTCGGTGTCCAGCAGCCGGCAGAGCGCGGCCATCTTCGCTCCGGCCGAGTGCGAGTCGTGGGTCTCCAGCAGGATGCGGGTCTCCGTCGGCGCGGAGGTGACCCGGTCGAGCGCGCGGATCTCGCCGGCGCTCGGTCCGTCCGGCGTACCGGAGCCGGGGTCGGGGTCGCCGGGGAAGACGCGGACGCCGCGGGCCCCGAGATCGGCGGCCAGCTCGAGGTGCGCCTCCAGCGGCTGGTCCTCGACCGCGCACAGCTTCACGTAACTGCTGATCGCGAGGATCTCGAGGCCGGCGTCCTCGATCCTGGTCCGCAGCTCGCGCCGCTGCGCGAAAGTCAGCCCGGTGTTGGTGAACTCCTCGTCCGCGGCGCGGAGCTCCAGGCCTGAAATATCGTTGCCTTTGGCAAGTTTCAGGACGTGGTCGAGGGGTGCTCCGGGACAGCCGAGGGTCGAGAAGGCGAAAGTCATGAACCCTATTCGATCAGACCCAGCGGCGGCGCGGGTGCGTGCGCGGAGTGGTGCTGGTCCGGTCGTCCTCCCGCGAGGCCTGCTGCTGCTCGTAGCTGTACGGCGACTGCTGCTGGTACTCCGGCTGCTGCTCCTGCGAGTGGTAGCCGTAGTCGGAGCCGCTGTCCGCCGGGTAGCTCTGGCTGTAGCTGTCGTACGTCGGCTGGACGCCGCTGTACTCGGAGCCGCTGTACGAGGTCTGGCTGTAGGAGTCGTACGACGCCTGCTGCTCGTAGCCGTTGCTGCTCGAGTACTCGGAGGTCGACGAGTAGCCGTGATCCGTGGACTCGTAGTTGCTGCTGCTCGAGTAGTCCGACTGCTCGTACGACGTGTACTCCGGGCTTGAGTCGTACGTCGACCGGTAGGAGTCGTCGTACGAGCCGTACGTCGGCTCGGCCGAGTACGTGCTCTCGGGGTACGACGGCTCCGGCCCGTACGACGTGACCGGCGGCAGTGGCTTCGACGGCGTCAGGAAGTCGTCCTGCTGGGAGACGGCCGGAGTCGGCTCGTAGTAACCGGAGGACGCCGACACGTGCGACGACCGCGTGGTGTGCTCCGACGGCGCGTACACCTCGTGCGAAGAGGTCTCCGACTGGATCGCCGACGGGCTGTCGACCGCGACCCGAGCGGCCCGGCGGCCAGCGCGCGCAACGGGCGCGGGCTCAGGCTCGGGTGCGGGCTCGACCTCCGCGGGGGAGGAGGTGGAGGTGAGGTAGTCGGAGGTCTCGTACGAGGAGCCTCCCGAGTACGGCTCGGAGTAGCTGCTCGCCCAGGACGCCGCCTCGGCCGGCTGCGAAGGCTGGTACTCAGTCGGCTGGTACTCGGTCGACTGGTACTCGGTCGACTGGTACTCCGCCGACTGGTACTGGCCCGACTCGTACTGGTTCGGCAGGTACGAGTACGGCTCGGGCTCGACGACCGACAGCGGCGGCGTCTCGTCCAGGTAGCTGCTCGCAGTCGGGGTCGACAACACGTCGTCGTTCGCGGAGCCGAGGTAGTCGCTCCACCGAGTCTTCTCGTACGCCGTCTCCTGGGCCGCGGGCTTCTCGTCCTGCCAGGAGGCGACGGCGTCGAACTGCTCGGTCGACTGGCCGTTGTCGCCGTCCTGCCAGCTCTGCACGACCGGCGCGAACGGGCTCCACTTCGGCGCCTCCTCGACCGGAGCGCTCCCGTCGAACGCGCCGGGCACCTCACCGAAGGCCGGCCGGTCACCATCGAGGGCCGCGGGCGCACCGAACGGGGTGCTGCCGCCGGGAAACGCACCGGCGGCGGCACCGTCGCCCGGGAAACCGGCGGCCGGCGCGGGCGCCGGAGCCGGCGCGAACGGGCTCGGCGCCGGGGCCGGAACGCCACCGGCCATCTGCAGCTCGGGCTGCCGCTCGAGCCGCAGCGCCGGCGCGGCGGCGATCGGCTCGTTGATCGCGAGCTGCTCGTCGGTGTCCTCGTTCGCGTACGTCGGGACCGCGGTCAGCTTCGGCTCGCGCTGGTCCCACCACGGGACCCACTCGCGGCTGGTCTGCATGTGGTTGATCCGGCGGATCACCAGCGTCGCCGCGACCGCCGAGACCGCGGTCAGCAGCAGGGACGCCGTACCGGCGAGGGCGATCCCGCGCAGCGACCCGACGGTCGCCTCCATCCACATCAGGAACCGGCGGACGACCACGTCGAACGCGAGAGCGCCGATCCAGGTCACCCACCACACGGACGTGAGAGCGGGGGTCCTGAATCGGCGCAGGTCGTCGGCGTACACCGGGGTCTTCGGATCACTGGCCAGCCAGACGTCGTCGACGATCTGCTTGGGGTACCAGAGATTGGGGCCGGGGCAGAACCAGCTGGCCAGCACCCAGCCATGGCTGCGGCGATGGTCGGCCTGGCAGAACACCTCGGAGTTGACCCGGGCCCGCCAGAGCCAGATGACGAAGACGACGGCGGCGGCGACCGAGATGACGACGTTCGGGACCGCGGTGACCTTGGCGATGGCGTCGGCGCGGTTCAGGTCCGCGTCGTCGACGTTCGGCATCCCGCCGAGGTAGCGGTTGACGACGGAATACGTGTTCCAGTCGGACCAGGTGGAGAGCAGATGGGTGAGTGTCGACGCTCCGAGGAGTCCGATGGCGATCTTTCCGATCGTCCCGACCTGCTGGAACTCCTCAGCTGCGTGCGGCTGCCACTCTGCTTCATCGTTTTCGACAGCAGACAACACTGCTGGCTGCGGGTGGCTCACGTCTCGCGTCCCTCGCGTTGCTGGAACTCCGTCTGTTCGGCGTTTCGGCCAAATCCTGCCCCCGCATGACCGAGCCACATTGATACCACGAAGTAAGTACCCGTGTGGAGTTGAGTCCAGCACGGAGGGTGTCGACTTAACATGCTTCTTTCGTACGCCCATCACCTCTTGTAACGACCGATTCGACCGTCCGTGACGGTTGCTTTACCGCTCAGGAGGTTGGAAACCGGGCTGCGCCTGCCCGGCCGCCCACCACGGAACCCAGGCCCGCTTCGTCTGCAGCTCGTCAATCCGCTCGATCAGGATCACCGCGAGCACCGCGGCCGCGGTGGTGAACAGGGCCGAGATCGTCGACAGGACGACGTTCGTCCGCAGCTGACCGGGCTCGGTCGCGGCGACCAGGATCCCCCGCTGCACGACGTTGCCCGTGACCAGGCCGGCGACCCAGGTGAGCCACCAGGCCCAGACCAGCCGGGTGCCCGGGATGTCGCGCAGGACCAGGGTCTGCGGCGGCGTCCGCGGATCGCTGGCGGCGACGATGTCGTCGACGACCTGCTTGGGGTACCACAGGTTCACCACCGGGCAGATCCAGCTGCCGAGCACCCAGCCGCGGGTGAACCGGTGCTCGCCGCGGCAGAACATCTCCGCGTTCCACCGGACCCGCCACAGCCAGACGATGAACACCACCGCGGCGGCGAGCAGGGCCAGCGCGGCGACGATGCCGAGCGAGCCGGAGATCAGGTCGGCCTCGGCCAGCCGGTCCGGGTCGTCGGCATGGTTCTTGACCGACTGGTACGAGTACCAGTCGGACCACGCCGTCGCCCAGGTGGACACCGTGACGACACCGATCAGGATCGACGCGGCCAGTCCCATCGCCCGCTCGGAGCTGAACCAGCGGTCCAGCGGCGGCTGGGTCGGCATGTGCCAGAAATAGCACAACACCCTGTGACCAGGCGAGGACTGCAGGTTGTTGCCACCAGGTGTCGGCGAGCGGGTCGATGTCGCGAACCCGCCGGAAACTGTCCGTCCCGGGCGGAAGGATGGGCACATGCGCTGGTCCGTGATCGACTCTCCGATCGGTTCTCTGTCCCTGGCCGTGGACGAGACCGGGCTCTGCCGGCTGAACTTCGGCCGGGTCGACCAGCAGCACCTCGAGCCGGACCCGCTGCTCACCGAGACCCAGGAGCAGCTCGAGGCGTACTTCGCCGGCGAGCTCCAGGAGTTCACCGTGCCGCTGTCGGTCCGCGGCGGCTCCGACTTCGAGCGCGCCGTCTGGTCCGAGCTGCGGCGGATCCCGTACGGCGAGATGCGGACGTACGGCGAGGTCGCGAAAATCCTCGGCGAGCCGGGCGCCGCGCGGGCCGTCGGAGTGGCCTGCAACCGGAACCCGATCGCGGTCGTCGTGCCGTGCCACCGGGTGGTGGGCGCCGGCGGGAAGATGGTCGGCTTCGGCGGCGGCATCCCGCTCAAGCGGCACCTGCTCGAGCTGGAGGCGCGGATCACTCTGGAGACGCTGTGGAGCTGAAGCGAAAAGGTGTCCCCGCGACCACGCTGTGAAACCTGACGAAGATCTGACACCGGGCGGCGCGGGCGAACCCGTCGCGTCGGCTGCAGGGCGACTAAAGTCGCTAACAGCGATCACATCGTCACGCTTCAGCGTGGCCTGCTGGTCCGCGAACCTCCCTGCCCCCCGGAAGACGCATAGATGAACAAAGCTCGTTCGACCGCACACCTCCACCCCGACCTGAGTGCCCTGACGGACAAGAGCGCCGAGGACTGGACCGCACCCGAGATCCAGGATGCCGCCCGCTCGGCTCTGAAACTGCACGCACCCGACCGCGAACCGCTGACCTGGATCAAGCGGTTCGGCATCGTGCCCTGGCTGCACCGCAACGACGCCGTCTGCCGGCACTGCGGCGGCACGTACCCGTGCATCACGCACCGGTACGCCACCCAACTGCTGTCGGCCGGTCGCTACACGATCGCCAAGCCGCAGCACGACGAGGATCCCGAGGTCGACCCCGCCGGCGAGAGCCGCGAGCCGACGAACGACTGAACGTCGTACGCGCAAGGCGACGTCGGACGAAACGAAGGCCGCGAGCCCCTTCCGGGGATCGCGGCCTTCGCCGTTGCGGTGGTCCGGATCAGGAGTCGGACGGCTTCGGGTTCGTCGACTTCCGGGCGGTGGTGGTCTTCTTCGCGGCACCGTTGGCCGCCGCGTTCGCGTCGGAACCCTCGCCCTTGGCGTTGTCGGTGGCCGGCGACTCCGCCTTCGGCGCGTCGGCCTTGCCGTTCGACGAGGCCGGCTCGGATGTGGTGCCGGTCTTGGTGTCCGGCTTGGTGTCCGGCTTGGTCTCCGGCTTGGTCTCCGGCGTGCTCTCCGGCTTGGTCTCGCCCGGGCGCGACGTCGTCCCGGCCGGGGCCGAGCTGTAGTCGCGACCACTGGTCGGGGTCGACTGCCAGGCCGGCTCCGGCGGGGTCAGCAACTTCTTCACGGCCGCCGCGGCCAGGGCACCGAAGCCCAGGAACAGGACGACCTTGCGGAGCCGGTGGCTCTTCTTCGGCACGTCGAGCTCACCCTTGAGCGCGGCCTTGGTGGCCTTGCCCCGGCGCGAGGTCTCCTCGACGACCGGCTCGGCGGCGGCCGCGAGCGACGCCAGTGCGGCGGTCACCTTCGGCAGGACGTCGTCGTTGAACCGCTCCCGCGCCTTCTCGGCGGCGTGCTCGGTCGCCGGGCCGACCTTGGCCAGCGCGTCGTCGATCACCGGGCTCGCTTTCTCGACGGCGACGTTCGCGTAGTGGGCGCCGCGCTCGACGGCCTTCTCGGCGTACGGCGACACCTTCTCCCGTGCGGTGCCCACAGCCGGCCCGAGGTGGTCGCGGACCTGGCCGGCGACCGGCCCGATCTTCTCCGACGCCGACTCGGTGAGCGGCCGGACCCGGTCCTTCGCGGTCTCGACCCGGCCCTTGGACTTCAACAAACCCACGGTTCCTCCTCGGTGCCGCCCGCCCTCGGTGGGCAGCCATCTGGCCCATCGGCGGTATGGACGCTACTGATACGACTCTGGACAGATCCGGCTTCGTTTGCATCGTACGACGTACCCAGCCGACAAACCCGCTCCCCGGCCCTCCCCGGGGACCTGTATCGATC
>NZ_SMKR01000006.1 GCF_004348725.1 Kribbella turkmenica
CCCCACCCCCAAACCCCTGGACAAACCTGACACACTGTTCCCCTCACCCTCGTGAGAGGGCCTCTAGCTCAACTGGCAGAGCAGCGGACTTTTAATCCGCGGGTTGTGGGTTCGAGTCCCACGGGGCCTACCAGCCGGAATCGCCTTTGAAATAAGGCGATTCCGTGCCAGGCTAGGACCGTCGACACCTGTCGCTTCAGTTTCCGTGGGATCAAACGTGGTGCGAGTCGCTAGACTTGGGGCCATGGCAAAGGCCCCGAAGAGGCGCCAGCGCGCCCGCGGCTCTGTGGAGGAGCTGCCTAGCGGCGCGCTCCGAGTTGTCGTCTACGCCGGCATCGACCCGGTGACGAAACGCCGCCACTACCTCCGAGAGACGATCCCCGCGAACACGCCGAAGGCGGCAGAAGAGGCCGAACGCGCCATCCGGCGACTCCAGAGCCAGGTCGACGAACGGCGGCAGCCTCGGACCAACGCGAGCCTGAGCCAACTGATCGAGCGCCACCTGGAGCTTGCCGAGCTGGACGAGACCACCCGGCGCACCTACCGCGGGTACGTGCGGAACCACATCGAACCGCTGATCGGCCACGTCAAGGTCGGCGCAGTCGACGCCGATGTCCTCGACTCCTACTACGCCGAACTCCGTCGTTGTCGTCATCATTGCGATCGAAGGCCTTTCACTGAGCACCGCACCAAAACCCAGCACGAGTGCGACCAGCGCTGCCGTTCCCATGAGTGTCGCCCGCTCGGCGCGTCCACAGTTCGTCAGATTCACTTCATTCTGAGCGGCGCCTTTCGGCAAGCCGTTCGGTGGAAGTGGGTATCGGTCAACCCGATGCCCACCGGCAAGCCCCCATCTGCGCCAAAGCCCAATCCCCGGCCCCCGACCGCCGATGAGGCCGCCCGAATCCTCGGCGAAGCCTTCACCGATCCGGCATGGGGCACCTTTGTCTGGCTTGCGATGGTCACCGGCGCCCGGCGCGGCGAGTTGTGCGCTCTCCGCTGGTCCAAGTTCGACCTCGACCAGGGCACCATCGTCATCGACACCAGCGTGGCCCAGAACAGCAGCAAGAAGTGGCTCAAGGACACTAAGACGCACCAACAGCGCCGACTAACGCTGGACACTGAGACCGTCGTCCTGCTGCGTCAGCACCGGCGATCCTGCGACGAAACCGCCGCCAAGCTAGAGACCAAGCTCTGCCCGGACGCCTTCGTGTTCTCCCTGTCCCCCGACAACAGCGAACACCTGGTGCCTGACAGCGTCTCACAGCGCTACAGCAAGCTAGCGGCGCGCCTAGGTATTGATACTCACCTGCACAATCTCCGCCACTACTCGGCTACCGAACTCATCGCCGCCGGAGTCGACATCCGAACCGTCGCCGGCCGCCTGGGGCATGGTGGCGGCGGCACCACAACACTCCGCGTCTACACCGCCTTCGTATCCGAGGCCGACCAGCGAGCCGCAAGAGCGCTCTTCGACCGCCTCCCAAACCGCCCAGAACAGCCCACCGAACGTGAGCGAATCCTTCGAAACCCGCGTGCGCCCTACGAAGCCATCGCGGGCAAGCTAAGCGCCGCCATCGAGTCCGGGCTGCTGCCACCGGGCACCTCACTGCCACCTACGAAGCAGATGGCCGAACAACATGGTGTCTCGCAGGGAACGATCCGCCGCGCTCTCGACCTGCTGCGGACGTGGGACCTCCTCGACGAGTTCCGGCGAATCAACACCGCGAGGTAGCGCGTTCTGCCGCTCACCACGGCGGCGGCATCGCTGACTCAGGGTTCATCGCCGTTCTTTGCAGGCAGGTCGCCCTCGGCTCGGTACTGGCAGCGCTGGATGAATTGCAGCGATACTTGTCCGAGCAAAACCGATGGGGGAGACAGATGACCGATCCGTGGGGGAGCACGCCGCCCAAGCTTCTTGTGTGGTGCACGGACTGCGAGAAGACCGTGCACGCTACCCAGCGCGGCGTGGTGAGCAAGTGGCACGAAGACCAAGGCATCTCGGTCGATACGAAACTGGTGTCGTGCGATGTATGTGATCGTGCCCTGTTATTTGGCCAAGTCGACTGGGGAGACGGTTATGACGAGCCCGTCCGGTGGTGGCCCGACGCCGACCGACCTCTTAATCCTGTGATCCCTGAAGCGCTCCGAAATGAACACGACGAAGCTCGACGCTGTTATTTGGCGAAGGCGTACACCGCCACGGTGGTGATGATCCGAAGGACTCTTGAGGGAGTTTGCGCTAGCCACGGCGTCAACGAGCGTACACTGGTGAAAAGCTTAGACAAGCTGCGAGATGACGGCCGTTTGGACGCTCGCCTCTACGACTGGGCGACGGAGCTACGCCTACTCGGCAACGATGGCGCGCACTACAGCGGCAATCCCGTGAGCCGCGAGTTCGCTCGGGATGCGCTCGACTTTGGTGAAGCCATGCTGGACTACATGTACGTGCTCACTGCGCGTTTCGAGGGTTTCAAGCTACGCCGCCAGGCGGACAGGCAGCAGCACAACCAGGCGAGCACACCTGTCATGTCGCCTGAGAGCTGACAATCCGAGGTCAGCGCGGCGCCCTTCAAGCGTCGGGTAGTCGCGCTATTCCTCGCGCCAATGCGGAACTGGTCCTCACGAGGACGTGCTCGAGTAGCGCCGCGGTTTCTGGTTATTCGACAGCCCCTGCGTCATGACACCTCGCTCGCCGGTAAGCATCTCGAGTTGAAGGTCACCGCTGATGCTCGCCGGACTAAGTCTCGTGAGGCACACTACGCCCATGGTTCGGTGTGGAAGGGGGAACGAATGAGTGCCGATGTCGCGGGGGTAGTTGTCGGTCTCATAGCGCTGGTTGTCGGGGCTATCGGGGCCTTCGCCGCCTTGAGATCCAACTGGTTCGAGAGCACCGCACAGAGTCAGGAAGAATTCCGTGACGTTCGTCGCCAACTGAAGGAGCATCGGCCAGCCTTGGTGGAACTTGCCGCCAAGCTACATACTTCGA
The DNA here is from genome assembly GCF_004348725.1 of Kribbella turkmenica. GTDB lineage: Bacteria > Actinomycetota > Actinomycetes > Propionibacteriales > Kribbellaceae > Kribbella > Kribbella turkmenica. The sequence goes on from NZ_SMKR01000006.1 coordinate 2,990, forward strand.
CGGCCAACGGACCGACGACCGTACCGCGTACGCATCTGCTGACGGACCCGCAGTGGATGCCTGACCGACCTGTTCCACTCGACGCTGTGAGGCTCAGTTGGGTCGGTGGCCGTGTCGGGCGAGCACCGCAAAAGATTCTTCGGGCAGCCCGCAGGGTTCTGCCCGTATCGACCGGCCGCCGCCGTTTCGACAGCTACAGCAACGCACTCGGTGCCCTAGCGCGGCCGACATTGTTCTTTGATAACCCAACCTTCAGCCTCGTGGCCTCGGACTGGACTGACCCCGCATCACCTCAGCTGAGTTTCTCTGAGTGTCGTTACTTTCCAACAATCGACATAGCCGAAGCGTTGTGTCATGAGTTGGCCTCCGTGGCGATCTCTGGTCCAGACGGGGAGGTTCTGCAGCCCAGCTGGCGCTCGATGCCACTGCGTCGCGCGATGCGCTCACGATTGCTGGACCCGACTTTGCGGCCAATCTCGATCGCGGTCAGTACGCTACTGATTCGGCGCAAGCCCGATGGAAACGCTGAGTTCTTTCTCAATCTGCGCGATGCTGAGGCGACCGTCACCTATGCTGGCGCGTATATGGTCGTCCCCACCGGCGTATTTCAGCCAGGCAGCAAGTCGCCAGCGGCGTTGCGCGAAGACTTTGACCTATGGCGAACGATCATGCGTGAGTTCAGCGAGGAGGTGCTAGGCAATCCGGAAGCCGATGGCACGCTAGGGATGACAGTGGACTACGCAAACGAGAGCCCGTACGTCGAGCTCGACCAAGCGCGCTTGGCTGGCGAGATTCGCCCGTACTACCTCGGCTTCGGGCTGGACGCCGTGGAGTTATGGGCGCACGTACTGACTGCCGTTGTGGTGGACGATGCGGCCTTCGGTCGCATCGCGCCAACGCTGGTGGAGAAAAACGCAGAAGGCATCATGATCGGGCACGTACGCACGAAAGCAGGGATCCGGGGCATCCCGCTGTCAAAGGACCAGGTGGACTTCTATCTGTCCGCTGGGATGATGAGTTCACCTAGCGCCGCGTGCCTCGCGCTTGCCTGGCAGCATCGCAGCCTTCTGCTGAGCTGACCACGAGACCGTCATCATCGATCAGGGTTCGATGAATTGCAACCGGAAGGTCGCGCAGTGCGATGACGATCCCGTCGGCGCCGTCTGGGTCCGCAAGAACTATGACACATCCACCGGCGCCAGTTCCGGTCAGCTTGGCACCATAGGCGCCGCGGGACAGAGATCGTTGAACAGTCTCGTCGATCAGATCAGTCGAAACATGTAACCGATCCCGCAGCAGACTTTGACACGCCGTGAACAGTTCACCGAGTCGGTAAGGTGCTGGTCTCGAGCCAGCCAGCAGGTGGCGCATCTCGGCGACCAACGCGGTGGTCTCGTCCACATAAGTGAGCATGTCGGGCTCGTGTGCCGCCCATCGTAGCCGCTTAGTTGCAATTACATCCTTGGTTCGACGCTTGGTGAGCGTGTCAACGATGATGAGTTCCGAATTTGCAGGCATAGCCAGCTGCTCAATCACCGCCGGCGGATCAGCAGTGCAGTCGAGATACTGCACACCGCCTAGAGCGCATCCATAGAAGTCCATCTGCCCCGCCCCCGTCCCCAACTGCTCCATCTCGGTAGCGAATGCGGCCTCGATGACCTGATGATTGTCGAGGGGGCGACAGAACACCTCGTTCAGCGCGGCGACGACAGAGACAACCACGGCGGCGCTGCTGCTCAGGCCCGCCCCCGGCGGCACGGTTGAGCGCACGGCTACGTTCAGCCCATCCAACCGAAGTCCTGTGGTTCGCCGGAAAACAGCTGCGGCAGCGCGAATATGACTAAACGCCTCCGTTGGATCGTTGTGGTCCAAAGCATCTATCGCGACGAGCTTGCGGCGGCTATACGGTGCGCCCGTGCTCAGCCCAAGATGGCGCGGCTTCTCGCGCCGACACACGGCGGCCTCGGCGCGAAGCCCAATTGCGGCAAGGATCGATGGCCCCGTTGTCCAATCCAGATCTTCCCCTGCAAGGCAGATCCGACCGGGACATGAAGCCGTCATCTCCTTGAGCATCAGATGAACAGATCCTCGTCAGTCTGGTCTACCGGCGCCAGCATGGGCATGCCTGCGCCGCTGATCCGGAGGAGTTCTAGGTTGGACTCGTGCCGAATGCAATGGAACTCGCAGTCCGTTCTGGGATCGATTCGTCGCAGCGCCTCGCGTCGCTGGGGTCCTCGCCACAACGTGTTGAAGTCAGTGTTAGTCGGATCGCCGTACCGCGCTCGAGCGTTTCCCCTGTGGTAGGGGCAGACATACGCCCCTGATGGTGTCAATAGCGTGCGCAACTCCAGGGTCGGGCACCAATCGTACTCTTTGAGTTGCGTTGTGGGACCGCCCGACAAGACGACGTCCAGATTGTTGGGCTTCAGCACCGCAAAGGTCTCCGATTGCAGCGCATCGATCCGACCTAATTGCTCGTGCAATTGGCCGACGAGTTTCTCATCCTGGGCGATGATGTAGTGCCCCATGTCGTACTCCGGCTTGACTTCGAAGTAGTCACAACCGATGTCGGCCGCGAGACGCGCAGCGGACTCAACCTCATCGAAGTTCGACTCTACGACCCGCCCAGCCATGTCTCGTCGCGACATCAACAGATAGGAGAATCCGAGCTTGCCGCGCTTCCGCCCGGCGAGCAGCCGCATGTTAGCCACCACCTGCTCGAATTTGGCGCCACCGGACCGAGCCGGACGGAACCGGGCGGAGGTCGAGGAACTGGCGGCATCGACTGAGACTCTGGTCCAGGTGACCTTCTCCGCCAAAACGTCCAGGCATCGGTCAATTGTCGTTCCGTTGGTAGTCAGCCCGACTTGAACGTCAGCTTCAGCCAAAGTTTTGATCACCTGCGGTGTGGCGGGATGAAGCAGTGGTTCTCCCCCGCCGATCAGAATCACTGCGCGAACACCGACGGCAGCCAGCTCCTCGGCGAGTGTGGTTAGACGGTCGCGGGTGAACCTGGCCTTGTTTAGAAGCGGACTACTGATGCACTCCGGACACGCGAGGTCGCAGAAGCTTGTCGGATCTAGCTCGACCACAATCGGCGCCGAAGGCGACTGTCCTCTCGCAAGGGCAGCCAACGCTGGCTGCACCCCCACCTGTCGAAGCTTGCCGGTCAAGTCAAGCGGTCCATGGTTCATTCTACGATCCCCTCCCTAGAGCGCACTTCAGGGTACGGCAGCAGTCACGTTCTGCAGCTCCTTCAGCGCGTCGCCCCGCGGCGTCTCCCTATCAATGGTTCGCTTCAACAGGGACCCGCGGACGGTTGCCACATGCCGCCTGTCGGAACCGAACCAACGACATTCTCATTACGAGGAGGAAGGTCACCGTCACATCTGCCGTCTTCAGGCGTGATTCGTTGCAAGGAACCTATCTCCGGTGCCCGTATTTCTCATCCGTATCTGGCAGTTCGCTCCACGAATGGCTCCACGCCGCCGCTACAACTCCCCCGTCCGCTGGCCCAACTCCGACCCACGATCAGGGGCGGTCTGCACCGCCGCCGGCGTCAACCCCGACCACCACCGGGTCTGGGTGCACGAGGGAACCTCCGCTCTGGTCGTCAGAGATGTGGAGATCGCAGGGCTCCTATTAGCCGCCGCGGCTCATGCTGACCGCCACGTCAGTGGCGAGCGTCTCGCTATGGCCGACGCACGGCACCGAGATCGGGTCAAGCGTCAGGAGATACCCAAGTCTTTGATGATCTGCTCCTTGGACTCCGTGGGCATGCGCCTGTAGGTGGTCCAGGCTCGATCGAGTGGTGTGGGCCCTCGATGGCCTCGCCGTATCCACCGGTAGATCCGGTCCTGGTCGACCTTGTCGAGGTTCCGGATGTCTGAGAGCAGTCTGCCGATGTCGGCACGGTCTGATCGCTCGGTTCCGGCGCGGCAGAATTTGCATAGCGTGACCAACTGCTCGGCATCTGTCCCGTCCGGCAGAGCAACGGTACGCAACGTGACCGAGAGAACGGCGGTCTGGTGGGGTGCCTCGGGGTAGGGCTCGCCGCCGGCAATGCCGCAGTTGGAGCACTGATAGTTATCGGCCGCGAGCGTGGCCTGGCGCTGCTTAGCCGAGACCGTCGTGATCGCGGCCTCGCGGCGGGCGTTGCTGTCCCACACTGCTGTGCCTATTTTGACGAGGCGCTGCTCCCCGGATGCCAGTGAGGCGTCGTCGGTGTTGGTGTGGATTACCCATCCGTAGTCGCGGAGATCGCGGATCCGCCGGTCGGCTTGGGATATCCCTGGGAACGCCTGCCGTACCTGTTCCTTGGTGAAGACCCCTCCCTCGCCCACTTCGGCGGCGAGCCAGAGCGCGCCCTTGATCATCGTGCCCGCCTTCAGTGCGGGGTCGTCCCATCGAGGAACAGTCACGGTAGCTCCGCTAACGCTGGCTGGGGGTCATGGGTTCTCACTGTTCGTGATCGCTGGCAAGATTACACGGGACTCCGAAGGAATCGGGGGAAGGGGCTGGCGTGACTACCAAGAGCGACGTGCCGCCGCAGGGCGAGCAGATTCATTCGATGGTGAAGGAGCGGCTGGAGGAGGCGAGCAAGGCCAACGGGGAGAAGCTCACGATCGAGTGGCGGGGCGAGCAGCGGCATCTCTATGTGATCTCCATGCCGGTCGATCTCCTGTTCTACAACCCGGACACGCACCGGATTCGGGCGCAACGATCGCTCGATCCGGAGCGCGACCGCGGGCTCGACGAAGACCCGTGGAGCCCCGCGAGCCAGGACTACCTTGACCGGCTGCTGAAGTCCCAGCCTTCGGACCCGGACAAGATCGATCCAGATTTCGAGGCGTTGCGGGACAACCTTGAAACTTTCGGCCAGATGACACCTGGCCTGATCACCGTGTTCGGTGTGCTGGTCAACGGGAACACCCGGTGCGCTGCGTTGCGCGAGCTCGGTGAGAAGTACATCCGGGTCGCCGTCCTGCCCGAGACCTCGACGTGGGATGACATCAGCACCGTCGAGCTGGCGCTGCAGCTCCGCAAGGAGCACAAGCGGGACTACTCCTACATCAACAGGCTGATTGCCATCGACGAGCAGCTGAAGCTGGGACGGCGCCCTGAAGACATCGCCAGAGACTTCCACATCAAGACCGCGACTCTTGAGCAGGACCGCTGGGTCCACACCATCATCAGGGACGCGATCGCGCGCAGCCAGACCGATGATGGTGCCGCTCTGCGCATGGTGGACTTCGAGGATCATCAGGAGAAGCTGCGGGAGCTGTATCGGGCTTATACGAAGACTGCGGCGAGCGACCGGGATGAAGCCGAAGCGCTGAAGGAGTCGCGGCTGGCGATGATCGTTCTGGGCTACGCCAAGACTGATGTCCGGCTGGCTCAGGCGGACTTCCACACCAAGTACCTGGATCCGAAGCTCCCGGAAGCCATCAAGCCATCGGTAACGTCGGCAAGCGCGGTCGCCGTTCCCGGCTTAGGGGACCTGACCGTTCCCGAGACGGCGCCAACAGCGAAGGTCAACAAGGCGCTTACGGATTCGCTGCTGAAGGCGAAGGCCCAAAGCCAGCAAGGGCATGCGGATCAAGCCACGGTTGCCGCGGCCTCTGACGCGCTGATGCAAGCAAAGGACGCCTTCGACCGCGCACTTACCCCCGCAGGCCGCGATGTCCGCCTGCAGCAGCGCCGGCTTGCCGCGCCCGAACGGCTGTCGGACGCATGCGATGACATCGAACTTTGCGCCGGCGAGCTGGCACAGGCTCGGGCCACGCGGGCGCTAGACGAGGCGGCGTTCGACGACGCCGTGCTGCGTCTGCGTGAGGTTATGCGCAAGCTGGCGAGGGAGGCGGCCCGGACATTCATCGAGCCCGGTGATGGAGTCGCCTGGCTCCTCGACACGGTCGAGGACCATTCGTGACATCTCCGAGCTTGCAGCTCGCGCTGGGCGATGATGCCGTGACGGCGCGGCTGCGTGCGAGAGCGGGCCGGGAGGAGGACCTCCACAGGCTCGCCACCCGGTTCCGTACGGCGCGTTTCCGGACGTACGGAACCGTCGACGTAGCGATCGAAGATCTCCTGCTGAATCTTGCGGAACTGACGGCCTGGCCTGAGCCGGAAACGGTGAGGTGGGATCCCGAGCTCGCCGCGCTCGCACTGGACACCACCATGGATGCGCGATCCGTTGGGAGCCGACTTGAGGGCCAGGCGATCCCCGAGAGCGCCGAAGTATCACCTGATGATGTACCAAGCGTCCTCGGATCGGGCTGGGTAGGGCCGCTCACCGCATTCCAGCGCCGGGACATCGCGAAGCTTCTCTCGCTCCGCCATGGCGCGAACTTCTCCGTGCCGGGTGCCGGCAAGACCCGCGTCGGCCTGGCCATCTTCCACGCGCTGCGCCAGGCAGGTCAGGTGAACAGGCTGCTGATCGTCGGCCCGAAGTCCTGCTATGAGGCTTGGCAGGAAGAGAACCAGCTCTGCCTCGCCGATCCCCTTCATATGGAAGTACTCGGCTCCGGCATCGATCCGGCCGCGAACGCACTTCTTGTGAACTACGAGCGTCTTCAAGGCTCACTCAATGGACTGGCGCGCTGGCTGACAGCTCAGCCCTCCATGCTCATCCTTGACGAGGCGCACCGGATGAAGCTGGGGACTGAGGGCGTGTACGGCGCCGCCTGCATGGCGCTCGGCCCCAGGGCGCGCCGGCGGCTGATCCTGACCGGCACACCGGCTCCGAATGGCGCCAGGGACCTCGAGAACCTGCTCGGCTTTGTCTGGCCTGGGTATGGACGCCAAGCCGTTGTGAGAGCTGTTGCCGGGGGCAATCTCGCGCATGCAAGTGAGGTGCTGCGCCCGCTGTTCACCCGCACAACGAAGGGCGAGCTCCAGCTTCCGCCTGTCACGGTCACGCAGCGCCTTCTCGATATGCCGCCACTACACCAAGAACTCTACGAAGCCCTGATAGGGCTGTACTCCGCCCGGGCAGCCACGTCACAGGACGATCTGGAGGCCATCGGCCGGATCGTCGTCTATCTGCTCATGGCCGCGATCAGTCCCGCGTTGCTCGCCGTCGGGACGACCAGGTACGAGCCACTGGCCTACCAGGTCCCGCCGCTTGCCATTCCGGAAGGCTCGCCGCTGCTCGACCTCATGCGTGACCTCCCGAGCTACGAGATGTCACCGAAGTATCGCGAGACGCTCGCAATCGTGGCGGAGAATGCAGCCGCTGGGCGCAAGACCCTGGTCTGGTCAACCTTCATCCGAAGCGTCGCCACCCTCGAGGTGATCCTGAAGGAGTTCCAGCCTGCCGTCGTCCATGGCGGCACGGAGGACCGCGAGGATCAGATCGCGCGGTTCCGCACCGACCCAGACTGCCTGGTGCTGTTGTCGAATCCCGCGACACTCGGAGAAGGGATCAGCCTGCATCACGAATGTCATGACGCCGTCTACGTCGACCGCGACTTCGCCGCCGGGCGGTTCCTGCAAAGCCTGGACCGCATCCACCGTCTCGGCCTGAGCCCCGACACTCAAACCAAGATCACGGTGCTGACCAGTACAGGCACCATCGACGAGATCGTGAACCAGCGCCTGGAGATGAAGCTCCAGTTCATGGGGCGCATCCTGGATGACCCAGCAGTCCAGCAGCTGGCCGACCTTGACGAGGAGCCAGCCATCGGGGCCGGGCTCGACCAGCGGGACATGCAGGCACTGATGGGGCACCTTCGTGCCAATTCCACCTGAACCCGTCCTGAGGGCCGCAGCACGCTGGCTCGAACATCTCCCGGCATCCGACCTTGCCCGTACCCGCGCTCTCTTCACAACACACAGCGGCTTCACCGACATCACACCGACTCAGTACGCCGCAGCACTGGACTGGCTGAAGGACGGCGGGCTACTCAGCACCGCCGGGACACGAAGCTCACAACGAGCTTCGCTGTTCGAAGCCGCGGTCTTGGAGAGTCTCTGGTTCAGGGACGCCGACGCTCTGATCAGCTCCCCCGAGGCGCTGCCAGACGACGCTCTGCGGGCCGCGGAGGCTCTTAGCATCGGGCCAGAGGCCGCCCACGCGGTTATCCGGGCCGCATGGGGAAAGGTGGACACAGCCGAACGAGCTCGGCTTGGGGCTGCAGGTGAAGAAGCTCTTGTCGAACTGCTGTCGTCAATCGCGGGTGTGTCCGTCGTTCACGTTGCCAAGGAATCTGACGGCTTCGGTTACGACATCCAGCTCACAACGGACGCGCAGACCGTCCACTTGGAGGTCAAGACGACAACACGCCGCGGGAACCTGAGGATCTACCTGTCCCGTAACGAATACGACACCATGCTTCGCGATAGAGCCTGGACCCTTGTCGCCGTGCGGCTGACCGAGGAACTCAAGCTTGCCGCCCTTGCCACTATCAACCGGGACTGGGTACATGGCGTCGCCCCAGTCGACAGCGCACCAGGCGCCCGGTGGGAAAGTGTCCGGCTCGATGTTCCGCCGGACGTCTTGACCGCCGGCGTGCCGAGACTAATCGACGCGATCCCTCCGCCGCTCGATCCGCTGCTGCTCGGCAAGCCGGCCTGGCCGGGGTGAGATCCTACGGAAATGCGATCTGCCGGCGTCTCGATGCTTGGCTGAATCGGCCTGCCTCGCCACGGACGGCCGCGACATGGCTTCCCGTGGTTTGTACCCATTGGCCTGGCTCCGGAGGCTTACACTCCGTTTCGTACTATCGTGCTCGCCTGACCGCCTCGAGTACTCTCTCGGCCGCGTCGGCGACGGAATCGTGTTCCCAGATCCGGACGACGGTCCATCCGGCCTCGGTCAGAGCCGTCGTGTACATCTCGTCCCGCGCAAGGTTCCGCTCTAACTTCGGTCCCCAGTACCCAGCGTTGCGTGTGGGTGGCCGCCCATGCTCAGGGCAGCAGTGCCAGAAGCAGCCATCGACGAAGACTGCTACGCGGGTCCGGGTGAACACGATGTCGGGCCGCGGCTTGATCGTGCCGAGATCGATGCGCAGATCCTTCCGGAACCGCAGCCCGGCGCGATGCAGCGCCGACCGCAATGCCAGCTCAGGCTTGGTGTCCGTACGGCGGATGGCTGCCATGTTGCGGGACCGGCCCGGGGTCGGTGGAAGGAGCTGTGGTTCTCGTCTCCGCAGGTCATCGACCTCCGGCTTCGACACGCTTCGCAAAATGTCGGCGCCTCCCGCAATGGTGGGGGTTCATGGGAGAAGATGCCTTACGGCTAACCTTCCCCGAGCAGTATCGCTCGCCCTCATGCTACGTACGCCCGGACGGATTGGAGCACCGTGACCGACCTCACGACCCTGGAGATTTGTGCCGGCGCGGGCGGGCAGGCGATCGGTCTAGAACTGGCTGGCTTTGGCCACTCGCTGGCTGTGGAGATTGACCCGGACGCCTGCGAGACGCTCCGACTGAACCGGCCGGAGTGGAAGATCCATGAGGGCGACGTGCGCGAGGTGAACGGCCGCGACTATCGCGGGATCGACCTGTTGGCTGGCGGTGTTCCTTGCCCGCCGTTCAGCATCGCGGGCAAGCAGCTCGGCGCCGATGATGAGCGCGACCTCTTCCCGGAGGCCATCCGCCTTGTACGGGAGGCCAAGCCGACCGCGGTCATGCTGGAGAATGTGAAGGGCCTGGCGACTGCGAAGTTCGCCACATACCGTGAGTCGATCTTGGAGTCCCTGAGCAAGCTCGGATACGCATCCGACTGGCAGGTGCTCAATGCGTCGGAGTACGGAGTTCCGCAGCTGCGGCCACGCTTCATCCTCGTCGCCATCCTGAAGAAGTACGCCGACAACTGGCACTGGCCGGAGCCTGTTGGAACTCCGCCGACGGTCGGTGAGGCGCTGCTCCCGCTTATGCAGAAGGACGGTTGGCAGGGCGCCCGGCTGTGGGCGAAGAAGGCCAATGGGATCGGTCCGACCCTGGTAGGTGGCTCCCGAAAGCATGGCGGCCCTGATCTTGGTCCCACCCGTGCGCGTGCTGCGTGGCTTGAGCTCGGCGTGGACGGCAAGGGTCTTGCTAACGAGGGTCCGACAAGTGAGACCCCGGTTGACCACATCCCGCGGCTGACGTTGCCGATGGCCGCGCTGATCCAGGGCTTTCCGGCCGACTGGCAGTTCTTTGGCCGGAAGACCGCGGCGTATCGGCAGATTGGCAACGCGTTCCCGCCGCCAGTCGCGAAGGCCGTTGGCGTCAGCATCCGCAGGGCCATAGGCGCTGTCGATCAGTTGTCGGCTGCTGCTCCGGTTCAGCGACTCATGGCGGTCTAGGACCTACCAGTACCGCAAGGCCGCGCTGAGAGTGTTGTAGTCGCGCAGCCGTCCCTGGTCGACGACTTCGCCCCAAGCTTCCTGCTGGCCAGTGTTCTTCGACGCGCTCACAGCTGCGGCGAGTTCGTCAAAGGCGACGTGGTACATGGCATCGACCTCACCGGTCCCTCGGGCGATGCTTGCGAGGCGCGTTGGAAGCGGTTCGGCGGTAACGGTGATCAGGTGTGGCTGCCTTCCGCGGCGGTGGCGAACCATCTGGCCAAACTCGTGCCGGATGTTTTGGATCCGGTCCGACCTGATCGTCCACTTGCAGGACACCGCGGCATGCATCCAGGGCTGTGTCGAGGCGGTAGGGGTTCCGACGAGGCCGACGACCACGTCCGGCTTGATCAGGTAGTCCCGGCCCACGGTGACCCGGAGGTTCGGGTTCTTGTCCATGACGCTGTCCAGCGCCGTGAGATGCGCGTATTGGGCGTAGTCGGTGATTAGCGCTCCCGTCTGACCTCCCAGAGTCGTGAGGGGTCGAGGACGGGGAGCTCCTGGGCCAGCGCAGACCTAACGGAATCCTCCAGGTGTGCGCCGGGGTTCGCAGGCGGCTGAGCGGTAGGGATGCCGCCGAGGTTTGGATTCGGGATGCCGAGGCTGGTCAGCATCGCGGCCGCGAGAGTCAAGGACTCCAGGTTGTCCACATCTGCGACGTTGGGCACCCACGCCAACTTCGCCTTGTTCTTGGTGCTGGCTTTCCAGCCGAGCAAACTCGACGCGAACTTGGGCGCGGTCATGCGGTGCCGTCGGTCTTTGCTGCCTTGTTCGCGCGCTCGCGGCGGCGGATCTCGGCGCTGATGCTTCCTTCGGGCCACGGTTCCCAATGCGTGCACTTGTAGTACGTCCTTACCCGCGCACCTTCGTTGTAGCGCTTCTCCACGGATATCTCCCAGTCGAGCGTGCGGAACTCCCGCGTTCTCTTCTGGTAGTCCTCCTGATAGGCCGCAGCGCTTGCCACGATACCGATCAGCTCGGTCGGCACCCATTGTCCCTGCAGCGCCTTGAGCAACTCGCCGATGCGGCGGTGCACTTCCTCGTGGCCGATCGCGGCGCGGATCTCGTCTGCATGCCCGCTATAGGACTGATACCAGGACCGCTTCCCACCGTTGCATTGTTCGCATAGTGGCTGGAGATTCTCCGGCTCGTCTCCGCCGCCCCAGTCTCTTGGAACCTTGTGGTCAACCACCAGGACGACGCCGTGATCGAGCGGCGTCCTTCCACACTGGGCACACCGTTGGGGAGCGAGAATCTGCGCACGAAGCTTGTCGCTGATCCGCGGCCCGGGATGGCGCGGACCGCCGGGGCGCCAGCCCTTCAGGTGATACCTGAATTCCTTGCCGTCACGGATTGCGGGAACGTCAAGGCCACATTCCCGGAGGACCCGAACCCGCCTGTTGACGTGGGTGGCGTGCCTCCCGGCCTGCGAGGCAGCAAACGCCTCGATCTCGGCCATTGTCGGCGGGTGTTGCCGACGGCGGAACAGAAACCCGTAGATCCGTTGCTCCACCGTGCCCGGCACGAGGGCGCGGAGTTCTTCACTGTCGGGCTCCGGCAGGCGCCACTCCTCGCCATTCACTCTGCGCAAGGTAGCCGGCACCCGGGCTCGGTGACGAGCCTAGATCGGTGACAGGCGCGCAAGATGCCGGCCGCCAGGGGATGCGGCAGCCGGGGGCGTAGCCGCTCCCTCAGCGCAAGCCAGTTACTGCCGGTCTATCCGGCCAACGACGCCGGTCGTACCCTGAAGTCCCGTGTAGGCGATCAGAGCCCGGCGGATTACGTCGGAGAGACTCTCTCCGTTCTCGGCAGCCCTGGCTTGGGCAGCCTCCCATAGGTCGTCGGACACCCGAACCGCCCGGACCTTCGTTGCCGACCTGTCACCCTTGCGTGGGTCTGACTGCTCCAGGGCCGACATCATTCCTGTTCGTTCTCGTCTGCGTCGAACCAGACCCACCCGGTGAGGTCGTAGAGAGGCGTGCCATCAGCGGACTCTCCCGCGCGTGGGAACTCCTCGGGCTCGTCGTCGTCGTTCCGCAGGTAGATCAGGGAGTCACCGACCTCGGTCACGTATCCCCAGGTGCCGTTGGGGTCATTACGGCGCCAGGCATAGAGGAAGTCACCGAGCGCGTCGGCGGTCGCAAGCGGCCGAAGCCAGCCGTTCCACCGCTCGTCAAGGACGCGCTCAGCCTTGAGCGCGAGCTCGGGCGTGATGTTCTCCGGTGCGCTGTCGAGGTAGACGTCCATAGGGGCAAGGTTACGCGTGGTCATTACGGTGGCCTCTCCGCTCAAACGGTGTATATACACCAAAGCCTAGCTGGTGTATATACACCAGTCAATAGCGGGGTGCCTGCAGACCGGGCAGGTGAGCGCCTCCCGCCACGTGCCCGAGCCACGCCGAAGGCATGGAAATTGTCGGCGGCCGCTGGGATCGTGTTGTGGTATGGAGCTGACTGGCCGGGATTTCGACCGGATACCGCGGGAGAACCTGCATGTGCCGGTGCGCGAGTTCGCCCGGCTGTGGTTGACGGCTGAGCGGCGCGGTGACGCGCTGTCGGCTGAAGGCCGAGGCGACTGGTACCTAGCAGGCGTGCAGGTGACGTGCCGTTGGCTGGCGTGTGCGTTCGTGACGTTCAACTATCCCACCGGGGCGGTCCGGCAGCGGGCGCGCGCTCCGATCACCGGGAGCACTAGGAAGGCGTACGAGGAGCTGATCGCGCGGGAGACTGAGGCCGCGGAGCGTGCAGTTGCTCGCGGTGGGCACCCTGTTAGGAGCGGCCTGTGGCATGCTTGCCGAGCCAGTCTGAGGTCTGAGCGACGCACGAGCGCCTGTACTTGGTAGGCAAGTGCAGGGTGCCCGCCGGGATGACGCCGCAGGCCGGCCGGAGGGAAGACGGGTTATGTCGCGGAGTCACTGCTGACCACGAATCTCGTGCATGGCCAGGCGATAACCTCTTCAATCGTGAGCTGTCCGTCCTTTACTCCGCTCAATCAACAGAAGATGATGACTATGCAAGATCACCAATGCGCGGCCTGGTTGGGTGAATCCGCAGGTCATGGGTAGATTTGGCAATTGATGGCAAACGATGAGTGCATTCTTGTCAGACTCCGCGGGTTGTGGGTTCGAGTCCCACGGGGCCTACCAGCCAGAGAATGGTCTCTGACCTGCATGAACAGGTTGGAGGCCATCCTGTTAGAGCCTCTATCACTAGTTCGAACTCGCCTGATGACACGGTTCTGACGTAGACGGGCCTAGGATCGGGCTGATGGCCAAGGCGAACGGTCGTAACTAGCGCGACCGCGGCGGTGTGGATGTGCTGCCGAGCGGCGCCATCCGAGTGCGCGTGTACGCCGGCATAGACCCGGTGTCGAAGCGCCGTCGCGACCTGACGGGGTCATCCCACCCGGCCCGGACGCCGCGATCTCGCCGAGGAACACGAGTGCGGCTGCTGAACCAGGTGTACGAGCGCCGCAACCCACGCACCAAAGCAACTGTGAACCAGCTGCTCGACAATCACCTGTCCGAAGCCGATCTCGAGTTCAGCACTCTCGACGGCTACAACGGCTACGCCGACAAGCAGATCCGTCCTCTCCTTGGCGGCCTGAAGGTCGGCGCCCTCGATGTCGGCGTAATGGACTACCGGTACGCCGAGCTCCGCCGTTGCCGCGACCACTGCAAGAACACCAAAGGTGAGGTCGACCCAGAACCACCCGCGAGCACGCATGCGATGAGCGATGCAGACCACACACCTGCAAGCCGCTCGCAGCTTCAACGATCCGTCAGATTCACTGCATCCTCTACGGCGCTCTGCGACGCGCGGTGCGCCCGAAGTGGGTCACAACCAATCGATCGCCGACGCAGAGCCGCCCGCGGCTCCGAAGGGCAACCCCGCGCCCATCTACGCCGGAGCAGGCTGCCCGCATCATCAACGAGGCCTTCAAAGACCCAGACTGGGAACCCTCATCTGGCTGACCATGATCACGGGCCAACGCCGCGACGAACTCTGCGCAATCCGCTGGCATCACGTCGACTGGACAACGCCGTCCTTCATCTCGAGAAAGCCATCGGCCAGCGCAGTGGAAGGAAATGGGCGAAGGACACCAAGGCCCACCAGGACCGCCGCATCACCCTCGACCCCGATACCACCGAGCTCCTCCGCGAGCACAAGGCCCGCTCGACCGCCCGCGCCGAGCAGCTCCAAATCGAGCTCGCAGACGACTCATTCGCCTTCTCACTCGCCCCGGACCGATCCACCCACCTGATCCCTGACTCCGTCACCCAGCGCTACAGCAAGCTGGCCAGTCGCCTCAGGATCAAGACCACGCTTCACAAGCTTTGCCACTGCTCCGCCACCGAGCTGATCGCCGCAGGCGTTGACATCCGAACCGTCGCCGGCCGCCTAGGCCACGGCGGCGGCGGAACTACCCCATGCGCGCCTACACCGTCCGGGTCTCCGAATCCGACCAGCGCGCCGCTGGCACGCTCGCCTCCCGCATTCCCAGTCGGCCAAGGGTCGCAGACGCGGCAACCATCGCCATCACCGATCCTGGCCCCACGAGTCCCTACGAGAAGCTCGCCGTAGGCCTCCGAGCCCGGATCATCCAAGGCGAGCTCCGCCCAGGCCGACCTATCCCGTCCTCAGGGAACTCGCCGCCCACGGCACCTCAGTCTCAACGGCCCAACGCGCAGGAGAACTCCTCGCCGAGTGGGGCCTCGTCGAACTCATCTCCGGCTGTCGCACCCTCGTCAAGAACGTCATGCGGCCACAGAACCGATTGTCGCAACGCCAGCCATCGGCAGCAGCGAGAAAGCTCATGTGCCCGAGGGACGGCGTCGAACACTGACCTCGAGGTCCGCCGCCTTCGCGAGTTGATCGCGAGGTTCCGCGCCGAAGCCCACCCCGATAACACGACCGATCTCCGCCGTCCGATCGCCCGCGTCGGGCCGTCTGCGTCACCCTCGCGCCCTCTGGCTTTGCTGGCCAGTCCCAGGCTTCGGCCACCGTGCCTCGGCGGCTCGACGCAAGAGGTGGAGAAACGCCGCGAGGCCGAGGACATAGAACACCGAGGTAAGAAGTCCAGCGACAGCGAACGCGAGGTGCTTCTCAGGAATCCAGCGGGCCGCTGACGCTGCCCCTGGAACGACGGCCAGCGCCACGAGGTTGAGTGTGCCGTGCTCACTTGGCGTGAGGGCATAATCGGATGGCTGCTGCGCTCGTGCGGTGAGGCCGACGAGCAGGTATCCAGCGAGGGCGCCAACCACAAATAGCCATACTGCTAGTGGAGACGGCTTTGGCCAGTGGCTCGTAATCGTCGCCAGCACTCCGCCGACCGATAGCGTGAAGCCCTGTGGAACGCCCAACTGGCGGGCGACTCCCTTGATGTCGCCGAGCATCTGGACTCCTATCCGTGCCGTGCCTGAACCACGGCGCTCTCATCGAGTTCGAACACTGAGGGCTACCCCGGGAGCGCGAGGAGGCTGCCGGTGTCGGCGACAAGATTCGCAGGCACTCGCGTCCGTCGACCATCAGTCCGTAGACGTGCAGCCGCCCAACGAACACGGCATCTGCGCCGACGGCAATGGTCTTGTTGACGTCGGAGCATCGTTTGATGCCACCGTTCAAATGGACAGGGACGTCCGCTCCGACGAAGCCTTGCAATGACGGGAGCACGCAGAGCGGGCACAGACGCTGACGCCCTCGTCCTAACCTAGGCGGTCGGGGACTTCGATCGGGGCCGGGTCAGCGTTGGCGAACCAGGTGTTGCCGCCTGATATGGCCGTGTATCGACCGGCCAATTCGATGCTGTACACGACCGGGCGGTTCGGAGTAGTCCGCGTCACAGAACCGGAGTGCGCGCCCGAGTCGCGGACTCTCCGATTCGCATGGAGAGTGGCTCCACCAGTACAACCGCCACTTCCCCACTCAGCCCTCGGCGGCCACTTACCATCCGCTTAACCAATCTGCCTGGACATGGCACCTGAGCCTCGATCGACGGTGGCGGCTTCGACCCCCGGCCACCACGGCTGAGGAATCCCACGTGAACTGGCGGCGCAGGAGTGGTGGTGCACCGCCCGGTGTCCGGGTCCCTATTTCACCCAAGAGTTTGGCCATCTCGAGAATCTCTGAATCAGAGAGACTCCTTATCGATAACGTCGCGCAGTTCGGTGAGCGAACTGACAGTCGTCAACGGGTGCTCGTCGAGGCCGTCGAATGGGCCGCCGGATCGATTGACCCATGCGGTGGCAAGGCCCGCCGCATGGGCACCGTCGATGTCGAAAGCGTTGCACGAGACCAGTCGAACAGATGCGACATCGGCGTCCAGTGTTTCGACGAGATGGTGGTAGACGATCGCCGCCGGTTTGAAAGCGCGCACTGGGTCGATGCTGACCCAACTGTCCAAGTCCTTGCCCAACCCGCTGTTGGCCAAGCAGTTGCCGATCATGTCCGGGCTGCCGTTGGAGAAAACGACCAGCCTGTGCCCCGCTGCTCTGAGGTCCCGCAGTGCTGGGGCGGCATCCTCGAACGGCTGCAGGTGATCGTACAGCGCGGTCAGGTCGGCGTGTTGCTCGGGAGACAGGCTGACGTCGCAGGCTGCGGCAGCGAACCGTAAGGCCTGTTCAGTCGCCCACCGGAAGTCACGGTACCGATCCATCACTGTGGCCCGGAACGAGTACTCGACCTGCTTCTGCCGCCACAGGCCGGCGATCGCCCGGCCGTCGCCACCCGGGAGCATCCGATCGAGTTCCGCTGCGATCGCGATCGGATCGACGAGTGTGCCGTACAAGTCGAAGGCCAGCACCGACGGTCTGGTCGACGAGGTCACACCGCACCTCCTGCAAATGATTGCTGCCCGCAGCGACGGCCGAGTCCATGCTGCAGGCTCATGAGGTGATCCCGCCGTCGACGATGAGGGCCTGCCCCGTCATGTACGACGCGGCATCCGAGGCCAGGAAGGCTAGTGCCTCGGCCATCTCCGACGGCCGCCCCTGCCGTGCGAGCGGAACCTCGGCCGCCACCATTGCCTGGTGAGCCGCTTCGCCGCCCATGAAGGTGACGACCGGATCGTTGAAGGGAGTGTCGACCCACCCAGGGCACAGGCACAGCACCCGGATGTTGTCGGCGGCAACCTCGACGGCCAGCGTCCGGGTGAACGACACGATGGCGCCTTTGGAGGCCGAGTAGGCGGTCAGGCCACTGATGCCCTTCAGTGCCGCAATGGAGGCGACCGACACGAACTGTCCGCCGCCCGCCGCCCGCAGATGCGGTACCGCGTATTTCGCCGTCAGGAACACCGATCGCACGTTCACCGCGAACTGCTGGTCCCAGGAATCCGGATCGGTCTCCGCGACCGGGGCCGAGCGCTGGATTCCAGCCACGTTGATCACCGTGTCGAGTCCGCCCATCGCGTGCGCCGCGGTATTGATCAAATTCTCGACCGACTTCGCGTCGGACACGTCGGCCCACAGGGCCGATGCCTTGCCACCTGCCGATCCGATCTGCTCCGCCGCGGCGCTGATGCCGTCGCCGTTGACATCGGCCAGCACGACCTGCGCGCCTTCGCTAGCCAGCAGCTTCGCGGTTCCCTCCCCGATTCCCGAGGCAGCACCGGTGACGATCGCCCGACGTCCCGTGTACCGCACGTCAGCCTACCCACGTCGCGGCCGCTGCCTTGGCGACGGCGTCGTCCTGGTCGGGTGATCCACCTGCAGCGCCGACGGCTCCGACGAGGGTGTCGCCGTCGAGCAGCGGTACTCCGCCGCCGAACGGGATGAACGGGCGACCATCGGCGCCGCTGAGACCATAGAAGGGTCCGCCCGGCTGGACCAGTGCGGACAGGTCCGCGGTCGGCATCTTAAGTGATCCCGCCGTATATGCCTTGGCCTGCGACACCTCCAGGCTCGCCAGTATCGCGCCGTCGCTGCGCCCGAAGGCCAACAGGTTCCGTCCGGAATCGACCACGGCCACACTCGATGGAGAGCCCATCTCAGCCGCTGCCTGGATGCCTGCGGCAACGATGGCTGCCGCCTGTGCGTAGTCCAATTGAGTCATCTGCGCTCCTCGACTGCTAATTCGTCCGGTCACAGCGCCGGCGAGAGTTCCTTGGTCTGGGTCTTGGTCTGGGACAGGATCTGCCGGTGGTTGCGTTTGATGTATTCCGCGCACCGCACGGCCAGAGCGCCGATCGTGCTAGTCGGGTTGACCGCGGCACCGGTGGTCAGCGAACTGCCGTCCACGATGAACAGGTTCGGGACCTCCCACGACTGGTTGTATGCGTTCACGACCGAGTCGTCTGGCGTGTTACCCATCCGGCAGGTCCCCATCAGATGCCACGCAGGAGGCGGATGCATCGGTCCCGTGATGTTTGTTTCGGTGGCGCCCGCGGCCTCGGCGGCCTCCTTCAGCCGCTCGGTGCCAAAGGTGGCCAGAGAGATGTCGTTCTCGCCCAGGCTGTACTCGATGTGGGCGGCGGGCAAACCGCTGGAGTCGATCGCGCTCGGGTCCAGCGTGACCCGGTTCTCCGGTCGGGGAATGTCGTCGCCCTGCATGAACGAGACCACATGGTGGCCGAAGTGCTTGTTGAACGAAGGGCGGTGAGCCGCACCCCAGGGATCCGGAGCGGCGGTGTGGGTACCCATCGCACTATAGGCCGCGCCGAAGCTGCCCAGCGTCAGGAAGGTCATACCGTTGACGAAGTCATGGGAGGCATCGGTGTCGTAGAACTGCTGCGAATGCACCGAGCAGCCGACCGCACCCTTGTAGCCCTCGATCGGATCCTCGAACCACATGTCGGCGAACGACCAGGTGTGATGCATCAAGTGTGTTCCGACCATTCCGTTGGAATTGCACAGCCCGTCGGGATGCCCCTTCTGGGCAGACATCAGCAGCAGGCGCGGAGAACCCACGCCGTTCGCAGCCAGCACGACCAGGTCCGCCTTGATTTCGTGCCGGGCACCGGTGAGCCGGTCGATGTAGATCGCACCAGTCGCCCTGCCGTTGCGGGTGGTGATCGACTCGACGCGGGCGAAGGTCCGCAGGTCGACGCCGTTCCGCAACGCCTTCGGCCAGTATGCGACATCGGCAGAACCGAGCGAGCCCCGTGGGCAGCCACTCAGGCAGTTGCCACAGGAGTTGCAGCTGAACCGGCCGTCCTGGCCGCGGGTCAGGATCGCGTTCTCCGTCGGCCACCATTGCCAGCCGAGCCGCTGCCAGGCCTCCGCCATCCGGCGACCGCCCTTGCCGGGTTTGATCGGCGGTCCACCCGGGGCCGGCCGGGGCGGATACATCGGATCGCCGGCCAGCCCGGAGATCCCGACCTCCGCGTCGTTGATGTCGTAGTACGGCGCCAGGTCCTCATAACTGATCGGCCAGTCGATCGTGCCACCGACACCGTGCTCGGTACCCTTCCGGAAGTCGACCGGCTTGTACCGGAACCAGTGCCCCGCGTAATGGACGGTGCTGCCACCGACGACGTTCATCAGACGCGGGCTGGTCAGGCCGGTGATCGGATAGTCCTCGGGGTTCTGCCGCAGGTTCGGATCGAACGCCCACGACCGGTACTTCTCGATTTCCCACTCGTCGTGGAAATGAGGAAACTGGGTAGGATGGACCCAGTCGCCTTGTTCCAGGCAGGTGACGCGGATTCCGGCGTCGCTGAGTCGCTTGCTCACCGCCGCGCCACCCATCCCGGAACCGATCACCAGAACGTCGGTGGTGTTGTCGAATGTGGTCATCAGTGCGATTCCTCCGTGCGTAGTCGTGGCGTGACAGCGAACTGGCTGGGTGCGATGGCTGTCACGGGCGTGCCTTCACCGTGGTCCGGACAACGTCAGTTGTGCGGATGTACGAGCCGACACCGGGCGGAATCAGGTCGTCCCAGTCGGCCGTGGTCTGGTCGTAGCCCCGTGGCAGCGGAGCCCCGTGATAGTCACGCCCTGCCGGCAGAGACCGCAGGGCGACCAGTACAGCTGGCCGTGAGTAATAGCCGCCGTACGTCAACGCCCGCAACTGCCCGAAGAAGTCGGGCTCGTCGCGCTCCAAGTTCGCCAACTGGTTGACCCGGCCGGCGGAGTTCGCCGCCAGGAAGTCATCAGCCAAGGCGTCCACCGCGGCCTTGAACTCTGTCTCGCGAGCGTAGGGGAAGCGGTTAACGACAATGTCCGCAGGAGTGACGTAGCGGGTGAAGAACTCCTCGACGACCCCCACCGAACTGGGCGCCGGGAATCCGTCGCCCGCGGGAATCAGTTCGTCCGCGATCGCCCCAAGCGCCGCGATCTGCCGATCCGTGAACACCACTGGAACCGGATTTCCGCCCAGTTGAGAACTGTCGGCGCGGAACCGGTCCCGCGGATCTTCCAACGGAATGACGACACTAGCCATGAGGACCTCCTGCACAGGATGACAACCAAGTTTCGGCAAGTTTGCCGTCAAATGACCCGCGGTAAGTGTTCCGATCAGGAACACTCGCCGAGACTGCGAAGCGTCACCGACCAGCGGTCCCAGTTGCAGCTGTTGACGCCGGCACGGGTCATCGACACCCTCTAGCTATGGCTTCTGACGTCGTAGCCGATCTTCGGCACCTGCGCCCGGAAATCGCTCTGTCCTGGCAACGGTCTCTGCTATGCGGCTTGACACCTGACGAGCCGAGGGAGCCCGCGACCATCCCGGAGATCGACCGCAGCAGCCGACTGCTCGACGCTGCGCGACCAATACTCGAGCAACTGGCCGACGACCTGTCGGGCACCGACTTCTGCCTGCTGCTCGCTAACCGCAACGCGTGCATCGTCGATCGCTACTCCAGCGGGCCGGGCATCGCCCGGCAACTCGACGGAATCGGTGCCGTCGTCGGCAGACCGTTCACCGAGGAGCTGACCGGCACCAACTCGATCGGCACCGCCCTCGAACTGCGGCACGGGGTTGCCGTCAACGGCAAAGAACACTTCATCGCCGCGATGAAACGGTTCAGCTGCTACGGCCAGCCCATCCTGCATCCGATCACCCGACGGGTCGAGGCGATCCTCGAGATCACCAGCCCCGTTCAAATCGCGCCCCGGCTCTGGATCCCGATAATCAATCGCGCGGCGAAGGACATCGAGCACCGCCTTCGAGCTGGGGCACGGCTGGCTGAGCAACGGATGCTCGCCGCGTACGAGGAGGCTTGTGGACGGGGCCGCCGGCCCGTGGTCGTCCTCGGCGACAACCTAGTGCTGGCCAACCCAGCGGCGGTCGACCTGCTGCACATCGCCGACCACGCGCTGTTGCGAGAGATGGCCGCTCAGCCGGGCGCGGCACCCCGCTGGGAGCAGAACATCCTGCTCGAGTCCGGTCTCAGGTCCGCCGTCACGTTCGAACGGATCCCGGACAGCAACGGCGCCGGCCTCTTTGACATCACTGTGCTGGATCGTCCACGCCTCCCGGTACCGCGGCTTGCCGGCGTCAGCGGACCCAGCGAGGCCCTGTCCGACCAGTTGGCGAACTGGAGGGTCCGACGCGCGCCCCTCGTGATCGCCGGCGAAGCCGGCACCGGTCGTACGACCGTTGCCCGCCAGTTGGCCGGCTCGTTGCCGATGGCTACCGTCGACCCGATCACCCTGGCCAAGGAGACAGCCGCCGGCGAGCCGACATGGCCATCGCCGGGGACTTTGCTCGTCGTCGACGGAGTCGGAACACTTCCCGACGACGTCGCCAGCCGGCTCCGTCGGCTGCTACGTGATACCCAGACCTGGTTCGCGCTCATCAGCTCGCCACTGGTGTCTATGACCGGTCCCAACGCCGAGCTCGTGTCCCTCTGCTTGAACCGCGTACAACTGCAGCCGTTGCGCTATCAGCAGGAAGACTTCACACAGATCGTGAACGAGATACTCAGGCGCCTCGCGCCGGGCCGTACGGCAGGGCTCGACGGCCGCACCTGGAACGCACTGCGAGGACAGCCCTGGCCTGGCAACTATCGAGAGCTAACTGATGTCCTGCACTTTGCGCTGAACCATAACCCAGCCGGCCCGCTTCGGCCTGAGGATCTTCCCCCAGCCTACCGGCGGGTCCACTCGAAGCACCAGCTGACACATCTGGAACAGGTCGAACGGGACACGATCCTGCGGATGCTCGAGGATCTCCAAGGCAACAAGGCGAGAACCGCGCACGCGCTTGGAATCGGCCGGACGACGCTGTACCGCCGACTCCGCGAACTCGGCATCGACTGAAGTGCCGCGCTCGTCACGCACCTTCCGTGCCTGGCAAAAATGGAAAGGGGCTGTGCAGTGCGGTTGCGGCCGGAGGCCACGCACGTCACGAGGGACGCGCAAAACCTCGTCGTTCCGCCCCTCCGATGCGAGCCTGCCGTGCTGATCGACGGCCCAGACATGAAGCTTGGGTCATCCCATCGAAGTCACGTCAGGCGCGGCCTGCGTGATCCTAAAGTGTTCCTCCGGTCGACGCTCCGATTGCGACGTCGACCGGAGGAACGCACGCTAGGCAAGCGGCTAGCGCTTCACCGGCACCGAGTGCGGCGGCGGCCCAAGCCGTTCACCTCCCACGACCTGGGAATACGTCAGCCATGATCCTTGCGGCTTCTGCTGCTGCACGCCGGGATTGTCCCAGTCGCACACCCCGGTCGGGAAAGCGGCACGAAGCGTCTCCTTCTGACTGGCGGTGAACGTCACGCCACCGTAGTCGCGCCAGTTGAGTGCCTTGAGCTGACACTTGAAGATGTCGTTTGTCAGCGGCCTGCCAGCGACGAGACGGGGATCCGCGTAGTCTGGAAGGTCACATGCTTCCGTCTGCTTCCCGGCAACCCAGCAACTGTCCCTGGCTTGAACTGGTTTGTTCCGTACAACCTTGACATTCATTGAAGCGTGGCTGGTATCGACTTCAATCGCGCTGAGCCACTCGTCCATGGTGGATAAAGCCGCGGCCCATACCTCGACTTGGATGCCTTCGCGCCGGGCCTCGGACACAGCGAGTTTCCATATTGCATGATTGTCCGCGCGGCGATTCGCAGCGATGATCCGAGCACGTGTTACCTGCGAATATATCGAGACATGGAGGCCGTCATTGAGAGCAAGTGGCATGTCGATAATCGGAAGATCTGTGAGATGGGAGCCATGGACGACCCGTCCGGACCTGTACGCATTCCTCAAGCCGGCGAGGTCAGCTTGCATTCGCTGCGTTGTCCGTCTGTAATCGATGTCACGCCCGCCAACCTTGGCGTTGAGATCAACGAACTGCTGTGGCGTAATCTTGCCATCGATCAGGGCATGCAGGCCGTACTGAAGTCCGACGCTGTCGAATGGACGGTTGGCGAAGCCGTCTGAGGCTCGATATCCGAACACTCGCGCCTGGAAGTCCTGTACGGTACACCGCACACCAGCGGGATTGGTCAGCGGGTCGTAGGCCCAGTCCGGTTCACCTGGGCTTCCAGTGCAGGCTTCGGTCGGGTCCCACCATCGAATAGGGCTGGCACCTTGTGTTTGGCTCGGTCCGTCAGCCTCATCGGTCATTCCCAATTGGGCCATAGTTTCGCAAGCTGGACCGCCCATACCGTGTACTGCGCGCTTCTGGTCCGCATCTTGCCACAGATGAGGTGACGTTCTTGCGAAATACTCAGCCAGGATATGGCAGTCGACAAAATAGCCGTCGATCGTCCACATATCGGGAAAGCTCGCGAACGGAATGATGCCATCAAACAGTCCTGGGTAGTTTGCTGCAATCAGGTATGACAGCATCGAGCCACCCGAGCCGCCTAGGCCAACAGTAAAGCGCACAGGCCCGTACGTCTCGGCCATATGCTCCTTGACCATCATCACAGTCTCGGCTCCAACAACATCATTGCAGTTGTTCCCGAGGGTCGTCAGCGTCGACGCGCCAACTGCGAAGCCTTTGCCTAACGTCAAATCGCGCGCCTGCCCGTTGGGAACGTTCAGCACGTCCATGATTCCCAGTCCGCGTTGTTCATGATCAGGTCCGCAGCCACCGCCCATCGGCCAGTACAACTTGCCGTTCCAGGCCTGCTGCGCGGACACTGAGCTCGAGGATTCTCTAGGATCGAAGAGGACGGCGATGTCGTAGATGCCCCGATTGATAACGCCTCGCTCGCGGCGTACGACATACGGCACTGTCAGGCCCTTGTCCGTCGTGGTCTTGGCGACATCCGGAGCCGGGTTGGCGGGGTCATAGGGTTGAAGTGCAGTCTTAGTTGGATCAGTTGACTTGTAGAAGAACTCGAAGCGTGTGGGTGCGTCGCAGCCCGGGCCAGTCGCAGCACCCAGTCCAAAGTGCTCGGTGCCGCAGATCCACGGCTGCACCTGCGGCCCGGAGAAGATCGGGCCCTGGGCGGAGTGATTCGTGATCGTGAGTTTTGCGCCTCGCTGGCTATTACCTCGCGCGCCCCTGGCGATGAGTTCGTTCTTGCCGTCGCGAAGTCCTGTTACGAGGCCTACGTATCGGTTGCCTGGCTGCCGAGCGAACGCGTCGGTGACGTCTTCTCCGTTGAGCGACATCCTCACGCGTCCAGAGTCGCTGTGGCTCTGCACATTGACCTCGACCAGAGCGTTTCCGCCGGACACCAGGTCTGCCCGATTCGAGAGCACGGTGATTACGGGCGTGACGCCGCCGGCCGCGCTGGTCTGCGTAATGACCACTGGCGCGGCCACCGTCAGCAGGGCTACGGCGGCGATTCGCCGACGAGTGCGCCGATGGTGGCCGGTGGGTGGTCCTGAGCTTGACGTGCCCATGTTTTTAGACACGGGAGCCTCCCTTTCAAGGTTTCAGCAGTGCTGACTGGTGCTCGCCGACCAGTGCGCGCTATTGCGCGCTGCTGGCGCGTTTGACTATTACCGCTAAAGTCGAAACTCAGGCGGGATCGCTCTCCGGCGCGGCAAGGCGTCCACTCGAGGTGCGTTCCGCGGCTGGCTGTTCCCGGGTCTCGGGCAATGCGACCAGGATGGCCACGAGGGCGATGGCGGCGATCGCGGTGATATAGACCGCAGGTGCGATATGTGCACCACTCCACTCAACGAGCGCGGCGCCGACCAGTGGGGCTGTGCCGCCGAAGACCATGTAGGCGGCGTTGTAGCCGACTGCCGAGCCGGCGTAGCGCACGGCGGCCGGGAACAGTTCCATGATGGCGGGCATCATGACCCCGGCGAGCATGGCGTAGGGGCCCACGAGCAGCAACTGTCCGGCCAGCGCCCCGGTCAGGCCGCCGCCGACGTCGACGACGAGGAAAGCGGGAATCGTCAGGATGACGCCTAACGTGGCGGCCACCGTGATGACGGGCTTGCGGCCGACGCTGTCGCTGATTCTGCCAGCCGCCGCACCGAGCATGGCACCGACCAGCAGCGCGACGCCCGCAGCGATTAGAGCGGTCCGCCGCGGCAGTCCTACGGTTTCGGTCAAGTAGATAGGCAGATAGCCGAGGATGCTGTGCGCCGCCAGGCCGGTGTAGGCGAAGACACAGAAGATGAGGAGAAGCTGCCCCGGGTAGTGACGGAAGGCGGCCCGAAGCGGACTTTGCTTAACTTCTCGGCGGGCCTTGAGGTCGCGGAACACGGGGGTCTCGTCGAGCCGAAGTCTGAGATACAGGCCAACCAGTGCTACGAGTCCGCCGATGAGGAACGGCACTCTCCACGCCCATGCGGCATACTCGTCGGGGAATGCTGTCGCGAGCGCGAGGATGGTGAGTGCGGCGGCTCCCGCGCCGACGAGCGAGAACATGCTCACGCCTGATACCCAGAGTCCGCGCCGGTTGGCTGAGACATGTTCAGCGACGAAGGTTGCCACGCCGGTAAACTCTCCACCGGCTGAGAATCCTTGCGCAAGCCGTGCGATGATAAGCAGCGTGGGTGCCAGGATGCCGATTTGGTTGTACGAAGGCAGCAAGCCGATAGCTGCTGTGGCACTTGCCATGACGAGAATGACGATTGCCAATGTGTTTCGGCGTCCGATGCGGTCGCCGATACTGCCGAAGAATGCGCCACCTAGCGGCCGGAAGAAGAACGCCACGCCGTAAACGGCAAGCGTTGCCATCAGCGCAGTTGTGCGGTTGCCGGCCGGGAAGAAGTGTGTCGCCAGAACCGTTGCGGAAAAGCCGTAGATGACGAAGTCGAACCATTCAACAAAGTTCCCGACGCCACTCGCCGCGACAACGCGCCGGCTCTGGTTCGCCGTGGTTTGCGATTCAGCCGCCATGATAATCGCTCCTCTGTCGTCACGCCTCTAGGATGTTTTTCTCGATTGCGCCAGCCTTCATGACCAGCGCAATCCGGTTTGGGTCGTTGAGGGCCCTCGGGTTGTCGAGCGGATCTTCGTTCACGACGATGAGGTCCGCTAATTTGCCTGTTTGCACCGATCCGGTCTGGTGCTCGATGCGAAGTACTCTGGCGTTGTCGAATGTGGCCGTACGGATCGCCTGCATCGGTCCGACGATGTCGGCGACGAGCGCTACCTCAAGTCCGTAGTCTTTCTGGTTCGGTCCGATGAGGTCAGCGCCGCAGCCGACGAGGACGCCGGCGGCGTGTGCGACCTTGATCGCCCTGCTCATGCCCTCCTTCACGCCAGCGATGCGGTCGATAACCTCGGTAGGGAGGAAGTCCGCGTTGTTCCGATAGGTTTCGGCCACCGTCAGTGTGGGAACGACCGCGGCTCCCGATTCAGCAATGGCGGCTGCGGCTTCATCGTCTAGTGCGGTGACGTGTTCGAAGCACTCAACGCCGGCCTCGAGACCGCGATAAATTCCCTCGTTGTTGTGCGTGTGCACGGTCACGTACGTATGGCGGGCTCGTGCCTCCTGCACCGCCGCCGAGATCTCCTCGACGGTCAACTGACTGTCCTCCAAAGAATCCGTAAGTGAAGTGACTCCGCCGGACACGCAGAGCTTCAGAAACTTTGCGCCACGCTTGAATGCAAGGCGGGCTGCCGCGCGGACCTCATCCGGCCCTGTGACAACGTGACTGAATCTGGCGAGACCGGGAACGCCCTGATGGTGCACACATGGATCCATCACCCACTCGGGTCGAAACTCCGTGTGACCGCCGAGCTGCACGATGAGCGGTCCGCTTGGGATGATTCGTGGCCCACGAGCGATGCCCTGACTGATTGCCATCGGCACGCCACCGTCGAGACCACCCGTGTCCCTGCACGTCGTGATTCCAAGCTCAAGGGCGCGGCGGCAGTGCTCGAAGGTCCATGCCGCAATCACTGCCGCAGGCACCGTGTCCTCTTGCAGTAGTGCTACGCCTCCCAGATGGCTGTGCGCGTTGATGATCCCGGGCATAAGCGTGCGTCCCTGCAGATCGACAACGGCATCATCCCGGTGAGGCATCACATCCAGTCCGGTGATCCTGTTGTCGTCGACGCGTACCGACGCGTCATCCCGTGGATCGCGGCCCGTGCCGTCGATCAGGCGGGCATGCACGAATACCGTCGCCATGAGTGATCCCTCCTCAACCGGTCCGCGTTAGCCAAGGATGCGTGCGGACCCGTACCTGCTGACGAGTGGCTGACCGCCGCATCGAAAGCGATCTGGGTGGAACTGCGCCAGGCTCGGGTCCGGGTTTTCACCCAGCACAAGTCGGGCGACGTGGGCACCCATCGCGAGCGCGAGTTTGAACCCATGACCGCTGCTGCCAGCGTTGACGTAGACCTGGTCTGCGACCTCCCCGATCACTGGCTGCCAGTCGGGGCTGACGTCGTACAGGCTGGCCCATCCTCCGCGCAAGGTTGCGTTGCCGACGCCCGACAGTCGACGCTCGAAGGTCTCGGCAAGCTCCGCGACCTCACCGTCGCCGACTCCGGCAACCGGCTCGTCGGGGTCTGCCGACGGACCAGGCTTGAGAGATCCAAGGAGGAACTGATCGCCGGTCTCGGGCTTCACGTAGTAGCCCCCGAGCATGTCAACGAACACAAATGGGAGCGTTACCTGCGCCGGTAGGCCGCATTGCGCCACGATGTGCCGTTCGACGGTGAGCGGCAACTCAACCCCGATCGAGGACATGATGCCAGCTGTCCACGGCCCGGCCGCAACCAGCAGCCGCTCGACGACATCCTGTCCGGACTCATGTAGCACCTTGACTCGCGCGCCCGGACTGACCGACAAGACACGCGTCCGGGACCACACCGCTGCGCCCGATCTTCTGGCGGCGGCGAGGAGACCTTGAGTGGTGGCCACAGGATCGGCATAGCCAGCATTCGGCTCCCACACCACTGCTGAGCCATCAGAAAGATCAAGACCTGGAGCCAGACGAACTAATTCCTGCCCGGTCAAGATCTCGACACGGGTCCCGCCAGCTGCCAGGGCGCGAACAGTTTCATCAACCACGGAAACATCGTCCAGCGGGTGGACGTACAACGCTCCCGTCCTGCGAAAGTCCGCCTGCTCACCGTCGGTGAGCGCTGCGAACTCTGAGAAGGCGAGCAGACTGTCTCGTGCAACCTCGGCAAGGAACGAGTTGGTGTAATAGGCGCGACAAACGGCGCTGGACAAGCCCGTCGGACCGCCGGCCGGGGCCGCGCGCTCGTACACGACCACGCGGTGGCCGGCCTTCGCCATGTGGAACGCCGCGCTCGCGCCATGTACTCCGGCGCCGACGATCCCAACGTCATAGTGAGCCATGTGGCTACCTCCTTGTCATATGACGCTAGGCCGGACAGCCCAGGCACAGCCACCTACCACAGGAGGAACATTGTGCGTATCCTTCATAAAAATGTCGGCCAAGTCGTGGCGGGATACAGTCGATGAGCGTCCAGCTACAGAGCATCGTGGAGAAACTCGCTGCGCAGCTAAACCGGGCTGTAGCGATCGACGATCCCCACCTACGCCTGCTCGCGCACAGCCCTCACGATGAGCCAGTTGATCAGGTGCGAATCGACTCAGTCATGCACCGCCGAGTCCCGGACGAGGTCACCAGGTATGTCCTGTCCCTCGGGATCGACAAGGCCGCAGGAGCGGTCCGGCTACCCGCGAATCCTGCACTGGGTATGTGGTCACGCGTATGCGTGCCGATCCGAGGCCAGGATCTGCTGCTCGGGTACCTCTTCTTCATCGACAGCGACGACCTGTGCTCTGCCGACGACCTTGCCCTCGCCGAGTCTGCGGCGCACATGGCCGGCTTAGTTCTCTATCAGGAACGGTTGCTCGCAGAGGTCGAGCACGCGAGGGAGCGTGAGCTCGGCCAAGACCTACTTAATGGAGACCTCCAACTTCGCCAGAGTGCGGCAGCTGAACTAATCGAGCGCGGATTCTTCGCCCGTGACACAACCGCCACGGTCATGGTCGTCCAAGCAGAGACTCCATCCAACGGCCATCAGGTCACTTCCGCCACAGACCTCCACCTCGCAATTGCCTCCGCCCTCGAAGACGCAAGGCAGAACATGCCGCACCGCAAAGGCCTCCACATCGCCCGCCCGGGCCACGGCGTTGTCATCGTCGACACCAGCACAGGAGGTATGCGTAGCACCCAAGTCGCCAGCCTTGCCGAGCATCTACGAGCGAGTTTGATACGACGCCTCGCCAGCGCCGGAGGCGGGCCACGCGTCGTCGTCGGCATCGGCGAACCACATGACTCGCTCGTAGAAGCCGAGGGGTCCTACAGTCAAGCCCTCGCCGCCGCACGAGTGTCTTCGATCATCCCGTCACTCGGCGACCTAACTTCATGGGCCGGGCTTGGAATCTACCAAGTGCTGTCCAGGATGCCTGTCGAGGAACTCACAGCGGATGTCCTACATACTGGGGTTAAACGCCTGCTCGCTGAGGCCCGCCACCGACCCTTGCTTGAAACAGTCGAGGTATATCTCGACAACGCTGGAGATTCACTCAGAACTGCGGAGAAATTGTCGATTCATCGCACGAGCCTTTACTACCGCCTAGAGAAGGCGGCGTCGGTGGCGGGTGTCGACCTACGCAATGGTCATGACAGACTCGCGCTGCATCTCAGCCTGAAGGTCGCGCGCCTGTGCGGAGCGCTCGAGCCTCCTCGCACCCAAGCCCGCTAACGTTCGAGCCCGCCCTCTCTACATCTCGCTGGATCGATCAACCGGTCCGAGGTCCCCCGGGATCGAGAATCGAACCGATGGCCTTCTCATTACGAGGAGGAATCCGTTGTCGCATCGGCTCTCTACCAGCGATTCTCGTAACACGGCCGCTCGCGGCGCACGCGAGATTCCCCATGAGTTTCGACGATTTTGTGCACGAGTGATGCCACGGTAGTCGGTCTCGAGGTGCGACACGTCCTAACCCATCTGATCGTCGCGCGCCGAACCGCGCTCCAGCAGTTGGTCGGCCGAGACGGTCGCGCGGACGGAGCCGACTCGACGCGGCGGTCGGCCACCGAGCCTCCTGCGCGCAAGGACTATCACTGCCGCGCCGGATCTGCCGCTGATTCGGGTCCATTGCACCGTCTGTTCGACATCACCGCGGCGTCGAGGCGCTAGTTCCGCACCTCACTGCAACAACGTTCGAGAGACTGCAAAACCATTGGCTGATGGCGTGGGTGGGCTGCTACCGTGTCGTGGTCCGTAACGTCACGCTTGGAGGTGAGAACCCATGAACGCTGTGGTGCAGTGGGTGCTCCCCCTCTCGTGGTCATGGGCGGGCGATTGACGTAGGTGTCGCCGGGAGCGCCTCGAGACGTCGGCACTCCCGAAGGGAAACACCTATGAACTCTTTGCCTTCCCGTCCGGGCCTCGGCGCCCACGCGGTGACGATTTCACGCGTCGCGGACAATCAGTGGCACGCGATCGAGAACGATCTGGTGGTCGGACGCGGTCACGCCTCGCGGCGGCTCGACGGCCGGATCTTCCTCAGCATCGACACGTGGCGCGACGAGGTCTTCGATCAGCTCGCCGCCGCGATGCTGGCCGACCAGCGGGCACCGCGGTACACGGTGGTCGACGAGACCGATCGCGACCTCGCGGCCAGTTGGGTACGCGCGGGGTTCGCGACGTGGCGTCGCGAGACGGAGTACGTCGTACGCACGGAATTCCCGACGGCGGCCGCGCCTGATGGGGTGGTGATCGCGACCGGCGATCAGGTGGCCAAGGCTCCGCTGCGTGAGCTGGACCTGGCGATTCGCGCCGAGGTCGAATCCACCGTCGGTTGGTACACGATGCCCGCGGAGGTGCTGCCTTGGCAGGGCGGAACGATGCCGATCGACCCGTCCAAGTATACGGTCGCGATGCAGGGCGATCGGTACGTCGGTTTGGTCCGAGTAGCGATGATGACCCGGCGCCCGCGTATCGGACTGATCGCAGTCCTGGCGGCCGAGCAACGGCGCGGCATCGGCCGGGCGTTGCTGAGTCAGCTACTGGCCGGGTTGCACCGCTGCGGTTACGAGGCGGCCACGACGGAGGTCGACGAGACCAACAAGGCCGCGACGGCGCTGTTCGAGGGGCTCGGCGGGCGCCGTACGGGCAGCAGTCTGGAACTCATCCATCGGCCGGGAAAGGCCTGACGATGCCCAGATCAGCAGGCGGAATCGAAGTCGAGGGCACCGTCATCGAGTGCCTCCGCAACGCCAACTTCCGGGTCGAACTCACCAACGGCCACCAGGTCCTCGCCCACATCAGCGGGAAGATCCGGAAGAACTACATCAAGATCCTCCCCGAGGACCGCGTCCTCGTAGAGCTCAGCCCCTATGACCTGGACCGAGGCCGGATCATCTTCCGCTACCGCACCTGACCGCAGGGTGACCACGCCGGTGTGGTCGACGCGGTCGGTGCCGACGCGGTGATGGGCCTCGCCAGTCCGGTCGGTGGTCGAGGTGGCCTTTGGGCGGGCGGTGTAGGCGGTGCCCGGGGTGCAGCGGTGCGGCAGGGACCGGTGCGGGCGATGCTGGTTGTACTCGGCGACGAAGGCGTCGAGCAGGACCTGAAGTTCGGCGAGCGTGACCGGCTGGACGGGCTGGGCGCGCAGCCACCGCTTCAGCGTCTGCTGGAACCGCTCCCACCTTCCCGCAGGTGGTCGGGTGGTTCGGCCGCGAGTTCTTCTGGGTGATATTCAGGCGGCGTAGCTCAGTCTCCAGGCCGTTGCGGCCGCCCTTCCCGCCCGACGATCTCGTCGTGTAGACCATCCCGTCGTCGGTCAAGGTGGAGGCCGGGATCCCGTACCGGGCAACGGTTTCGCGGAACGTCGAGACCACAATCTGCCCGGTGATCCGCCGAGGCGCGGTGACGTGCAGGGCCAGACGGGAGTGGTCGTCCAGCCAGCTGATGATATCCACCTCGCCCGCATCGGCGAGCCGGGAGTGGGTGAAGTCGGACTGCCAGCACTCGTTCGGCTGGTCGGCGGCGAACCGCAGGTACGACGATCTGGGCCGCTTCCCGGGGTCCGGGGTCACGGCGGCGTGCCGGGTCAGGATCCGGTGGATCGTGGCCCGCGACAGCTTGACCTGGTGGTGGTGTTGCAGGTGTGAGCCGATCGTGTCCGCCCCGGCGTCCAAGCCCTGCTCGGCCAGCCGTTTACGCAGCGCCAGCACCAACTCGACCGTCTCCATCGGTGTAGCCCGCGGTGAGGACTTCGGCCGCCGGCTGCGCGGCTCGAACGCCGCCTCACCCTCGGTCCGGTAACGCGCGAGTAGCTCGTACAGCCACGACCGGGCAACGCCGTACTCGGCAACCACCTCGGCAACGGACCGCTTCTCCACCGTGATCGCGGTGATCACCAACCGGGCCTTCGACATGCCCGAGCATCAACACCCCGTCCGGCATCTCCTGAGACATCAGTCCGGTATGTCCTGAGACACCCGTCCGGCATGTCTTGAGCCACAACACTGCCGGGGCACGATGTGATCTGTCAGGAGATCGGCGACAGCTGAACCCACGGTTGTGGGTTCAGCTGTTGTTATTTCGGGGTGTTGGTGCCGCGGGGTTGATAGTCGCGGTTGGGGTCGAGGGTGAGTTCGCGGAGGAGTTCACCGGTGGTGGCGTTGACCACCCGGATGTTTAGGTCCTGGGCGAGCAGGATGACGCGGGTTCCGGTGTCGGTTCGGCCGATGCCCATGTGGTGGAGTCGGCCGGCGTGTCGCAGGGTGATGCAGCCGGTCCGATCGATGTGGTCGTGCCGGATCCGGTCGTGGGTGTCGGGCCGCGGGTGCCGGCCGGGAGTGCCTGGGCAGGGTGGCGTAGATCGTGGCGATGGTCGCGCGATGCGGCAGAGACCGGTGCGGTCGGTGCTGGTTGTAGGTGGCGGCGAAGGTGTCGAGCAGGACCTGAAGCTCGGCCGGGGTGGCGGGCTGGGTGGACTGGGCGCGCAGCCAGTTCTTCATCGTCTGCTGGAAGCGCTCCACTTTCCCAAGTGGTGGGGTGGTTGGGGCGGGAGTTCTTCTGGAGGATGTGGAGGCGAAGTAACTCGGCTCCGAAGCCGTTGCGGCCGCCTTTCCCGCCGAACAGCCCGGTGTGAACACATGCCGTTGAGTTCCTAAGAGATGTCAAGCGGCTCCGGGGCGGTTGCCGTGGGTGGTGGTCGGGCCGGTTGATGGAGCACCTCGTGACTCCTTGCTTCGCCGGCCCGTCCCCGCCGCGGTGGTTGTTGTCGTACTGCCCGACGCTTGCTTCCGTCGGCCGTCGGAGGGGTGGCGGCATGAAGCGGTGGTTACGGAGCGTTAGTTGCGTTGGTGCAGAGGTGACGATCGCGTTGATTCGGAAACGCGTTTCTCATTGGTGAGTGATGACGTCATTCACTGACGGCGTGGGCGGCCCGGCGATCAGGATGTTCGCGAGGCGTTCGATGAACGGGGGCGGGCGGTATGGAGCGGTACGAGCTTTACTGTCTCGCCGACCGGCACTTCTACGAGACCCCCGCGAACCGCGGTGGTGAGGACCCCGACTTCGCGATCGGCTCCCGGCCGCTGCCCGACGGCTGGGAGCACGACCCCGGCGAGGTCTGGATGCACTACGCGCCGCGCGGCGTCGACTTGCCCCTGCAGGGCTGGAAGATCCACGTCTCGTCCTGCCTGGAGGATGCCGAGCGAACGCTCGAGGCGGTCTGGGACTACTGCGTTCCGCGCGGCGTCGCGTTCAAGTTCCTGCGCAGCACCTCCGTCGCGATCATGATGAACTCCAAGGCCGCCTTCCGCGGATCGAGCGGCAAGCTCGTCACCATCTATCCGTCGGACGAAGACCGGCTCGAGCTGGTGCTGAAGGAACTGGCGGAGATCCTCGACGGCGTCCAGGGCCCCTACATTCTCAGTGATCTCCGGTACGGCGAAGGCCCGCTCTTCGTCCGGTACGGCGCCTTCGCCGAGCAGCACTGTCTGTCGGACACCGGCGAACGGGTGCTTGCCCTCGCGAATGCCGACGGCCGGCTGGTTCCCGATGTCCGCGGCCCGGTCTTCTCGATGCCGGCCTGGGTGTCACTGCCCTCGTTCCTCGAACAGCACCTGGCCGCGCGCAACGCGGTGACGACCAACGACATGGCTTACGACATCGAGAACGTAATCCACTTCTCCAACGGCGGCGGCGTGTATCTCGGCCACCACCGGGAGACGGATGTCCGAGTCGTCCTGAAGGAGGGCCGGCCGTTCGCCGGGCTCGACGAGGCCGGCCGGGACGCGGTCGCACGGATGCAGCACGAGCGGGACATCCTGGGCCGGCTGGCGGGGCTGGACGTCGTACCAGAGGTGCACGACTACTTCGTTCTGGGCGGACACCACTTCCTGGTGCAGGAGTTCATCGATTCGAATCCACTCCAGCGCCTGCTGGTCAGGCGTTACCCGCTGACTCGGCCGGACCCGTCGCCCGAGGCACTTGGAGACTACGCGGAGTGGGCGCTCGGCATGCTGGCCAGGGTCGAGGCAGCGGTTCGGGCGCTGCACGAGCGCGGTGTGGTGTTCGGCGATCTGCACCCCGACAACATCCTCATCGACGCGAACAACCGGCTGGCGCTCATCGACTTCGAGGTGGCCACCCTCGCGGAGCAGCGAGCCCGGTCGGTTCTGGCGCATCCGGGGTACCTGGCACCTCCCGGCCGCCGGGGTGTCGACGTCGATCTGTATGCGCTTGCCTGCCTCTGCCTCGGGTTGTTCGCTCCGCAGACGACAATGCTGCTGCAGCTCCACCCGGGTAAGGTCCGGCACCTCGGCGAGCTCATCACCGACACCTTTCCGGTGCCAAAGGCAACCATCGACGCGGCCGTCCGCACCATTGCCGGGGGCAACCAGGACACGGAGCTCGACGCGATCCCACTCCCCGGCCGCGACTCCTGGCAGGACGTGCGCGCCGCGCTCACCCGGGCGATCGTCGCCAGCGCGACCCCGGAGCGCGACGACCGGTTGTTCCCGGGCGACATCGCTCAGTTCCAGCCCGGCGGCGGCGTCAGCCTCGCGTACGGCGCGGCCGGCGTGCTGTACGCCCTCCACCGCACCGGCGCCGGCCGCTTCCCGGAGTACGACGACTGGCTCCGCAGGCACGCCCTGGATCCGGTGAAGGGGATCGGTTTGTACGACGGCCTGCACGGCGTCGCGCACGTCCTGGACGAACTGGGCTACCACCAGGATGCGCTGGATGTGATGGACCGCTGTGTCGCGGATCCGCTCGAGTCCTGTGAGCTCGGACTCCACTCCGGCCTGGCCGGGATCGCGCTCAATCTGCTGCACTTCGCCGGCGAGCCAGGCTTGCAGACGGCGGCGGCCCGGGTCATCGACGTGGTGGCCGACCGGCTCGGTGGCCCGGACGACGTCCCCGAGATCAGCGGTGAAGGGCATCCGCGGGCGGGCTTGATGTTCGGCTCGTCCGGGGCCGCGCTGCTCTTCCTGACCGCCTACGAGCAATTCGGAGACACCGGCTTGCTGGACCTCGCGGCGACCGCACTCCAGCAGGACCTGCGCCGCTGCGTCAGCGACCCGTCCGGGACCTTGCAGGTCAATCAGGGCTGGCGGACGTTGCCCTACCTCGAGGAAGGTTCGGCCGGCGTCGCGCTCGTGCTGGACCGCTATCTGCGACACCGCCCGGACGACGAACTCGCCGAGGCGCTGGCCGGACTCCGACGGGTCAACCACTCCCGGTACTTCGTTCAGCCCGGACTCTTCATGGGCCGGGCCGGCCTGATCGCCTCGGCCGCGATGCAGGCGGGTACGCCGGGACACCCCGACCCGGTCGTCTCCGCCCTGATTCGCGGACTGGACTGGCACGCCCTGCCGTACCGGGGCGGCCTCGCGTTCCCGGGCAATCAGCTGCTTCGCCTGTCGATGGACCTGGCGACCGGTACGGCCGGCGTACTGCTGGCCTTGGGCACGGCGCTGCACGACCAGTCCGTTGCCCTCCCCTTTCTCGGACCCCCGACCGCGGCGGGTCGTCCGACCATCCCTACCAGTGAACGGAAGGAGGTGTAAAACATGGCGCTTCTCGACCTTCAGGGGCTCGAGGCCCCCGGCGGGGGTCACGGCGGCGGCCACCACGGTGGCGGCAGCGGGCTGACGCTGCTCACGTGCGGTTCGCAGTCCCCCAGCAACCTCAGCGTGGCTCTTTGTCACTGACACGCAGGCAGGTTCCACGATCCTGGGCGGGATGAAGTCGTCCCGCCCAGGATCCCATCGCCGGGAAGGAGGGCCTGGGTGCAGGGGCTCGACATCAGATATCCCGAGGCCGTCCGGACGCCCGTCGTCGACCAGCTTCACGGGCACACGGTCGCCGATCCCTATCGCTGGCTGGAAGACGCGGCTGATCCGCGGACCGTCGCCTGGCAGGCGGCGCAGAACCAGCTGTGGCTTCGGCATGCCGCCGAACTGCCGCGGCGCTCGCGGTTCCGGAGCCGGGTCACGGAGTTCAGCCGCGCCGGAATCGAGACTCCGCCGCTGTGGCGTGGCGGACGCCGGTTCTTCCTGCGCCGATCCGCTCCCCAGGATCACCCGGTGCTGTACGTCGCCGAGCCGGAACAGGCCCTGATCGACCCGGTGCTTCTCGATCCGACCGGCGGGACGACGCTGGACGCATGGCAGCCGTCTCCGGACGGCCGGCTGCTGGCCTTCCAGCTCTCACGCGGCGGCACCGAGGAGTCCAGTCTCTACGTGATGGACACCGAGACCGGCCAGGTGATGGACGGCCCGCTCGACGGCTGCCGGTATTCCCCCGTGGCCTGGCTACCCGGCGGACAGGCCTTCTACTTCGTCCGCGACCGTCAGGTCCGACTGCACCGACTAGGCCAGGCCGACGAAGTACCGGTGATGACCGACGAGGCGTCGTACGGGCTGGAGCTGAGCGCCGACGGCCGATGGCTGACGATCTCCGCCGCACATGGTCCGAGCAACGATCTCTGGCTCGCCGACCTGTCCGACCCGGAGAATCCCGAGCTGACCGTCGCACAACGCGGTGTGGACGCGCGCAGCGG
Organism: Kribbella turkmenica; assembly: GCF_004348725.1. Lineage (GTDB taxonomy): Bacteria > Actinomycetota > Actinomycetes > Propionibacteriales > Kribbellaceae > Kribbella > Kribbella turkmenica. The sequence continues at coordinate 40,633 of NZ_SMKR01000006.1, forward strand.
TTTGATCGTCGGCCGGGACGGGCGCCTGTACGCCGTCACCACGCTGGGAGCGCCCGCGGGCAGGATCTGTGTCGGCGATCCGAACCGGCCCGCACCCGAGGAGTGGCGGGAGCTGGTGCCCGAGGATCCAGGAGCACCACTCAGCGAGTTGGCCGTCCTCGACGGACCTGCGCTGTCCCGGCCGCTGCTCGTGGTCGCCCGGACCCGGCACGCGCTCGGCGAGCTCGCGCTCCACGACCTCCGGACCGGCAAGCGGGTCGGCGACGTGCCGCTGCCCGGGCCCGGCTCGGTCGGCTCGCTGACCACTCGCCCCGACGGTGGTCACGAGGTCTGGTTCAGCTTCACCGGTAGCGTGACTCCGGCGACGGTGCATCGGTACGACGCGCTGACCGGCGAGACCACCGTGTGGGCCGATCCTCCCGGCGCTGTCGATCTACCCGAGGTCACGTCGCGGCAGGTGGTGTACCGCTCTGCCGACGGTACGCCGGTCCGGATGCTCGTCATCGCACCACCCGGCCCGCGCGGACCGCGACCGACGATCCTCTACGGTTACGGCGGCTTCGGCCAGCCGCTCACCCCGACGTACTCCTCCTTCACCCTCGCCTGGGTCGAGGCCGGCGGGGTCTTCGTCACCAGCAACCTGCGCGGCGGCGGCGAGGAAGGTGAGCGGTGGCACCGGGCCGGACGACTGCGTAACAAGCAGAACACCTTCGACGACTTCATCGCTGCGGCCGAGACACTCATCGCCGACGGCTGGACGACGCCGGATCAGCTCGGTATCTGCGGTGAGTCGAACGGTGGCCTGCTGGTGGGTGCCGCCGTGACCCAGCGGCCGGAGTTGTTCGCCGCGGCCGTCTGCTCGGCACCGGTGCTGGACATGCTTCGCTACCAGTACTCCGGCCTCGGCGCATCGTGGATCCCGGAGTACGGCTCCAGCGCCGATCCGGACCAACTCGAGTACCTGCTGGCCTATTCGCCGTACCACCGGGTGTGCGAGGGCATCGACTATCCCGCGGTCCTGTTCACCGTCTTCGGCGGTGACACCCGGGTCGACCCGCTGCACGCGCGCAAGATGTGCGCCGCACTCCAGCACGCGACGACCGGATCACAGCCGATCCTGTTCCGGCGGGAGGAGAACACCGGGCACAGCACGTCCGCGGTGAGTCGTGGCGTCGAGCTCACGGCCGACATGCTCGCCTTTCTCGCCGCTCACACCGGGTTGTCGACGTGACGACGTTCGGCGCTGTGGTCCGGCACGGCCGCGGCTGGCTTCCGCTCATCGGGCTGGCTGCCCTGCTCGACAGCGCCGTCACACTCGCGCTGCCGACCGTGCTCGGCCGGTCCGTGGATGCCATTGCCTCGGGCAATGACTCCGAACGCTGGCTGGGACTGGCGGCCGGGCTCATCCTGCTCGGCGTGGTCTGCGCCCTGGTCGACGTTCTCGCCAGTACGACGTGCGTCGCGGGAACCACCGCGTGGCTCCGGCACCGGCTGGTCCGGCGCGTTCTCGAAGGCGGGCCGGAAGGGGTACGCCGGTTCGACACAGGCGACCTCGTCAGCCGGGTGTCGGGCAGCGCGAGCGACGCGGCCCAGGCCGGACCGGCAACCGTGACCGCCGTCGCGGCAGTCATTCCCCCGGTCGGAAGCCTCGTCCTGCTGGCGTTGATCGATCCCTGGCTGGCGGCCGCGTTCCTCGCCGGCGTCCTGCTGGTGATCGCGGTGCTGTGGGTGTTCGCCCGCCGAACCACTGAGATCAGCCTCGCCTACCAGGAAACACAGGGGCGGATCGCGGCGCTGCTGACCGAGGCTCTTGCCGGGATCCGTACCATCGCGGCCGCCGGGACTGCCGGCCAGGAGGAACGCCGGGTGCTGGGGCTGCTGCCGGAACTGCACCGGCAGGGCCTGTTGACCTGGCACGTCCTGGCCCGCTCCGGCGCCCAGGCGGCGATCGTCGGGCCGCTGGTCCTGGTCGCAGTACTGGCCATCGGCGGCCTGCAGCTCGTCGACGGCCGGATCACCGCCGGCGAGCTGTTCGCTGCCGCGCAGTACGCCGTGATCGGCGCGGGTCTCGGCAGTCTGACCGGCCTCCTGGGCGAGCTCGCCCGGGCCCGGGCCGGCATCCGGCGCAGCGCCGAGGTGCTGGCTGTCAATCCAGTTGCCTATGGCATTCTTTCGCTTCCGCCAGGACCAGGGCGCCTGGTGTACGACGACGTCAGCGTCGTCGTGGACGGTGTGCCGCTGCTCGATCACGTCGACCTGAACCTTCCCGGTGGAGCGACCGTCGCCGTGGTCGGACCCAGCGGCGCGGGCAAGTCGGTGCTGGCAGCTCTGGCAGGGCGGCTGCGTGATCCGGACTCGGGTCTGGTGCTGCTCGACGGCGTACCGCTGCAGGCGGTGCGGCGGTCCGTACTGCGCCGGGCGGTCGGCTGTGCCTTCGAGCGCCCCGTGCTGGTCGGTAGGACGGTGTCCGAGTCCATCTCGGGCGGGCGGATCGCACCGGTCGAAGTACTCGCGGCCGCCCGGGCCACCCACGCGCACGACTATGCCAGCCGGTTGCCGCAGGGCTACCACACGCCGTTGCCCGAGGCGCCGATGTCCGGCGGGGAGGCACAGCGGCTCGGGCTGGCGCGCGCCTGGCACACCGGTCGGCTGCTGGTGCTGGACGACGCCACCTCGAGTCTCGACACCGCCACCGAGCGGCAGATCAGCCGGACACTGACCGAGGACCGCCACCGCCGTACCCGGCTGATCGTCACCCATCGCGCGTCCACGGCCGCTCGCGCGGATCTGGTGGTCTGGCTCGACCGCGGCCGGGTTCGCGCGGTCGGACCCCATCAGCGGTTGTGGCAGGACCCGTCGTACCGGGAGATCTTCGGATGAGGCGCGAACTCGGGTTCGGGGTGGCCGCCCTGCGGCGGCGGCCGGCGCTGGAGTTCGCCGCCTGGTCCCTCCCGGAGATCCTGCCGACCGCGGTCTACGGGATCGCGGTCGCCCACGCGACGGACGCGTTCCTCGCCGGCCGGGGGGCGACGGGACTTGCCTGGCTGGGTGGCCTGGTGGCGGCTGCGTGTCTCGGAGCCGTCGGCGCCCGGCAGGCGTACCGGCGGCTCGGTGACCTGGTCGAGCCGTTCCGGGACGAACTGGTCCGCCGGGTGGTGAGCGGTGCGCTGCGCAACGCCGGCCGGATCGACGGAGCGGTGTCGCGGCTGAACCGGCAGGTCGAGATCGTCCGGGACACGTTCGCCGGACTGATCGTGGTGACCCGGACGTTCACCATCACCGTGGTCGGTGTCGTGACCGGTCTGCTGTCGCTCGACCCCTTGATCGCGGCACTCGTCGTTCCGCCGTTCCTGCTCGGCTTCGCCGCGTCGCTGGCCATCCTCGGCCTGGCGGCCGACCGGATGAAGGCCTCCTTGTCCGCCGACGAGCAACTGGCGACGTCGGCGGGTACGGCGTTCGCTGCGGTTCGGGACGTCACCGCGACCGGTGCCGAGGACTTCACCGCGAACCTGGTCGGTGAACCGGTCGAGGCGCACGCGGCGGCCGAGCGAGCGCTGGCCAGGGTCGCCGCGCTCCGGACTCTCTGCTTCGCCGTCGGCGGATGGCTGCCCCTGCTGATCCTGCTCGCGGCGGGTCCATGGCTGGTCGGACGCGGCGTGAGCACCGGCACCCTGCTCGGCGGGTTGACCTACGTATTGCTGGGCCTGCAGCCGGCGCTGAGCACTGTCATGTCCGCACTCGGGGACGGCGGACTCCGGTACGTCGTCACCCTCGGTCGCATCCTGGACACCGGAGCTCCGGCCGAGCGGCCCGCGTCGATCTGCCTGCCTCGCGGCCACCAGGTGAGGCTGCACAAGGTCTCCTTCGCGTACGGCCCCCAGGCGGAGCCGGTGCTGCGGTCGCTGGATCTCGTCGTACCGGAAGGTGACCACCTCACCGTCGTCGGTCCGAGCGGCATCGGGAAGTCGACTCTCGCCGCACTCGTCTGCGGGATGTTCCCGCCGACCGAGGGAAGGCTGCTCGTCGGTCGCGTTTCACCGCATGAACTGTCCCCCGAGCAGCTGGCGCGGACGCGTGTACTGATCCCCCAGGAGGCGTATGTCTTCTCGGGCACGGTCCTCGACAACCTCTCCTACCTCGCTCCGGAGGCTCCGGTCGCTCACGTGAATCGGGCGATCGAGGCTGTCGGGGCCGAAGCGCTGGTCGCGCGGCTCGGGGGGCCGAAGGCGTCGATCCGGCCCGGCCAGCTCTCGGCCGGTGAGCGGCAGCTGATCGCCCTGGTCCGGTCCTATCTGTCGCCGGCACCGCTGGCCGTGCTCGACGAGGCCACCTGTCACCTGGATCCCGAGGCCGAGCGGCGCGCCGAGGAAGCATTCTCGGCCCGGCCCGGAACACTGATCGTCGTCGCGCACCGGATCAGCTCGGCGTTGAGAGCACGCCGGATCCTGGTCCTGGACGGGAACGAGGCCATGGTCGGGCGGCACACGACCTTGGTGCGCGAGTCACCGCTGTACCGGGACCTCCTCGGTCACTGGCAACCGCGACCCGATCAGATCCAGCCTGCCTCCTGAGCCTTCCGGACCGCCTCGATCCGGCTGCGCGCCTCGGTCTTCGTCAGGATGTGCGACAGGTAGTTCCGGACCGTTCCCGCGGTCAGGTTGAGCCGTCGCGCGATCTCCTGGGCGGTCGCGCCCGTCGTCACCAGCCGCAGCACCTCGCACTCCCGCTCGGTGAGCGGATTCTTGACCGCTCGCAGGGCAGCCACGGCAACCCCCGCATCGATCACTGCCGCGCCCTGCGCCAGCTGCCTGACAGCCTCCGCCAGATCGGCGGGCGACGCGTCGGTGGCGATGAACCCGACCCGCGGTGCCAGCCGGACAAGCGCGAGACTGGCCCCGTTGAGCAGGTTGCGGTCGATCAGGATCAGGATGCCGGGCTCGCGCAACTGACTGCACAACTCCTCGATCCTGATCTTTCCGTCCAGCATCGGATCGAGCACGACCACATGCGGCCGCGTCCTGTCCACCGCGGGCAGGACGTCGTCGGCCGTCTCGACCTCCGCCAGCACCTTCAGATCAGCTTCTTGTGACAGCACCGCGGCAAGCGCCCCTCGTACCAACGCGCCGTGATGCCCGAGCACGACTCGGATCACGCCCCTGCCCCCCAGGTATCGCGACACCTCTTCGGAGACTCCCCAGTCACGAAAAGTACCAGGAACCCCCTCCCGGTGACGCTTAGTGTGGATCGTCCAGGTGGGTTTGTCACGCCCTCACTTTCCTCGACATCGGATATCCGGGCCGAAGGAGCGGTGCGCCACCTCCGGATCGTCCTCCGGAGATCGGGGGGGCCGTCGCCCGAGACGGGGCGGGACACCCCCGGGCGGGCGGTCAGCGCAGCGCTCGGGCTCGGGCCGGTGGACCGCTGCCGGCTACGCGACGACCACCCGGTGCCATGGAGTCAGCTTCGACGGATTGAGGACGATGTAGATCGTCTCGATCTCGGTCGGGGTCGTGGTCAGGGTGATGACGGCGACGGCTCTGGCGGCCTGACGGAGGATCAGGCCGGGGTGCCCGTTGACCGGTTCGGTGCTCAGGTGGGTGCCGGGGTGGCGGGTCAGCAGGGTCGCGGCGTGAGTGGCTACCTGGTCGGCGCCCTGCATCGGGTGCGGCGTGGTTCTCAGATGGCCACCGGTGTCGGTGATCAGGGTGACGTCGCCGGCCAGAGTCGCGCGCAACCCGGGTACGTCGCCAAGAGTGCAGGCCAGCGCGAAGCGGTGGACCAACGGGTTCACCGGTTCGAGGCCGACGAGCTCGATCGTGCTGGCCAGCTGCGTCAGCCAGGAGCGTGGTTCGACCTCGTCTCGTTCGGCCGGCGCGAGGGCATACCAGCGGCGGTACGTCTCCTGGACCACCCGCTCGGCGGTGGCCGGTGACCCGAACCTCCACTGGGCGATCTCGAGGAGGTGCTCGCGTTCCTCGAGGAGCTCGGCCAGCGATGCGGTGACTTCCATGGTGTTCTCAGTTCTCGAAGGCGGCGAGCTTGGCCGGGTTCAGCTGCCAGAGCACTTGCTCGATGCCGGCGGCCGACGCGTTCACGGTGAGCAGCGCGAAGGCGACGCCGTCGCGGCGCAGGACCGCGACCGCCTGGCCGTTCGCCGTTCCCAGCTCGACGTCGGCACCTTCCCAGAAGCGGTCGGCGAACGCCTTGTGGTACTTCGCCACCCGCTCCATCCCCACCACCGGGAACCGGGACGCGCGGACGGCGCCACCCCCGTCGGAGTAGCTGATCGCGTCCTCGGCCAGCAACTGCTCGAGCGCCTCCAGGTCGCCGGACCGGGCCGCGGTGACGAACGCGCTCAACAGCTCCCGCCGCTCCTGGCCGGTGACCGGGTTGTGGCGTTCGGCAACGATTCGCTTGCGCGCCCGGCTGACCAGCTGCCGGGTCGCGGTCTCGGAGGACCCGATGATCTCGGCGATCTGGCCGTACGGGTAGTCGAACGCCTCCCGCAGGATGTACGCCGCCCGCTCGGTGGGCGACAGCCGTTCCAGGATCAGCAGTACGGCGAACTCCAGCGCCTCGTTGCGTTCGGCGCCGAGCGTCGGATCGGCGCTGGTGTCGACCGGCTCCGGCAGCCACGGCCCGATGTACGTCTCCCGCCGTACCCGGGCGGACTGCATGGTGTTGATCGCCAGCCGGGTGATCGCCGTCGCCAGGTAGGCCGCCGGGTTCGACACCGCGGCCCGGTCGGCGGTCTGCCACTTCAGCCAGACGTCCTGCACCAGGTCCTCGGCCTCGGAAGCACTGCCGAGCATCCGGTACGCGATGCCGAACAGCCGTGGCCGCACCTCGGCGAAAACGGCCGCCGCCTGCTCCAACTCCATCGAGGTCATTCTTCGCGGAACTTGATCTCGCGGTGCGTGCCGTCGCACAGCGGCTTGTTCGACGAGTGACCGCATCGGCACAGCGTCACCCGGTTACGGGTCTCCTGCACCTGTCCGTCGGGCCGGTGCACCGGCAGCCCACCGGTGACCCACAGGGCACTCGCCTGCCCGTCCTCCTCCTCGAGAACCGAGATCGCTCGCGGCAGATCCGGCTCGATCGTCTCCCCGCCACGGCTGAGCGCGTAGCTGTACGACCCCGAGGGGCAGTGATCGATCCGTCCCATGACGTCGGAGCGTACGTCGCTGTCCCCGGTGTCGGCGAGCATCTTGGCGATCGGCCGGGTCCGCCCGATGCAGAACGCCGCGTGGATGCACAGCTCGCCGACGCGTTGCGCCGAGATTCCGGTCCCCTCGTGCACGTGCTGCATCTCCCGGTACGGCGGCATCGGCGCGGACTCCTTGCCGTCGAAGCCGACGACCGCATGGGTCCCGTCGCAGAACGGCTTCGAGCCGGACCGGCCGCACCGGCACAGCGCGTACGTCTCCTCGGTCTCGAGCTGCGGCCCGGTTCGCCAGGTGAGCGAGTCGTTCTCCGCGGACACGACCTTGTACTTGCGACGCAGCGGCACCCGGCCGTAGACGATGTACGGGCCGCTCGGCAGGACGGCGACGCGCTGGCCCGAGCCGACCGCCCATTGCCGGGCCGTCGGCGCGACGTAGTCGAAGGTCGGACCAGCCGTGAAGCCCTCCCCGTCGGCCATCTGCATCAGCTCCGAAACCTGGGCCTTGAGCGCGTACATGGTCCCGGTGGCCGCGGACAACATCCGCGGGCTGCCGTTGAACGCCTGCTCGAGCAGATGCAGCACAGCGCAGTACGTGTGGTTGAACTCCTCCTGCGCGACGCGGATCGGGTGGCCCTCCGGGTGGTCGGTCAGCCGCGGGTTCGGCCGCATCGGCCGTACGCCGTTCGGGTCGAAGCCGATAGCCTCGCCGGTCGGACCGGACTCGGGGGTGTCACCGCGCCGGTACCGGCGACCGAGCTTGAGCTCCTGGAACCGGTAGTAGTGCGCGACCTCGTCACGGTCCGGGTGGAACATGTCCGCATCCCCGTCCCACACCTCGCCGCGCGCCGTACCCTCACCCTGTTCGACGATCTCCTCGAGGGCCTCGAGCGCGGAGGCGAGGCTGTCGACCACGATCAGCCGCCCGCCGCTGTGCCGGAAGTGGGCGTTGCTCACCTGCCGGAAAGGGTCGCCGCTGAAGACCGCCTCCTCGCCCAACGACGAGCACAGCGACCGCAGCCCGTGCTCGACGGCGTCGTAGAACTGCCCGATCGTGTCGTAGTTGTCGTCCTCCGGCGGCGCGCCCGGGAGAGCGGGGCGTTCGATCGCGAGGAACAGCTCCAGCGTCTCCGGACCGAACGGCGCCAGCGACAGTTCGATCCCGCCGTGCGGCATCCGGCGCGGGTGCGGCGGCAGCATCTCCGGGGTGTCGAGGCGCGGGCGGCCGCCGACGGCGTTCAGGAGGTTCGCCGCGAGCGCGAGGTGCAGCATCTCCTCGGAGAAGACGCTGCTGACGACCTGGACGGCCTCCGGGTTCCGCTCCGGGTCGAGCGAGTAGAGCGCGCACGAGTACGGCGGCAGCGTCGCGTGCTCCAGTTCGAGCGCCCACTGCAGATGTTCACGGAGGCTCTCCAGCGTCCACGTCATGCTTGTCTCCCCGATCCGGTCGCAGGTACCAGTTGCATCGACAGCTGTTCGTCGCCGGACTCGGCCGCCATCGCCGCAGCGGTCATCACGGTTCCAGCGGGCGATCAGGAGCGCGGCGCGCGGCGATCCTTGCGCTGGGCAAGTTCCTCCTCGGGCACCAGGGTGAACATCTCCTGGTCCGGTGCGCAGAGCATCGTCACCGTGAAGCGCAGGGGGACGTCGTCGCGGTTGTTGCCGTCCTGGTAGTGGATGACGTCACCTCCGGGCTCCCAGAACACGTCGCCCGCCGTGAACACCCGCTCCGGCTCGCCTTCGAGCTCGAACCGCATCTCCCCTTCCAGCACGTAGCCGAAGGCCGGTCCGGAGTGCCGGTGCGGTGGCGCGCCGGGATCGCCCGGCGGGTACTCGATCACCACCGTCATCGCGTGCGCACCCTCCGGGACGAACGGGGGCGTCACCTCCTGCAGCACCGTGAGTGCTGTCTGCCAAGCCGTCGACCTGGTCTCCATGGCGAACCCTTCCGTCGTCGCTGCCATCCACTCGCCAGCTAAGACAGCGCAGTACCCCGCCCTGTGACAGCCGCGACACCGCCATCCGGTCACAAACGCGCAAGCTGCCAGGTCTGAGTAGGCGACATCCGTTTCCCGAAGGAGTTCCGCATGAACGACCGAAGTCCTGTCGTCGTCCTCGTCCACGGCGCGTTCGCCGACGCCAGCAGCTGGAACGGCGTGGCCGAGCGACTGCTGGAGCGATCGATCGACGTGGTCGCCGTCGCCAACCCGCTGCGCGGCCTGAGCACCGACGCGTCCTACGTTCGCGACGTCGTCGCCGGAATCGGCCGCCCCGTCCTGCTGGTCGGTCACTCGTACGGCGGCATGGTCATCACCCAGGCCGGGGCCGACAACGAGAACGTGGTCGGCCTGGTCTACGTCGACGCCTTCGCCCCGGACCACGGCGAGAACGCGTTCCAGCTCTCGCTCCAGTTCCCCGGCAGCACGCTCGGTGACGCGCTGAACGCCTACCCGGTCGCGGGCGGCAACGAGTTCGCCATCCGGACGGACGACTTCCAGCAGCAGTTCTGCGCCGACGTCCCGGCCGCCGAGGCCGCCCTGATGGCCGTGACCCAGCGTCCGGTCACCGAGGCCGCGCTGACCGAGGGCCTGCCGGCCCAGACCCCGGCCTGGAAGTCGCTGCCGTCCTGGTTCGTCTACAGCGACGGCGACCGCAACATCCCGGTCGAGCTGCACCGGTGGCTCGCCGAGCGGGCCGGCGCGAAGGGCCGCAAGGAGATCGCGGGCGCGTCCCACGCCCTCAGCGTCTCCGAGCCGGCCGCGGTCACCGCGACCATCCTCGAGGCGCTCGGCAGCTAGTGCGGGGGACTCGAACCCACCGAACCCCTGCCGGACCCCTCGGCAAGCGCCCCGGCAGGGGTTCGGTGACCTCTGTCCGTGGACACCGCGGTCGCGGTGGTTGATCGCATCGGTTAAGGTCGAAAATGAGCCGCGGGAGCTCACGGCAAGTGGGCTGAGAGGGCGACTGACGAGAGCGTCGCCGACCGCTGAACCTGACTCGGGTAATTCCGGCGTAGGGAGGAAGCGCATGTACGACGTGTGGGTCAACGGCACCGCGACGACCGTGCCGCCGAACCGGTCGGTCGCCGACCTGGTGCGGGAGTACTCCGACCGCGAGACCGGGATCGCGGTCGCGGTCAACCAGACCGTGCTCACCCGGGCCGAGTGGGCCGGCACCGTGCTCACGGACGGCGACCGGGTGGAGATCGTCAGTGCGGTGCAGGGAGGCTGACGACATGGACGATCCACTGGAGCTCGGCGGCCGGACGTACTCGTCCCGCCTCATCATGGGGACCGGCGGGGCCGCGAACCTCGAGGTGATGGACGAGGCGTTGGTTGCCTCAGGCACCCAATTGACCACGGTCGCGATGCGCCGGCTGGGCACCGGCCACGAGGGCTCGATCCTCGACGTGCTGAAGAAGCACGGCATCGACGTCCTGCCGAACACAGCCGGCTGTCACACCGCCGCCGAGGCCGTGCTGACCGCGAAGCTGGCCCGGGAGGCGCTGGAGACCGACCTGATCAAGGTCGAGGTGGTCGCCGACGACCACCTGCTGATGCCGGATCCGATCGAGTTGCTGGACGCCGTGGACGCGCTGGTCGCGGACGGTTTCACCGTGTTGCCGTACACGAACGACGACCCGATCCTGGCGCGCCGGCTGGAGCAGGCCGGGTGCGCCGCGGTGATGCCGCTGGCGGCCCCGATCGGGTCCGCGCTCGGCATCCGCAACCCGCACAACCTGGCCCTGATCGCCGAGGCCGCGAACGTCCCGGTGATCGTCGACGCCGGCATCGGTACGGCGAGCGACGCCGCGCTGGCCATGGAGCTCGGCTGCGCCGCCGTCATGCTCGCGACACCGGTGACCCGGGCCGAGAAGCCCGCGCTGATGGCCGCCGCCATGCGCGATGCGGTCACCGCCGGCCGGGCCGCCCGGTTGGCCGGCCGGGTCCCCCGGCGCTACCACTCGGCGCTGGCGTCCTCCCCGGTCACCGGCCTGCCGTCGTTCTGACTCACGCGAGGAACTCCTCGACCGTGGTGACGCGACCGAGGATCTTCGCCGTGGCCGTCGGATCGGCCGAGACCGGGTTCGTCGCCAGCCAGCGCCACATGGTGGTCAGGTCCTTGCCGACGAAGCGCTCGAAAAGCCGGACCGGCATCGGGAAACCGCGCGGCGACCGGCCTTTCACCGCGCTCCAGGCTCGGCGCAACTCGTCGATCGAGCGGTACTCCGCCGCCAGCGGGAGCTCCGCACCGACGTACCCGGCGGGTTCGGCGAAGACCCGGGCCGCGATCGCGCCGAGGTCGTCGGCGGCCACCCACGGGATCAGCGTGTGCTCACCGGCCAGCTTCGGCATCAGGTGCCAGGTCGACACAGGTGGGTAGAAGTCCTTGTCGGTCATCAGTTCCATGAACGCCATCGGCCGGAGCACGGTCAACGGAACGTCCTGCGAGCGCAGATAGTCGGCGACGAGCAGTTTCGCCTCCCACGAGTCGACGCCGGTGCCGCGCAGACCCGGTCCCGCCGAGCCGTAGACGACGTGCTGCACACCGGTGGCTCTGGCTGCGTCCGCGACGTTCTTGCCCTGCCTGACCTCACCTTCGTGCCCGGCGATCATTGGGTTCTGCACGCTGTAGACGCCGTACGCGCCTGCGAAGACCTCGAGCAGCGAGTCGGGGTCGGCCATGTCGCACTGCGCAACCTCGGCGCCGGCGGTCCGGAGAGCGTCGCTGGCTGCTGAGGTCGGCGTCCGCGTCAGGGCGCGGACACGCCGACCGTCGGCGAGCAGGTGCCGGGCGACCGCGCCGCCCTGACGTCCTGTGGCCCCCAGCACCGCGATGACCCCGCTGTGTTCCATTCCGCGCTCCTTACGGCAGGCTAGGGCCGCCGGAGTCTCGCGGCCAGATCTGAGGCCTCGGTGGGGTTGATCGAACGGTCCAGGAGCAGAGCGGTGAGGGACAGCGACAGGGTCTGATCGGGTTGGAGAGCCAGGGCGCTCTTCCAGGCCAGGGCCGGGCCGGCGCCCACGTACTCGGCGGCGCGAAGGAACCACGGCCGGACGATGTTGCGTTGGACCAGGAGCAGCGTGGTGACAGCGCCGGCGTGCTGCTGGACGAAGGCGAGCCACGGGCTGAGCGAACCGTAGGCGGCGTCGGCGCCCTCGCCCCGCTCGCTCAGTACGACGGTGGCCTCAGCGCACCGGAGTCGCCAGAAGAGGCCGCCGTACCCGGCGCCGGGGCGGCCCACAGTGGCCGGGCTGTCGATGCGGATCGGGCCGTAGCGGGCGGTGAGCACGCTGTCCCAGTCGAGCCGCCAGCCACCCTCGGCCAGCGAGCCGCTGAGGCGCCGGCGTTCGAGCACTTGCGGCCGGCCCTGCTCGTCGTACCAGGTGATGTCGTCGGTGAGTGAGTTGCCTGGCTCGCCGTCGACGGTGACGCTGCGACTGCGTTGCTGGCCGTGGTTCGTCAGGAGCGTCGGACCGCGGCCCGGGAGGAACGTCCGGCCGCCCCAGTGCGACGTTCCGTTGACTGCGGCGACGGCGAGCGAGGCTCCGTAGTGGTGCCGGTGGTCGACCGGGCTCACCTCGGTGAGCGGGTGTCCGCCCAGTGTGCGCACGGGATGCAGGTACGGCCGCGGTGAGTGCACCTGCGGCATCCGGCGCCCGAACTCGTAGTGCGCGAGCAGCCCGGCCTCCGACCGCAGTACGAACGTCTCCCCCTGCTGCTGCCAGCGGATCGGCCCCACCGGCGCATCGCCCCGGGTCGCCTGCGGAACGGGCCCGGTGCTGGCCCGCAAGGCCAGTCTCAGGTCCGGTACCTCGCCCACGTCGCTCGCTGACCCGGCGATCTGCGAGTGCAGCAGCCGCCAGGCCAGCTCGCCCAGCCCCTGCTGCGGCACCCGTACCGTCGTCAGCGACGGTACGGCGAACCGCGACAACCCGATGTCGTCCATCCCCGCGACCGACAGGTCGGCCGGTACGGCGACGCCGACCTCGTTCAGCCGGGCCAGCAGACCGAACGCGACCAGGTCGTTGAACGCGACCACCGCCGTGGCGTCCGACTCGAGCACGCGCTCGACCGCGGCGTACCCGTCCTCGATCGACGAACCGCACTCCAGCCGGACGATCTCCAGCCCGGGGATCTCCCGCTCGGCGGTCGCCAGCGAGCAGAGGCGGTCCGTGTTCGACGCGCTGCCCGGCGGGCCGGCCAGGTAGGCGAACCGGCGATGGCCGAGTCCGACCAGGTGATCGACCACGATCCGGATCGCGCGGCCGAAGTCGACAGCGACCGACGCGACGTCCGGCGGCCCCGGGCGGTTGACCAGGATGACCGGCTCCACCTCCGGCAGCAGGTCGAGCAGGCGGTCCTCGGCCAGCCGGGGCGAGACCATGATGAGCGCGTCGCACCGGCGCCGGGCCTCCACCGCGATGTCCGCCTCGGCCAGCGGGTCCTCGTCGGTCTCGGCGACCAGGACCTGGTAGCCGGCCGCGGCCGAGGCGTTCGTGATCCCGCGCATGATCTGCTGGAACAACGGGTTGCCGAGGTCCGGGACCACCAGCGCGACCATGTTCGTCCGGCCGAGGGACAGGTTGCGGGCCAGGTCGCTCGGCCGGTAGTTCAGCCGGTCGGCGGCGGCCCGGACCCGTTCGGCGATCTCGGGCGCGACCGTGGCGGCGCCGTTCATCACCCGCGACACGGTCGCCCGCGACACGTCCGCCGCCCGCGCGACATCGGCGATCGTGATCGAGCCCTTCGGTGACCTGCCCATCGAACTCCCATCGGGAAACCGCCTTCCGAATGGTAGTCGGAGCCCGCCGCCCGGGCACCATCTCTTCGCGGAAGGCCCGGCCGCGGAGGGAGAATGAGCCGACGACGATCCGGGAGGAACTCTTGAGCAAGCTTTCACACCCCACGCCCGAAGGTGTCGCGGCGGGCAACGGGTACAGCCATGTGGTGACCGGGCCAGGACAGTGGGTGGCGATCGCCGGGCAGGCCGCCTTGGATGCCGATGGCAACTTCGTCGGGGCCGGCGACCCGGCGGCGCAGGCGCGCCAGGTGTTCGCGAACCTGGACAGCTGCCTGCGCGCCGCCGGCGCCACCTTCGCCGACGTGGTCAAGCTGAACTTCTACGTCACCGACATCGCCCACCTGCCGGCGATCCGGACGGCGCGGACGAGTACGTCGACACCGCCACCCCGCCCGCCAGCACCGCGGTCCAGGTCGTCGCCCTGTTCAAACCCGAGGCGTTGCTCGAGATCGAGGCGTACGCCGTCGTCCAGCGGACCGCCTAACGCAGCAGATCGACCGCCGCCCGGGCCGCTTCGCCGATGGCCGCGTCGACCCGGGGCTGGCGGAAGTCACCGCGAGCGGCCAGCGTGAAGACCGCGATCGCGAACGCGGCGCCGCCGGGAAGCGTGACCACCCCGACCTCGTGGCGCAGCGCTCCGAAGGTGCCGGTCTTCCCGGCGACGCGAACTCCGTCGTGCGGGAAGCCGGACGCCATCCGGTGCTGGAAGATCTGCCGGTGCATCGTCGCCTGCACGAACTCCGTCTGCCCGGCCGACAGCAACTCGCCCGCCCACAACCGCCGGAGCAGCAGCGTCATGTCCCGCGGAGTGCTCGCCGACGCGTTCGCCGCCTCATAGACACCCACCGGGTCCGTCCGGTCGTTGTCGGCGAGAACGGCGAGCGCCGCATCCGGGTCGTCCAGGCCCGTCCGCCGCTGCAGGTCCCGCAGGTTCGCCGCGGTCCCCCGCCGTACCCACGTCCGGTGCAGGCCGAAGGATTCGAGCAGGTCCGCCAGCCGCCGCAGCCCGACCAACCCCAGCAGTGCGTCGGCGGAGGCGTTGTCCGACACCGTCATCATCGACACGGCCAGGTCCCGCAGGGACATCGTCACCGGATCCGCCAGAACCGAGAGCCCGGTCGGCCCGGCCGTCCGTTCCGACGGATCCAAGGTCAGTCGCTCGAGCGGGTCGAGCTCCCCCAGGTCCACCAGCCGGCAGAACCCGGCCAGCAACGGCAGCTTGTACACCGACGCCATCGGTACGACGCCGTCCGCGTCCACCTCGACCGTGTCCGACGGCGAGTCGAACGCGACCGCGTGCAGCCAGCCGCGTACGCCGGCGTCCTCGAAGACCGCCCGGATCCGCGCGTTCACGACACCACCAGCGCGTTCGTCAGTTGCGCCATCACGTCGGCCGGCCGCAGGAACGGCGTACGCGTCCTGGACCAGACCAGCCGCAACCGGACCGGCAACGGATCGTCGACCAGGCGGTGCCGCCCTACCCCTGGTGCCGCCAGCGCAGGATCCGCGGTCACCACGATCGCCTGCCCCGCGGCTGCCATCGCGAGCCCGGCCCGCTCGTCGGTGACCACGACGGTCCCGCCGTCCGGCCGATGCAGCGCCAACGTGTCCAGGAACAGGTCGCGAGCCGCCGGCGCCTCCGCCCGCGGCCGGACGGCGACCGGCACCCCGCTGAGCTGCCGCAACTTCACCTCGCCGCCGTCATCGGGCACGAGCGCGGTCGGGACCAGCGCATACGTCGGCAGCAACGTGACCGCGCCCGCCTCGAGCCCGTCGAGGACGGCGGGATGCAGTACGACGGCGAGCGTCAGCCGGCCCGCGGACACCTGACCGACCAGCGAGCTCGTCGGCGCGGACACCACCGTCACCCGGCTGCCCGGGATCGCCGCACCACAGGCCGCCGCCACGGCGGCACCAGCGGACGACGGCACCTCCGGCGCCAGCCCGAGCCGGATCTCCGGGCCCTCCGGATCGCGGGCGACGGCGGCCTGGTGCAACTCCTCGATCGAGCTCAGCGCACGGCGCGCGTACGGCAGCAGCGCCGCCCCGGCCGGAGTCAGCTCGACCCGGCCCTGCCCGCGCTCGAACAGCTTGGCGCCGACCAGCGCCTCGAGCCGCCGCAGCCCCTGCGACAGCGGCGGCTGGGTGATCCCGACGACTCGGGCGGCGTCGCCGAAGTGCTGCTCCTCGGCCAGCGCGATGAAGATCTGCAGGTGCCGCTCAGTCAGCATGACGCTGCTGACCTGCAGTGATATGTCGCGGCAATCGACTCATGCCCGAGAGCATATTCGACACCACGCAACCGGCTCGCCTTGACTGGGTGCTCCGGTACGACGAGAGGAGACGGCGTGAAAGTGAGTCGGAGAGGAATCATCACGGGGGCGGCGGCGGCCGGTGCCGCCGGAGTCGTCGGGGTGGCGACCCGCGGCGAGGCGGCGATCGCGGAGGAGACCGCCACGGCAGCATCCCAGGAACGGCAGGGCGTCCAGCTGACCTGGTTCGGAACGCACGCGTGGCAGGTCCGGTCGGGGAAGAACATCGTCCTGACCGATCCGTGGATCACCCGGTTCAAGACCGGCACGTTCACCCCCGAAGGCGCCGACCCCAAGGCCGAACTGGTCATCAAGCCGGACGTCATCGACCGCTACATCTCCACGGCCGACGCGATCCTGGTGCATCACGGGCACTACGACCACATGGCCGACGTACCGTACGTCGCCAGGAAGACACAGGCGACCGTGCTCGGCACCGAGTCGCACGTCAACATGCTGAAGGCCATGCGGACCCCGGCGAACCTGCTGTCACCCGTGCGCGGCGGCGAGTACCTCCCGTTCGAGGGGTTCACCGTCGAGGTCTTCCCGTCGCTGCACTCCTGCGGCGGCCGGCACCACACCTACGCGTACCCGGGCTACCGGCTCGACGGCGTACCGCCGCGGCCGCGGGTGATCGAGGACCTACTCGAGGGCGGGACGCTCGCGTACGTGATCACCATCGGCGGTGTCCGGATCCTCAGCCTGAGCACGGCGAACTTCGACCCGAACGCCCTGCGCGACCTGCAGGTGGACGTCGTCCTCGCCGCCCCGGGCGGCGAACCCGGCATCACCGACCGACTGCTGCGCACGATCAAGCCGGTGCGCACGGTCATCGCCACCCACTGGGACGACTTCGACCTGCCGCTGGACGAGCCGGGAGTGCCTTGGACCGACCTGACCAAGCTGCGCACCTCGGTCGAGAGGGCCGGCGCGGAGTTCGTCGTCCTGGACCATCTGGAAAAGCTCAGCCTTTGACGCGGTAGTGGTACCGCGAGACGGTCAGGAAGCCGAGCCGGTCGTACAGGGCCCGGGCCGGCTCGTTGGCCACGACCACCTGCAGGAACGTCCGCCGGACTCCCAGAGTGGTTGCCTGCTGCAACAACGCGCGCATGACCGCCTGGGCGAGCCCCTGCCGGCGGTAGCGCTCGTCGACGGCGAGGCAGTACAGCCCGGCCCAGTCGTCGACGAGCGCCAGCCGGCCGATCGCCTTGACCGGACCGGTCGACGGGACGGTGGCGTAGAGGGCGCGGCTGCGATCGAGGATCTCCCGGGCGGTCGCCTGCTCGTCCGCGCCACCGTGCCCGTCGATCCGCCACCAGGCATCCATCCAGGCGTCGTCGGGCGCGGAGGAAATATTCACCTCGACCGGCCCGTCGGGCAACCGGTCGAGCAGGTCGGCCACCTCGGCGCACTGCACCAGCGTCGGTGCCTGCACCGCATAGCCCCGGGCTTCCAGCCGCTCGTCCAGGTCAGCGGGCTGGACCGCCGGACTGATGTGGAAGCTCGGCGTGATGCCGTGCGCCTGGTACAGGTTCTCCACGTAGTCCAAGGCTCGTTCGAGGTCGAACGGCGCGCTCGCCGGCAGCACGGAGTTGGCTCGCTTGGTGACGCCGCGGTTGCGGCGGAGGACCCAGCCGTCGAGCTCGGTCTTGGCCTCGGCGGGCCAGCCCTGGTTCATCAAGCTGTCGATGCGAGCTGCGCTGATCACTCCACCCAGCGTAGAAGCAAGCGAATCAACTTGCAAGCAGATGGATGTTTATTCACTCACGCCGGATACCGCGGCCGCGAGCAGGTCGATGCCCTCGACAACGGCCTTCACAGTCAGACTGCCGTAGCCGAAGACCAGCCCGGACCGTCCCTTGCCGTCCATCCAGTACGGCGCCAGCCCGTAGACCCCGAGCCCACGCTCCAGCGCCGCCGCGGTCACCGCGCTCTCGGACAGGCCCGGCGGCAGCCAGGTCATCACATGCAGGCCGGCCGACACCCCGACCGGGACCAGCTCCGGCAGCCGCACCGCCATCCGGTCGACCAGCGTGTCCCGGATCAGCCGGTACTGCGGCCGCATCCGGCGCAGATGGCGGTCGAACTCACCCCGCGCGACGAAGTCCGCGAACGCCAACTGCTCCAGCACCGGCGACCCGCGATCGTCCATCAGCTTCGCCTCGGACATGGCCTCGACCAGCCGCGGCGGCAGGATCAGCCACCCGAGCCGCAAGCCCGGAGCCAGCGTCTTGCTCGCGGTCCCGGCGTACGCGACCCGGTCCGGTGACAGTCCCTGCATCGCGCCGATCGGCTCCCGGTCGTACCGGTACTCCGCGTCGTAGTCGTCCTCGATCACCAGTGCGTCCCGCCGCGCCGCCCACGCCACCAGCGCCGCCCGGGTCTCCGGCGACGCCACCGCCCCGGTGGGGAACTGGTGCGCGGCCGTGACCAGGACGAGGTCCGCCCCGGACTGCTCGAGCGCGTCGACATCGATCCCGGTCTCCAGCACGGGTACGCCGACTACCTCCAGCCCGGCCGCCACGGCGACCTCTCGGAGCTCGTTGTCCGACGGGTCCTCGACCGCGAGCCGCCGGTAGCCCTGCTTGGCGAGGACCTGCAGCAGCAACCGCGATCCCTGGGCGAAACCGTTGCAGATCAGCATGTTCTCGGGTCGTGCCGCCGTACCGCGGACCCGGTTCAGGTAGTCCGCCAGCGCGTGCCGGAGCTCGAGCGCGCCGCGGCCGTCGAGGTAGGCGAGGCTGAGGTGCGGCATCTCGTTCAGCACCTTGCGGAGGGACCGCATCCAGGCAGCGCGCGGGAACTGGGAGACGTCCGGCTTGCTGTACTTGAAGTCGATCCGGAGCGAAACCGCGGTGGTGCGAGCGGTCGCCGAGGCCTCGGCCACGGCGACGTCGGCGACCTGGGTGTAGCCGCCGCCCCGGCTGACCAGATAGCCCTCGGCCACGAGTTGCTGGTAGGCCTCGACCACCACGCCGCGGGACAGGCCGAGGTCCGCGGCGAGCGCGCGGGTCGACGGCATCACCGTGTCGGCGCGCATCAGGCCCTGCCGGATCCGGTCCCGGATCGCCTTCTCCAACTGCTGGTGCAAGGGCACGCCGGCGTCCCGCCGGAGCTCCACCAGCAGCTCGCCGGCGCCAGAACTGGTCCTGGTTCGGCTCACGCAACTGGACCTTATCGGAGTACCGCTGCGCTGTCAGGGTGATGGAGAGCCCGAATGGACAAGGAGCGGAACGATGAACAAGCTGCTGCAGGCCGGGGACGCCGGCTACGACGAGGCCCGGTCCGTCTGGAACGCGATGGTCGACTGCCACCCGGCCGCGATCGCGCGCTGCCACGACACCGCGGACGTCGTCGCCGCGGTCCGGTTCGCCCGGGAGACCGGTCTGGAGATCGGCGTCCGATGCGGCGGCCACAGTATCGCCGGCCACGCCGTTCCCGACGGTGGCCTGATGATCGACCTCACCCCGATGAACGCGGTCCGCGTGGCGCCGGAGCGGAAGCGGGCGTACGTGCAGGGAGGTGCGTTGCTGGGCGAGCTCGACAAGGCGGCCCAGCGCTACGGCCTGGCGACGACCGCGGGAAACGTCTCGCACACCGGCGTCGGCGGCCTGACGCTCGGCGGCGGGATGGGCTGGCTGGCCCGGCAGTTCGGGCTGGCCTGCGACAACGTGGTGTCGTACGAGCTGGTCACCGCGGACGGTGACGTCGTCCGGGCGAGCGCCGACGAGAACTCCGAGCTGTTCTGGGGTCTGCGCGGTGGAGGCGGGAACTTCGGCATCGTCACGTCGTTCGAGTTCCGGCTGCACCACATCGGCACCCGGGCCCTGGTGGCCGAGTTCAGGTATCCGTCCGCGGCCGGCTTCGACGTACTGCGGGCCTGGCGTGAGCTCAGCACGACCGCGCCGCGGGAGGCGACGTTCACCGCGAGCATCACGGCCGACGCCGTCACCGTCGGATACGTGTGGGTCGGCGACGGCGGCTACGAGTTGCTGGACGCCTTCCAGGCCCTGGGTCCGGCCGACGAGTACGTCGAGGAGATGCCCTACCTGACCCTGCAGAGCCGCGACGACAGCGTGCAGGGTCACCGCTACCGCCGCTACTGGAAGGGCCACTACTTCAAGTCGCTGCCCGACGACGCGATCCACGCCCTGCTGCGCACTCCCGGTGTGTCCGCCAGCCTGCAGGCGTACGGCGGCGCGATCGCCGACGTGGCCGACGACGACGCGGCCTTCAGCCACCGGGACACGCAGTTCGAGTTCGTCACCGCCACCCGCTGGGAAGACCCGGCCGAGGACCCGACGCGGATCGCCCGGCTGCGCGACTACGCCGCCACCCTGGCGCCGTACGCCGGCGGCGCCTACCTCAACGTCCTCAACGGCGACTCCATCGACCGCGCGTTCCCCCCGGCCAAACTCGCCCGCCTGACCGCCCTCAAGACCCAGTACGACCCCCACAACACCTTTCACCTCAACCAGAACATCCGGCCCGCCGGGTCGGCCGCTGTGGTCGGCATGATGGGTGGGTGACGACAACTGAGCTGACGGCGGAGTTGCGGGCAGCGATCGAGGAGGGGTTCGCGCGGCGGGACCGGGCGAACATGCAGCCGACGATCGACTTCTTCGAGAAACTGCTGGCCGACCATCCGGACTACCCGTACGTGCTCTACCAGGTCGGCGGCTCCTATGACACTGCCGGCCAGGAGGAACAGGCGGTCGCGTACTACGAGCGCGCGCTGCCCGGCCTGACCGGTGAAACCCGGCGCAAGTGCCTGCTCCAGTACGGCAGTACCCTGCGGAACCTGGACCGCTTCGACGAGTCGCTGGCGGTGTTCAAGGCGGCCTGCGCCGAGTTCCCGGAGTCGGACTCGCTGCGCGTCTTCAAGTCGCTCACGCTGCACGCGGCCGGCCACAAGGACAAGGCCCTGGCCACCCTGCTGCTGGTCGTCGCCGACCGTCTCGGGACCCCGGAGATCAAGCGCTACGAGGCCGCCATCCGCGGCAACGCCGAGGAGCTCGCCAACCTCTGAGTCAGCAGGCGCAGGCGATCCCGCGCGGGGCGGTCAGCGGGTCGGCCGGCCCGCGTTCGACGCCGTCGGCGGTCTCCACCGGCAGCCCCTCGCGGTGCCAGTACTCGAAGCCGCCGATCATCTCCTTGACCGGGTAGCCGAGCCGGGCGAACTCGAGCGCGGCCTTAGTCGCGCCGTTGCACCCCGGCCCCCAGCAGTACGTGACCACCGTCGTGCCCGGCGGTACGACGGTCGCCGCGCGGGCCTCGATCTCCCGGGTCGGCAGATGGATCGCGCCGGGTACGTGACCCTGGTCCCAGCTCTCCTGGCTCCGGCTGTCGACCAGCACCCAGCCGGCCACGCCGGCGCCGATGTCGGCAGCCACGTCGGAGACGTCGGCCTCGAAGGACAACCGGCCGGCGAAGTGCGCGACGGCCGCGTCCCGCCCGGCGGCGGGGGTCTGCAGAACAGCCGAGGTATGCAGGTCAACGGACATCCAGGGCTCCTTGTCGGTCAGCGGAGCCACCAGCGTCCGGCATCCCGTCACCGCGCGAAAGTGGCAGAAATGCCCTGGTGCAACAAGATGCAGTCACGCCTTCATCGTGGCCCGTGCCTGAGCCACAGGAGCGCGGCCCAGGATGGCCGCGGCCAGCTCCGCGGAGCTGCCCGCCTGGGTCCGGAGAAAGGCACGCACGGGTGCCGCGAACTCCCGCCGCCAGCTGGTCCGGCCGCTCAGCAGCGCGGAGAAGTCCGCCATGGCCTCACTGTATCGTTCTGGGTTCCGGGACCCAGAAATCGGCGGGCGATCCGGCTAACAGTTTGAGGGGTGCGGGCTGCATTATGTCTCCTGAGGATCACTCCAGCCACGGGGTGCCCGATGGCTCGAGCATGACTGGAGTCCCCTTGACCGAGCAAGACCTCGCCGCGACGTCAGCCGACGCCTTCGCTCGGCTGGCGATCGAGATGCACGACGCACCAGGAGTGGAGGAGACGATCGACGCGGTCGTCCAGTTCGCTCTCCAGGCGCTGAACTGCAGCTACGCCGGCGTCGCCCTGTACACCCGTGGCTCCCAGCCCGAGGTCGCCGCCACCACCGATCCGGTGGTCGACGACGTGTACTCCCTGCAGATCAACAGTCAGAACGGCCCGCTGGTCACCGCCCTGCGGGACCGCGCGACCGTCCTGATCCGCGACACCCTGACCGACGACCGCTGGCCGGAGTGGGCCGAGAAGGTCGCCGCGCTCGGTGTCCGCAGCGTGCTCGACGTCCCGCTGACCACCGGCGACGGGAACCGCTCGACGGTCGGCGTCCTCGGCCTCTACAGCCCGATCCCGGACGCCTTCGGCGAGGACGACGAGGCCATCGCGCACATCCTCGCCCGGCACGCCTCGGTCGCGGTCGCCGCCGCCCGGCACGAGGAGACGATGGCCCAGGCCGTCGACGCCCGCAAGCTCGTCGGCCAGGCGATGGGCATCCTGATGGAACGCTTCGACGTCGACGGCGACCGCGCCTTCGCCATCCTCAAGCGCTATTCGCAGGACACCAACACCAAGCTCCGCGACGTCGCCCAGCAACTCATCGACACCCGCAAACTCCCGCACTGACACCGCCTGGTCGTGTCCGGCGGCCCGCCGGACACGTTGAAACGTTCCGAAAATATAGGAAAACAGCGACCGCCTTTCAGGTGTCGCGGGTGCATACTTCAAGAAGAATTGGGTACTTCGCCCGCACTTGGTCCGCGCTGGCGCGCGTTCCGGACACCTGCGGACCGTGGGGTTGAACTCGACGCCGGGGCTTGTGCGGCCAGAACCGCGGACCGGGTCACGTCCCGGCGTCCAACCCGCCCTGCACGACGACCACCGTTTACCCTGGGCGCGTGGGTGAATGGCGACCATTGACGGGTCCGTCTCGGCAGGTGGCGCTGGAGATCCTGCTGGACGGGCCGCTGTCGCGCGCCGAACTCTCCCGCCGGGTGGGACTGTCGCCGGGCAGTCTGACCCGGCTGACGAAGCCGCTGGTGGAGTCCGGGCTGCTCGTGGAGGTCTCGGCCGGCCCGACGGACGCCCGCGTCGGCCGGCCGTCGCAACCGCTCGACCTCGACCCTGCCGCCCATCACTTCGTCGGCGTCAAACTCACCGGGGACTCCGCGATCGGCGTACTGACGACGCTGCGAGCCGAGGTGATCGCGCGCATCGAGAGCCCGCTGACCGACCACACGCCGTCGGCCGTCGCCGCGCTCGTACTCGAGTTGGCCGACGACCTCGCCGCCCGGACACCCGGGCAGCGCCCGGTCAGCGGTCTCGGCGTGACCGTGGGCGGCCGGGTCTCCGGCAGTTCCGAGGTCCGGTGGGGTCCGTACCTGGACTGGGTCGACGTCCCGCTCGGTGAACTGCTCGCGGCCGGCACCGACGTTCCGGTGGTGGTCGCGAACGATCTCGACGCGCTGACCGAGGCGACCCACTGGTTCGGCGCCGGCCGCGGCGCCGAACGCTTCGTGCTGCTGACGATCGGAGTCGGGATCGGCTACGGGCTCGTGGTCCACAACCGGACGGTCGACAGCCCCGACACCAGCATCGGCCTGATCGGCCACCATCCCCTGGTGACGGACGGGCCGCGCTGCGACCGCGGCCACCGCGGGTGCGCGATGAGCCTGCTGACCGTCGGCGCCATCACCGAGCAGGTCGGCGGCGCGCTCGGCCGCCCGGTCGACTACGAGGAGTGCCTCGACCTCGCCGCGAAGGGGGACGTCG
Organism: Kribbella turkmenica; assembly: GCF_004348725.1. Taxonomy (GTDB): domain Bacteria; phylum Actinomycetota; class Actinomycetes; order Propionibacteriales; family Kribbellaceae; genus Kribbella; species Kribbella turkmenica. Next base: position 64,671 of record NZ_SMKR01000006.1, read on the forward strand.
CGGCCCAGCAGGTCGTGGGCCGGGCCGGCCGCGCGCTAGGCCGGCTGATCGCGGCGGCCGCGAACTTCACCATGCCCGAGCTCGTCGTCCTCGGCGGCGAAGGGGTCCGGCTGGCCGAGGTCGCCCACGACGAGCTGCGCGCCGGCCTGCACGCCGACCGGCACCCGTCGGGCGCGGAACTGCCGATGGTCCGCCAGCCCGCGGACTTCGGCGAGTGGGCTCGCGGCGCGGCGGTGGTCGCCATCCAGACGTTCGTACTCGGCAGACAGTAACCGGCTAATCTGATTTGAACAGTTACACTCGACGGCATGGACGAGCTGTTGAGGCGCTGGGTCGAGGGAGGGCGGCTGTGCCGGGGGCTGGCTCCGGCGATCGAGTACGGCGACGCGCTGGCCGTCACCCTCGGACTGCCGGGACGCGAGCGGGAGCTGTTCGCTCTGACGGACGAGTCCGCGGTGGTGGACCGACTGGCGGCCGGGACGGACCAGGACGTCTGGCTGACGGTGACCACACAGGACGGCGACACGATGGCGCGCCGGTTGACGGACGCCGGGCTGGAGCCGTTCGCGGAGCACAGGCAATTGATGTCGATCGACCTGGAGATTCATCCTCGGCCGTCGCCGGCGTACGCGGTCGAGGTCGAGTCGCGGGGACCGCTGGAGTACGTACGAATCCTCGCCTCGGATGGCGAGGTCGCCGCTCACGGGATGGCGGCGGTCGTCGGTGGTGACGCGGTCATGCATGACATCCAGACCGATCCGGCGTACCGGCGGCGCGGGCTCGGCAGTGTGGTGATGGGCGCGCTCAGCCGGCGGGCGGTGGAACGAGGCGCGTCGGCCGGGCTGCTGATGGCGAGCGCGGAGGGCGGCTACCTCTACACCAAGCTCGGCTGGTTGCCAGAAGCAACCATGGTGACTGCGAAGCGGTCAGGTGCTGCGGGCGCGGTGGGCAGCGACCTTGGTGCGGTTCTGGCAGGCGGTTGAACAGAAGCGCTGGCTGCGGTTCCGGGTCGCGTCGAGGAACAGGTCCTCGCACCGGGCGGCCTCGCAGCGGCGGAGGCGATGGACGTCGCCGCTGCCGAGCAGCATCGCGGTCGCGGTCGCGAACTCCGCGATCCACCCGGTCGCCACACCCGGGTCACCGAAGTGCAGGTGCCAGGGAGCATCCTCGTGCCGGGTCAGTTGTGGCGCCGCCTTCGTGCTCCTGAGCAGCGCGTTGACCACCTCGACCGCCGCGTCGACGTCACCGGCCGGCAGGCAGCTGAGAGCGTCGTACAACCGTCGGCCGCCGGGGGCGTACGCCTCGACCTCCACACCGACCGCCTGCCTGGTGGTCAGTCGCAGCACGTCCTGCACGGCGGTCACGGTCGGCTCCGGGGAACGACGGCCATGGCGCCAGGCGGACCCGAAGGTGTTGGCCAGTGCGATCGCCGCCACGAGCGAGGCCTTCAGATGGTTCGTGGCTTCCACCTGTCCAGTATGCCGTGGAAAGTTCGCCGGGCCGGACGATTTCGTTCCTGTGGATGAGCGGAGTCATACCAGGGTCGTAGCCGCGGTCCGGAAACATCGGCCTTCGAACCGATGAGCCGGATGTTTGCCGGAAACAACAATAACGGCCATGAACCCGGTGCAGAGCCCGTCCCGCCATCGTACGGTGGCCGACAAGTCGCCCGGCGCGTCCGTTGCCGGTCTGGCCGAGGCCGTCGTCGACCTCTCGGCGGTGCGCGACAACGTCCGCACCTTCCGCCGCCTGGTCCCGCAGGGGATTGTCGCCGTGGTCAAGGCCGATGCCTTCGGCCACGGCGCCGTACCGGTCGCCCGCGCCGCCGTCGAGGCCGGCGCGACCTGGCTGGGCGTCGCGCGGGCCGAGGAAGCGCTGCAACTGCGCGCGGCCGGGCTGACGGCCCCGATCCTCACCTGGTTGTACGACGCCGCCGAACTCATGCTCCTCGGCGATGTCGACGTGGACGTGAGCGTCTCGACGGTCGCGGAACTGCAGCGCGTGGTGTCCAATCCCTCGGTCCGGCGCGTGCAGCTCAAACTCGACACCGGATTGCACCGGTCCGGCAGTCCGCCTGATCGGTGGGTCGAGCTCACCCGCGCCGCCGCGCATTGCGAGGCCCTCGGCGCGGTCACGGTCCGCGGCATCTGGTCGCATCTCTCGCACGGTGTCTCCCCGGATGCCGCCCAGAGCACTCAACAGCTACAACTCCTCCGTGCTGGCGTGGCCCTGGCCCGACGAGCTGGCTTGCGGCCGAGCGTCGTCCATCTGGCCAACTCCGCCGGGGCGATCACGCTGGACGCGCCCGACTGCGAGCTGGTCCGGATCGGGGCCGGGCTGTACGGGATCGACGAACTGGGCATCGGGCTGCGGCCGGCCATGCGGCTGATGACCAAGCTGACCCAGGTACGGCGGATCCGCGCAGGTGAGGGGGTTTCGTACGGGCACGACTTCGTCGCGGAGCGGGACACGACGGTGGCCCTGGTGCCCCTCGGCTACGCCGACGGCATCCCGCGGATCGTGTCCGGACAGGCGAGCGTGCTGTGCCGGGGAGTCCGGATGCCGGTGATCGGCCGGATCGCCATGGACCAGTTCGTCGTGGACGCCGGCGACCTGCCGGTCGAGCCGGGTGAGCCGGTCACCCTCTTCGGCGACGGCTCCCGCGGGGAACCGACCTGCGCGGACTGGGCCGAGTGGGCCGGCACCATCCCCCACGAGGTCTACTGCGGCATCGGGACCCGAGTACCCCGCCGCTACGAGGAGGCAGCCCGGTGAAGGTGGCGGTCGTGATGGGTGGCGCCGGACCCGAGCACCAGGTGTCGCTGGCCAGCGGTCGCGGGATCGTCAAGGCGATCGGTCTCCTCGGACACACCGCGATCCCGTTGCAGATCGATGCTGACGGCAACTGGGTCGACGGCCAGCACGAGGCGATCGAGATCCTCCAGGCCTGCGACGTCACCGTCCCGGCTGTCCACGGGGAGGGCGGTGAGGACGGCACGCTGCAGGGCTTCCTGCAGCAGTTGAAGGTCCCGTACGTCGGCAGCGGGGTGGCGGCCAGCGCGGTCGGACTCGACAAGCACCTCACCAAAGCCGTGCTGAGAGCCCACGGCATCGCGGTCGCCCCGGGGATCACGCTGGCCGGGCCGGACCTGTCGGACACCGAGGTCGCGATGCAGAAGCTGAAGGCGGCCGGTCTGGGCTTCCCGGTCTTCGTGAAACCCGGCAACGGCGGGTCGAGCTTCGGCGTGGCCCGGGCGACCGACCTGCCGTCGTTGACGCAGGCGATCGCCGATGCCGCCGTACTCGATCCGCACGTGCTGGTGGAGCGGGAGATGGTCGGCCGGGAGATCGACCTCGCGGTGCTCGAGTTCCCGGACGGGCGGGTCGACACCGCGCCCGCCCTGGAGATCCACAGCGATCCGGGACAGCCGTTCTTCAACGCGACCGCGAAGTACGGCAGCAATGCCACCCGGTTCGTCGTCCCGGCTCCGCTGGAGCCGGCGCTCGCCGAGCGCCTGCGGCGGACGGCGATCGAGGTCTTCGCAGTACTCGGTTGCGAAGGCCTGGCCCGGGTCGACTTCTTCGTCCCACCGGACGGCGATCCGGTGGTCAACGAGATCAACACCTTTCCCGGGTTCACGCCCGCGTCCCAGTTCCCGCGGATGTGGGCAGCGGCCGGGTTGAGCTACGCCGAGGTGGTCGACACCCTGCTCCGGACGGCGGTGGCCCGCGGATGACCGTGCTGCTGAGCGACGAGCGGATCACCCGGATCCCGGTGATCGAGCGCGGCGAGCCGATGGTCGACCTCTGCACCCGTGGCATCTCGACGCCGGATCGGCAGTTCGCCCGGGAAAGCGTCGCGGACCGGCTCGCGATCGCCGACGCCTTCCTGCCGGCCGGCGTTCGCCTGCACGTCGTGGAGGGCCTCCGCCCGATCGAGACGCAGCACGCGATCTACCGCGGCTACCGGGCAGAGCTCGAGCGCCTGCACCCGGGCAGCTCCGACCACGAGCTGGACGAGCTCGCGAGCCGGTTCGTCTCTCCGGTCGAGGTCGCGCCGCACGTCGCCGGGGCCGCCGTCGACCTGACATTGATCGGCGCCCACGGCCCCCTCGACCTCGGTACGCCGATCGACGCCACCCCCGAGCAGAGCAACGGCGCCTGCTTCTTCGACGCGACCAACCTCAGCCAGGAAGCCCGGACGAACCGCTCCCTGCTGGCCGACGTCCTCACCGCCGCCGGGCTGGTGAACTATCCGACCGAGTGGTGGCACTGGTCCTTCGGCGACCGCTACTGGGCCCACCTGGAAACCCGCGACCACGCGATCTACGGCCCCGCGGGCGCCGGGACCGCCTTCTCTGCGGCGCGGCCTACTTGTTCCCCGGCTGACCAGGCGGTCATGCCTGGACGGGAGATCTCGAAGGCCAGGCAGTAGTCCGGTCTCGGCCGGCACCGTTGATAGACGCCGTCTATCAGGTCATAGGCAGCATTGCTTTGACCCTGCGGCATTGGCGACGGAATGTTGTATACATGACGAGTGAGGTCGTGGCCACAGCCTCCGTCCCGGTTCCCGGGCGGGCCCAGCGAGTGCTTGAGATAGCCACCGAGCTACGGGGGCTGCGGGGATCGCTGATCCCGATCCTGCACGCGATCCAGGAGGACCTGGGGTACGTCGACCAGGGCGACATCCCGGTCGTCGCCGACGTCCTGAACATCGCCGTGGCCGAGGTCCACGGCGTGGTCACGTTCTACAAGGACTTCCGCCGTACGCCGGCTGGACGGACCACCGTGGCGATCTGCCAGGCGGAGGCGTGCCGGTCGGTCGGCGCGGTCGCGCTGGCCGACCACGCCAAGCGCAGTACCGGCTGTGGTTTCGGCGAGACCAGCGCGGACGGGCGGCTGACGCTGGACGAGGTGTTCTGCTTCGGCAACTGCGCCCTCGGCCCGGCGGTGCAGGTCGGTGACAAGTTGCACGGACGGGTGACTCCGGCCCGGCTCGACGCGATCCTCGGGGAGGCTCGATGACGAAGGTCTACGTTCCGACGGACGCGGCGGCGCGATCGGTCGGCGCCGACGAGGTCGCCGAGCGGATCACCGCGATCGCCGGGGTGGAGGTCGTCCGCACCGGCTCCCGCGGCATGCTCTGGCTGGAGCCGATGGTCGAGGTCGAGACGCCGGAGGGCCGCGTCGGCTACGGACCGGTCGCCCCCGAGGACGTCGACGGGCTGGTCGCGGCCGGCATGCTCCGCGGCGAGGTCCGCGACATCGGCGCGTGCCTCGGGCTCGTCGAGGAGTTGCCGTGGATGAAGCGGCAGCAGCGGCTCACGTTCGCGCGGGTCGGCGTGGTCGATCCGCTCTCGGCCGGCGACTACACCGCGCACGGCGGGATCGCGGGCCTGAGGCGAGCACTTTCACTGACCCCGGCCGAGGTCGTGGAGACCGTGGTCGACTCCGGACTGAGGGGTCGCGGGGGCGCCGGTTTCCCGACCGGCATCAAGTGGCGGACTGTGCTCGGTGCGCAGTCGGACCTGAAGTTCGTCTGCTGCAACGCCGACGAGGGCGACTCGGGCACGTTCGCGGACCGGATGCTGATCGAGGGCGACCCGTTCACGCTGATCGAGGGGATGACGATCGCGGCGTACGCGGTCGGCGCGACCGAAGGCTACGTCTACCTGCGGTCGGAGTATCCGGACGCGGTCGCGACCCTGAAGGAGGCGATCGAGATCGCCCGCGTCGAGGGCTGGCTCGGCGCCGACGTCCTCGGCTCCGGGTTCACCTTCGACCTGCACGTGCGCGTCGGCGCCGGCGCGTACATCTGTGGTGAAGAGACCTCGATGCTGGAGAGTCTCGAAGGCAAGCGAGGTACGGTGCGCGCGAAGCCGCCGATCCCTGCACTGGAGGGGCTTTTCGGCCGGCCGACCGTGGTCAACAACGTGCTGTCGCTGGCCACGGTTCCGACCATTCTCGCGCACGGCGCCGAGGCTTACGCGGCGTACGGCGTCGGCCGCTCGCTGGGCACCAGCGTGTTCCAGCTCGGCGGCAACGTCGCCCGCGGCGGGATCGTGGAGACCGCGTTCGGCATCACCCTCGGCGAACTGGTGAACGACTTCGGCGGCGGCACGTCGTCGGGACGCCCGGTGCGGGCCGCCCAGGTGGGCGGCCCGCTCGGCGCGTACCTCCCGGTCGAGCAGTTCGACCTGCCGATGGACTACGAGGCGTTCGCGGCCGCCGGCGCGATGGTCGGGCACGGCGGGATCGTGGTGTTCGACGAGACCGTGGACATGGCCTCGATGGCCCGGTTCGCGTTCGAGTTCTGCGCGGCCGAGTCGTGCGGCAAGTGCACGCCGTGCCGGGTCGGCGCGGTCCGCGGGGTGGAGACGATCGACCGGATCGTGGCCGGTGACGACCGGCAGAAGAACCTCGTGCTGCTCGACGACCTGTGCGAGTTGATGACCGACGGCTCGCTCTGCGCGATGGGTGGGCTGACCCCCATGCCCGTCCGCAGTGCCGTCCGCCACTTCGGAGAGGACTTCACCACATGAACGAGCGAAGCGAATTCATCATCGAACACAGCCGCCGTTGCGCCTCATCCGCGCCCGGAGCGAAGCGAGGACGCGGATGAGCTTGCTCAAGGAACCCGACTTCGGCACGCCAGCCCGCCCCGGCGAGGCCACAGTCACGGTCACCGTCGACGGGGTCGGTGTCGCTGTCCCACCCGGGACGTCGGTGATGCGCGCGGCCAAGGAGGCCGGGCTGGACATTCCCAAACTGTGCGCGACGGACAGTCTCGAGGCCTTCGGTTCCTGCCGGTTGTGCGTCGTCGAGATCGACGGCGTCCGCGGTACGCCGGCCTCGTGTACGACGCCGGTCGCGGACGGGATGGTGGTCCGGACCCAGAACGAGCGGCTCGGCAGACTGCGCCGCGGCGTGATGGAGCTGTACATCTCCGACCACCCGCTCGACTGCCTGACCTGCTCGGCCAACGGCGACTGCGAACTGCAGGACATGGCCGGCGTCACCGGTCTTCGCGAGGTCCGCTACGGCTCCGGCGTCGAGGCCGGCGCCAACCACCTGGACGCGCCAACGGACACCTCCAACCCGTACTTCGACTTCGAGGCGTCGAAGTGCATCGCGTGTTCACGGTGCGTCCGGGCCTGTGACGAAGTACAGGGGACGCTGGCACTGACCATCGAGGGCCGTGGCTTCGACTCCAAGGTCGCCGCCGGTGCCGGGGTGTCGTTCTTCGAGTCCGACTGCGTCTCGTGCGGCGCGTGTGTACAGGCGTGCCCGACCGCGACGCTGCAGGAGAAGTCGGTCATCGAGCTCGGCATGCCGACCCGGTCGGTCGTCACGACCTGCGCGTACTGCGGTGTCGGCTGCTCGTTCAAGGCCGAGTTGCGCGGTGACGAACTGGTCCGGATGGTGCCGTACAAGAACGGCGGCGCGAACGAGGGCCACTCGTGCGTGAAGGGCCGGTTCGCCTTCGGGTACGCCAGCCACCCCGACCGCGTGCTCGAGCCGATGGTGCGCGACACCACCGCGGACGAGTGGCGGACGGTCTCCTGGGACGAGGCGATCGGCTTCACCGCCCGCCGGCTCCGGGAGATCCAGGCCGAGCACGGACAGGGCTCGATCGGCGCAATCACCTCGTCGCGGACCACGAACGAGGAGGTGTACGCCGTCCAGAAGATGGTCCGCGCGGTGTTCGGCAACAACAACGTCGACACCTGCGCCCGGGTCTGCCACTCGCCGACCGGGTACGGCCTGAAACAGACCTTCGGCGAGTCCGCCGGCACCCAGGACTTCAAGTCGGTCGAGGAGGCCGACGTGATCTTGGTGATCGGCGCCAACCCGACCGACGGGCACCCGGTGTTCGCGTCCCGGATGAAGAAGCGGCTCCGCCAGGGCGCCAAGCTGATCGTCGCCGACCCGCGCCGGATCGACCTGGTCCGCTCGCCGCACATCGAGGCCGCCCACCACCTGCAACTGGCGCCGGGGACGAACGTCGCGATCATCAATGCGATCGCCCACGTGGTGGTCACCGAGGACCTGGTCGACCGCGAGTTCGTCGCCGAGCGGTGCGAGGACTTCGAGGCCTGGGAGTCGTTCATCGCGCAGCCCGAGCACAGCCCGGAGGCGGTCGCCGGGATCACCGGCGTACCGGCCGAGGAGATCCGCGCGGCGGCCCGGCTGTACGCCACCGGCGGCAACGCCGCGATCTACTACGGACTCGGCGTCACCGAGCACAGCCAGGGCTCGACCATGGTGATGGGGATGGCGAACCTCGCGATGGCCACCGGCAACATCGGCCGGCGCGGCGTCGGGGTGAACCCGCTGCGCGGCCAGAACAACGTCCAGGGCTCGTGCGACATGGGCTCGTTCCCGCACGAACTGCCCGGCTACCGCCACGTCTCGGACGACGGTGTCCGCGAGGTCTACGAGCAGCTGTGGGGTACGCCGCTGCTGAACGAGCCCGGTCTGCGGATCCCGAACATGTTCGACGCGGCGATCGACGGTTCGTTCAAGGCGCTGTTCGTGCAGGGCGAGGACATCGCCCAGTCCGACCCGAACACCCAGCACGTGTTCGCGGCGCTCGGTGCGCTGGACCTGCTCGTCGTCCAGGACCTGTTCGTCAACGAGACGGCGAAGTTCGCGCACGTGCTGCTGCCCGGTACGTCGTTCCTGGAGAAGGACGGCACGTTCACGAACGCCGAGCGCCGGATCAACCGGGTCCGCCCGGTGATGGCGCCGAAGACCGGCAAGCAGGAGTGGCAGATCGTCTGTGAGATCGCCCAGCAGATGGGCTACCCGATGCACTACGATTCGGCGAGCCAGATCATGGACGAGATCGCGCTGACCACCCCGACGTTCATGGGGGTGTCGTTCGACAAGCTCGACACGGTGGGCTCCGTCCAGTGGCCGTGCAACCTCGAGCACCCGGACGGGACGCCGATCATGCACTCCGACGAGTTCACCCGGGGCAAGGGCAGGTTCATGGAGACCGTGTACGTGCCGACCAGTGAGCGGTCGACGCGGAAGTTCCCGCTGATCCTGACCACCGGCCGGATCCTGTCGCAGTACAACGTCGGTGCGCAGACCCGGCGAACCGCGAACGTCGCCTGGCACCCCGAGGACGTCCTCGAGCTGCACCCGCACGACGCCGAGGTCCGCGGCATCGAGGACGGCGACGCGGTCGCGCTGTCGAGCCGGGTCGGCCGGACGGCGCTGCGGGCGAAGCTGTCCGACCGGATGCCGGTCGGAGTCTGCTACACCACGTTCCACCACCCGGTGAGCGGGGCGAACGTGGTCACCACGGACAATTCAGATTGGGCGACGAACTGCCCGGAGTACAAGGTCACCGCCGTCCAGGTCGATCTGCTGACACAGCCGACGGCGACCACCGCCGAGCGGGAGCCGGTGGTCGCCCGATGAGCGGCACGGTTCCGCCGTACGTGCGGCTGGCGAACGAGATTGCGGTCCAGTTCGCGCACCGGCAGCCGGCGGACGCGGCCACCGCGATCGCGAACCACATGAAGGCCGCGTGGGACCCGCGGATGAAGAAGGCCCTGATCGCCCATGTCGAGGCCGGTGCCGAGGACCTCGACCCGGCCGCGGCGCTGGCCGCCCGGCAGCTGGCGGCCACGTGACCCAACCGCACGACGTCCCACGGCACGCGGAAGCCGTGTTGCCGTGGGACGTCGCCCGGGAGTTGGCGCATGCGGCGACCACACCCCTGAAGCCCGTGTCCCGCACACTGGCCGAAGCGGAGGGCGCCGTACTGGCCACGCCGCTCGTCTCCCCCGGTGCGGTGCCTCCGGTCGACCGGTCCGCGATGGACGGGTACGCCGTACGTGGTGCGGGGCCGTGGCGACTGGTAGGCCACGTTGGTGCGGCCTCACGCGCCCCGGTGGAGTTGGCCGACGGCGAGGCCTGCAGCGTCACCACCGGAGCCGCGGTGCCGATCGGGGCGACCTCAGTGGTGCGGGACGAGGACGCCACGCTCGTCGGTGAGCTCCTGCAGGGTCGGGGGGAGCCTGGGCGGCATATCAGACGGGCCGGCGAGGAGTGTCGGGCCGGCGAGCAACTGCTGCCTGCCGGTGTCGTCGTGGACCCACCGGTTCTGGGCGCGGCGGCGTCGGTCGGTCTCAACCGGCTCACCGTCGTACCGCGGCCGCGGGTGGCGGCGATCGTCACCGGCGACGAGTTGGTGCATCGGGGTCCGTCCGGACCGGGGCGCGTACGTGACGCCATCGGACCGATGCTGCCCGGCCTGGTCACGCGGACCGGCGCGCTCGCCGCACCGGTCACGCATCTCGCCGACGATCGGGCAGCGCTGGTCGACGCACTGCTGTCGGCGGATGCGGAGCTCATTCTGATCTCCGGTTCGTCGGCGTCCGGGCCGGCGGATCATCTGCGCCCGGCCCTGTTCGCGCTCGGCGCCGAGCTGATCGTCGACGGGGTCGCCTGCCGGCCCGGTCACCCACAGGCTCTCGCGCGGTTCGCCGACGGGCGGCTCGTGGTCGGGCTGCCCGGCAACCCGTTCGCCGCGCTGGCCGCGTTCCTGACAGTGGGCGTGGCCGCGATCCGGCGGATGCGCGGCCTTCCCCTTCCTGCGCTGACGGTTGCGCCGGTTCCCGGTGGGTTGCCATGTCATCCGCGCAGTACACGACTCGTCCCCGTCCGGGTCACCACGCAAGGCGCCGTACCGCTGGGGCACGGTGGGTCCGCGATGCTGCGTGGAGTCGCGGCCGCCGATGCGCTGGCCGTGGTCGATCCCGGTCCGGCCGAGGCGATCGCCGCCCGGCTGCTGCCACTCGATCCAGGAGCGCGACCATGGGGCGTCTGATCGCACGTCGTCCGGTACTGCGGCTCGGCCCGGACGGCGATCGCTCCCGGCCGGACTCGATCGCGGTCGAGGAACCACTCGAGCTGCGCGTGGACGGCAAGCCGCTCGCGGTCACCATGCGGACGCCGGGCCACGACGTCGAGCTGGCACACGGGTTCCTGCACACCGAAGGCGTGATCGGCGGCGTCGACGACATCCACGACGCCCGGTACTGCGACTCCCGCGACGACGAGGGCCGGAACACGTACAACGTCCTCGACGTCGGCCTCGCACGAGGGGTGCCGCCACCGGTCACCGGGGTCGAGCGGAACTTCTACACCACGTCGTCCTGCGGTGTCTGCGGGAAGGCGTCATTGGACGCCGTACGACTGAAAACGCGGTACTCCCCGGCGGACGACCCGGTCCGCGTGCCGTTCGACGTACTGGCCGGTCTGCCCGACGCGCTCCGGGAGAGGCAGCAGGTATTCGACCGCACCGGTGGTCTGCACGCCGCCGGGCTCTTCACCGCCGCCGGTGAGTTGCTGGTCGTCCGCGAGGACGTCGGCCGCCACAACGCCGTCGACAAGGTCGTCGGCTGGGCAGTCCTCGCCGGTCACGTCCCGGCCCGCTCCTGCATCCTGATCGTCTCCGGCCGTACGTCGTTCGAGCTCGCCCAGAAGGCGGTCATGGCAGGCATCCCCGTCCTCGGCGCGGTCTCGGCCCCGTCCTCCCTCGCCGTCGACCTGGCCCACGAGTCCGGCCTGACCCTCGCCGGCTTCATCCGCAACGCGACCATGAACGTCTACACCCACCCCGAGCGGATCGTGCTGACCTAAAACGCGGCCGAGGTGTCCGTTGGGGTGGAGGGGGCCGCCCAGAGGCAGTCGGCGGTGCCTTCGGCGAGGCGTTGCTGGTAAAGGTCGACCTTGTGGGTGATGACGTTCAGGCACTCGTTGAGTTCCTGAATCTGGGCGGTGACGCGGTCCTGGTGGCTGCGGAGGAGAGCCAGCCGGTCCTGCTCGTTGCCGGGACCTTGCCGGACCAGGTCGGTGTACTTTCGGATGGTGTCCAGCGGCATCCCGGACGACCGGAACCTGATGCACATGGCGAGCCAGTCGACGTCGTCCTCGGTGTAGACGCGGCGGCCGTTCGGCTCCCGCCGGACCGGATCCGCGAGCAGCCCCTCGCGCTCGTAGAACCGGAGGGCGTGCACGCTCAACCCGGTCCGCTCCGCCACCTGCCCGATGCTCAGTCCCGTGCTCATAGGCGGCACCTTAGCCCGGACCTAGACCACCCTCTAGCCGTTTTACAGCAGAGGTTTGAGGGCCGCGAGCGCCTGATGTACGTCGGCCCGCGTCGTGTAGACGTGGAACGACGCCCGCAGCTTGCCGTCCCGGACAGCGGCCCGGATCCCCGCGGCGGCGAACGCCTCCTGCGCGCCGGCCAGCGTGGTGCTGACGATCGCCGAGTTCGACGGCGGCATGCCGAGTCCGGCGCGGAACTCGTTCGCGAGGTCCAGGTTGTGGCGGTTGATCGTCTCGACGCCGATCTGCTCGACCAGCTCGAGTGCCGGCGCCGCGCCGACGAAGCAGAACCACGCCGGCGACTGGTCGAATCGCCGGGCACCGTCTGCGAGCTCCATCCGGGTCCCGTAGTACGAGCTGTGCACGTCCGCGGCGGCGTACCAGCCGGCGGCCGACGGGCGGCAGAGCTCCTGCAGACGCGGCGAGAGGTACCCGAGGGTGGCCCCCCGGGGCGACATCAGCCACTTGTAGGTGTGCGCGACCAGGACGTCGATGCCGTCCACGGTCAGCGGCAGCCAGCCGAGCGCCTGACTGGCGTCGATCACCACCAGCGCACCAATTTCCTTGCTAGCGGCAACAACCGCGGCGAGGTCGAGGACGGCGCCGGTCGACGACTGGACCGCGCTGACCGCGACCAGGTCGATCCCCGGCCGGATCGCCGCGACCAGCTCCTCCCCCGGAACGCCGGCCACCTCGACGCCACGGTCCGCGTGCGCCATCCACGGGAACACGTTCGAGGTGAACTCGACGTCGTCGGTCAGCACCTTCGCGCCGTCCGGCAACGCGGTCGCGACCGGAGCCAGCGCCGCGGAGACCGTGCTGCCGACGAACACGTCGGCCGCGTCGGCACCGATCAGCCGGGCGAACGACTCCCGGCTGCGGGTCGTCGACTCGTCCCACGGCTCCCAGCTCGTCGCGCCGACCCGCCAGTCGGACAGCGCGGCCTGCAACGCCTCCCAGGCGGGCCGCGGCGGCAGCCCGTACGACGCGGTGTTCAACCAGCCCGGCTCCGGGTTCCACAGCTCTGCGAACTCCACGGCCTCCACCCTACGGCGGGCTTGACCTAGACAGCGCTCCAGCTCCTAGCGTTCCTGGCATCAGCCACGCCGAAGGAGCTTGTACATGCGTTACCGCACGCTGGGTGGGACCGGGATCGAGGTCAGCGCGCACTGCCTCGGGACGATGATGTTCGGCGCGGTCGGCAACCCCGACCATGACGACAGCATCCGCATCATCCACGCCGCCCTCGACCAGGGCATCAACTTCGTCGACACCGCGGACATGTACTCCCGCGGCGAGTCCGAGGAGATCGTCGGCAAGGCGCTGAAGGGCCGCCGCGACGACGTCGTCCTCGCCACCAAGGTGCACTTCCCGCTCGAGGACGGCACCCGCAACCGCAGCGGCAACTCGCGCCGGTGGATCGTCCAGGAGGTGGAGAACAGTCTGCGCCGGCTCGGCACGGACTGGATCGACCTGTACCAGATCCACCGGCCGGACTACAGCACGGACATCGAGGAGACCCTGTGGGTGCTGACCGACCTGGTCAGCCAGGGAAAGATCCGCGCGTTCGGGTCGTCGACGTTCCCGGCCGAGGACATCATGAACGCGCACCACGTCGCCGAACGGCGCGGCTACGGCAGGTTCCGGACCGAGCAGCCGCCGTACTCGCTGATCAGCCGCGGGATCGAGCGGTCGCTGTTGCCGACGACCCAGCGGCTCGGGATGGGCGTGCTCACGTGGAGTCCGCTGGCGTCGGGATTCCTGTCGGGCAAGGTGCGCAAGGACCGGCAGGTCGACCTGACCACGGGCCGTGCGGCACTGACGCCGTTCCGGTTCGACCCGTCGATCCCCGGGAACGCGGCGAAGTTCGACGCGGTCGAGCGATTGATCGAGGTGGCCGACAGCATCGGCCGCACGCTGCCCGAGCTCGCGGTGGCCTTCGCCGGCACGCATCCCGGGGTGACCTCGGTGATCAGCGGACCGCGCACGATGGAACACCTCGACGGCCTGCTGAAGGGCGCCGACCTGACGCTGGACGACGCCGCCCTGGACCGGATCGACGAGATCGTTCCTCCGGGCACCGACCTCTACCCGCCGGACGGCGCCTGGCGTCCGCCGTCCCTCGTGGATCCGACGCTGCGTCGTCGTCCGGCCGCGGACCGCTGACGCTACCGCCGGACTTTTCAGTCGTTGCAGATCGGGCACCGGGAGGTCGATCTGCAACGAAAGAAGTGAGGACGATGGGACTGCCGCAGTCCATCCGCAACGCAGCGGAACCCTGGACAGCGAAGGAAGTGAGCAAGCTGAAGGAGCTGGCCGCCGACAACCTGCCACCGTCGGTGATCAGCATGCGCCTCGGCCGCCCGGAAGCGGCGATCCTGAGCAAGGCCCTGCAGGCCGGTATCAGGCTGATGCCACTGAACCGCCCGCCGTACGGCGCTTAGCCGCGTCGCAGCGGGACCGGTGCGACCGCACCGGCGACGGTGCAGCTCAGCGCCGACACACAGCCAGGATCGTCGCCGGGGGCACGTGGTCGACGGCGACGGCACCTGCGACGGCACCTGCAACGGCACCGGGGGCAAGGCGATCGACAGCAGCGCACGCTGCGTGCCGAACATCGCTCCGTGACTCGCCGGATCGGCCCACCGCTGGAGGGCCGTCGCCTCGACCGCGGAGTACGGTCCCCAGACCGCAAGGCCCAGGTTCGACTCAGACGTGAGTCAGTCATCTGACTCGCTCATACTACTCCGCCGGCCCGGGCGTGTCGCCGGGTGCACTACGGTGTTGAGGACCAGATCCGGTGAGTCGGGGGGTGATGCCGTGGCAGTGACGATGCGGGACGTGGCCCGGCACGCCGGGGTGTCGCCGAAGACCGTGTCCAACGTGATGAACGGCTATCCGTACATCCGCGAGGAGACCCGGACGAAGGTGCTCGCCTCGATCGATGCCCTCGGCTACCAGATGAACATCTCCGCCCGGAACCTGAAGTCCGGCCGGACCGGCATCATCGGCCTGGCCGTCCCCGAGCTGAGCAACCCGTACTTCGCCGAGCTCGCGGACGCGGCGATCGCGGCCGCGAGCGAGCACGGCCTGACCGTGATGATCGAGACCACGAACGCCGACCGCGAACGCGAGCTGACCGCCCTCGCCCGGCCGCGCGGCCACCTGGTCGACGGACTCCTCTACAGCCCGCTCGGCCTCGGCCCCGAGGACGTCGACCAGCTCCGCACGCCGACGCCGATGGTGCTGCTCGGCGAGCGGATCTTCCACGGCCCGGTCGACCACGTGATCATCGACAACGTCGAGGGCACCAAAGCGGTCGTCCGGCACGTGCTGGACGAGGGTCGCCGCCGGATCGCGGTCATCGGCATCCGGCCCGGCGAGCTGGTCGGCACCGCCGCCATCCGGTACGCCGCCTACGCCGAGACGCTGGCGGAGTACGGCGTACCGGTGCCGGACAAGCTGGCCGTGTCGGGCGGGCAGTGGCACCGGTCGAGCGGAGCGGACTCGCTCGAGGAGCTGCTGGCGACCGGGCTGGAGTTCGACGCCGTGTTCGCGCTCAACGACACGCTGGCACTCGGCGCGGTGCGGGCGCTGACCGCCCGCGGCATCCGGATCCCGGACGACGTCGCGGTCGCGGGCTTCGACAACATCGACGAGGCCAGCTACAGCAGCCCGACCCTGACCACGGTGGACCCGAACCGGGTCCACATCGCCCGGACGGCGGTCGAACTGCTGGTCCGGCGGATGGCCGGCGACGTGTCCGAGCACCAGGAGATCGTCGCGCCGTACGAGCTGCACGTCCGCGAGTCCACCGTCGGTTGACGGTCACCCAAAGCCACCGCCGGTGAGGGGTTGACGGTCCAGGACCGCCCGGGCATCATCTCTACACCGATGTAGTACACCGATGTAAAAGCATGCGCCGAGTGCCTCGACCCCCCGGCCGGCGCGGCGCTGACGCACGCCCGAAACCGTGCTCCACCCCCCGCCAGGAGGACACGCTGATGCTTGATCGACCCCCTCCCGTCTCCCGCCGAGCGG